>NZ_JAAGOU010000098.1:0-1143 GCF_010500775.1 Salipiger sp. PrR002
CCCTTCGGAGAGCCTTCGGAGCTTGCCCCTCTCGCCTGGGATTTCCACGATGCTGCCTACGCCGCAAATGCGCGCCCGGTCTTCTATTCGGTGGGCGCGGACCTGATCCCGCTCTGGCTCGAGATGGGGCTGGGGTTGGTGAAATTGGGCGAAGAGGCGGTGGTGCCTCTGCCGGGCTTTTCGTTGCAGGGTCCAGAGCGCAAGCGCCTGCGCACCACGCACAACCGGGCGCTGCGCGACGGGCTGTCCTTTGAGGTGCTGCAGCCGCCCTTCGCCCCGGGTTTCATGGAGGAGCTTCGCGCGATCTCGGAAAGCTGGCTCGCCACCAAGGCGGGGGCGGAGAAAGGCTTCTCAGTCGGCGCTTTTGATCCCGATGTCCTGTCGCAGGCCCCGATCGCCGTCGTGCGCCACGAGGGGCGGACCGTGGCCTTTGCGAACCTTTGGCTGACCGAGACGAAGACCTCCGCCACCATCGACCTGATGCGCCATGCCGAGAATGCCCCGGGCGGGCTGATGGAGTTCCTATTCACCGAGCTGCTGCTGCACTTCGCTGCCGAGGGCTATGATGAGTTTTCGCTGGGCAATGCGCCCCTCTCCGGGCTTGAGGTCCGCCGTGGCGCGGCGCTCTCGACCCGGCTCGGAGCGCTGGTCTACCGTCATGGTCAGCAGTTCTACAACTTCGAGGGGCTGCGCTCCTTCAAGGAGAAATTCGATCCCGACTGGCGACCAATCTACGTCGCGGTGCCGCCGCGGGCCAATCTTCTGAGCATCGCGGCAGATGTCGTTGCCCTGATCGGCGGCGGCGCGCGGAGGGGAGATGATGCCCGGCCCGCAGGTGTTTCCAGATAAGAGGGACTGCCGCCAGGGATGACACGCTCCAAAGCCGCGACATCCTGGCCACGGGCTCCCGCGAAGCGCCGCAGTCGCGAAAAGACTGGCCGAACCAAGACGCGCTGAACGTCGCAAAAGGGCTCGGAGCGGGCTTGCGGCGATGCAGCGACGGACCACCGGTGTGCGGACTTTCCTGCCTTTCGCCGCGCTGCGGCGAACCTTCGTGACGGACCGGTCCCTTTGGGCGGAGCGTCCCGCACCGACCGGAGCCAGCGCGGGAGCTATCATCACTGCTGTTCCATCTCGGTGACG
>NZ_JAAGOU010000099.1:0-1085 GCF_010500775.1 Salipiger sp. PrR002
AGGGGGCGCTGCCCCCGCCGCACGACCTGCGGCGCTGCTAGAAGTAGGGGGCTCTGCCCCCGCCGCGCTGCGCGCGTCTCCCCCGGGATATTTGGGTCTAGACGAAGAGACGTAGTTCGCCGCTTCGTCTAGATGAAAATATCCCCGCCGGAGGCAGGCCGGAGCGTGCCGCGGGCGGGGATGCGTGGCAAAAGCGCCGCGTTTCAGCCCATGCGTTCCGAGCTGTAGCTGCCCGGTGAGGCGGGGAAGACCACGGTCTTGTCGCCGTTGATGAAGACCCGGCGGTGGGCATGCGCGTGGATGGCGCGGGCCAGCACCTGCGCCTCGACGTCGCGGCCGAGCGAGACGTAATCCTCGGGCGATTGCGCGTGGGTGACGCGGACGATGTCCTGCTCGATGATCGGGCCCTCGTCGAGGTCAGCGGTGACGTAATGCGAGGTCGCGCCGATCAGCTTCACGCCGCGCTGATAGGCCTGCTTGTAGGGGTTGGCGCCCTTGAAGCTCGGCAGGAAGCTGTGGTGGATGTTGATGATCCGCCCCGACATCTTGCGGCACATCTCGTCGCTGAGGATTTGCATGTAGCGCGCCAGCACAATCAGATCTGCGCCCGAGTCCTCGACCACCTGCATGATCGCCGCCTCGGCCTGCGGCTTGTTCTCCTTGGTGACCTTGATGCAGTGGAAGGGGATGTCGGCGTTCACCACCACTTTTTGATAGTCCATGTGATTGGAGATCACCGCGACGATCTCCACCGGCAGCGCGCCGATGCGGCAGCGGTAGAGCAGGTCGTTAAGGCAATGGCCGAAGCGGCTGACCATCACCACCACTTTCATCTTCGACGCCTCGTCGTGGAAGGCGAAATTCATGCCGAAGCTCTTGGCCACGGCGGCGAACGCCTCTTCGAGCGCGGCGATCTCGGCGCCGGTCTCGCTGCGGAAGCTGACCCGCATGAAGAAATTGCCGGTGGCCAGATCGTCGAACTGGGCGCTGTCGGTGATATTGCAGCCCTGCTCGGCCAGAAAGCCGGAGATGGCGGCGACGATGCCGCGGGTCGAGGGGCATTGCACGGTGAGGGCGTAGGAGGA
>NZ_JAAGOU010000100.1:0-1016 GCF_010500775.1 Salipiger sp. PrR002
GCGAGCCGAACGGCAAGCGTGATGACAAGGCCGACGATCATGGCAACGCCCATGACCACAAGCCCAAGCCCCATACCCACAGCGACCACAACTGCGACCAGCGCCTGCGCGATCAATGCCTTCATCCGTTCCATGCCGAACTCTCCTTTGCTTCCGGGTTTCCTGAAATCTGGGCATGGGAGCTTGCCCGCGCATGATGCTCGCATTGGGTATCGGTAATCTTTGCCGGCCGGACTGAAGATTGCGAAATGCCAATCTTTCGGACAGCTTGCGAAAAGCCGCCTTGGCCATTCCCAGCAGAAAGACATCGGGGACAGACCATGACAGACGCCAGCACCGCGCACCTCACACCTTGGCAGCGGGTGAAACCGCTGCTGCCCTACATCGTGACGGCGGCGCTCTTCGGGGCGGGTGCCTTTGCCCTCTACCGCCTGCTGGCCCCGGTCGACCTGCGCAGCGTGCTGACGCAGGCAAGGGCGACGCCGTGGCATATCCTCGCGCTGGCGGTACTCACGACCTTTGCCAGCTACGCCGCGCTCATCGGCTATGATCGCTCGGCGCTGCGCTACATTGGAAAGGACCTACCGGGCCCGGTGGTCGCCCTCGGCAGCTTCCTTGGCTATGCCTTCGGCAACACCATCGGCGCGGGCCCGATCACCGGCGGAGCGGTGCGCTACCGGGTGTATTCCGCGCTTGGACTTTCCACACAGGACATCGCCGCGATTGCCGCATTCGCCTCGGTCGCCTTCGGCTTCGGGGCGACGATCATCGGCTTCGGCGCGCTGGCCATTCATCCGCTGGCGCTTGGACACCTGCTGCCGTTCGGGCCAGGGGCGATCCGCTATGTTTCGCTGGCCGTCGTGATCGTCGTCACCGGCCTGCTGTTCTGGATCGCCTTTCGCAGGACCGAGATCACCGTGCGGGGCGTCACGCTGCGCGCGCCGACGCCAGGTCTCATGGCGGCGCAGTTCGTCTTCACCGCGGTCGACATGCTGCTGGCGGCCACGACGCTCTAC
>NZ_JAAGOU010000010.1:0-198398 GCF_010500775.1 Salipiger sp. PrR002
ATCCTATCGGATTTCCGGCTTCGTGGGTGGACCACTTCAAAGGGGCTGGCTCAATTGTGCTTGGTGTCTCGAGCCGCACCACCGCGGCCATCACCGGGGCCACGTCTTACGAGGTCGGCATCGTCGGCGAGACGTCAAAATTCGGCGGCTCGCTCGGTGTGTCTCTGGGCTCTACCAACCTCGGCGTGATCGGGCCGCAGGCGTTCTATGCCGATACGCCCATCCGGCTGACTGCCTTGGGGTCCGATTTCACCGGCGGCTCTGTTCGGCTTGCCATTCACTATCTGACCGTGGGGGTACCGTCATGAGCCATGAGCCAAACCTGTTTAGCGAAATCTTCAACGAGCGCGGCGCCCTGCTCGCCCTCTTCGGCGCGCTGGGCGGCACGGTGCGCTCTGCCGCGCTCAAGACCACATGGCGTGAGGGTCTGCGCGTTACCTTCATTGGCAGCTGCACCAGCTTCGGCGTCGGCGCCCTCGCGCCCACGCTGCTGAAGCCTTGGATTGGCGAATTGCCCGAGGAGATGTCAGGCGCGCTGGGCACGCTTTGTGCCGCGGCGTTTCTGGTCGGGCTCGTCTCGGTGACCATCATCGAGCGGTTCATCGAAGAGCAAAAATCCGAAAGGGATAGCGAATGAAGAAGACCAAGATTTGCCGGCGCCCGAAGCGATCACCCTGTGAGGACTTCTGGTACATGATCAAGCTCGGCGCTGTGTTGTTCGGGGCCTTGCTCGTCATCCTGCCCCCGGTTTTCGTACTGGTGCGCTGACACCCTTCTCCTTGCCGCTCCCGGCCCGCCCCTCGAGGCGGGCTTTTTCGTTTTCACAGGAGGCTACCCCCCATGAAGATCTCCACTCGGGACTTGCAGGCGCGCGTCGCCGCTCTCGGCTTCTCGCCGGGCCCTATCGACGGGCTTTGGGGCCCGCGCACCCAGCAGGCGCAGCGCGCGGCCATGGCGGCGCGCAAGGTCGGCTCCGTTGCGGAGCTCTTCCACTGCTCCGGCCTGCACCGCATCCATCTGCATTGGACCGCCGGTGCTTCGGGGGTGATCGAGCTTGAGCGGCAGCACTATCATCTGCTGATCGGGCAGGATGCCCGCGCCTATGCTGGCGCTCTGAAGCCCGAGGCCAATGCGGATTGCACCGATGGGGTCTATGCCGCGCATACCCGGGCGATGAACACCGGCGCCATCGGCGTCGCGCTCGACGCCATGGCGGGCGCGCTCGAGACGCCCTTCCATCCGGGGCCCTATCCCGTCACCCCCGAGCAGGTCGCCTTGCTTGCCGATGAGGTCGCCGATCTGTGCCTGACCTACGACATTCCGGTCACGCCCTTCTCGGTGCTGACCCATGCCGAGGTGCAGCCCACCCTCGGTGTCTGGCAGCGCCGGAAATGGGACATAACGTGGCTGCCGGGCATGAAGGCGCCCGGCAAACCGCGTGAGGTCGGCGACTCCCTCCGCGCCCGCATTTCCTCCGCCCTCGAGGCGCGGGCCGCATGATCCGCTCCGCGCTCCGGCTCGCGCTCTGCGCCATCGTCGCCTGCGGCCTTTGGTGGTTCGCGCGGCAGGTCAAAGCGCGGGCCGATCTCGAGGCGGAGTTGCGGGTCTCGAGAGCCGAGCTCGTCGGGGCGCGCACGGCACTGTCGCAGGCGCAGGAGGCGGCGCGGGTTCACCGCGTCTACCTCGAGCGCGCCGAGCGCGACCGCGAGCGCTGGACCGCGCTCGAGCACGAGTTGCAAACAATGGAGGGCCGCGATGCGCCTCTTTCCGATCTTCTGCGCGCTACTGCTGGGCGGCTGTATGGGCCGTGATGAGCTTGTGGTTGTCGCCCCGCCACCGGCGGTTCCTGCCGACCTTCTTCTGCCTTGCCCGGGGTATCCCGGGCCCGCTCCCGCCACCGAGGGGGAGCTTTCCGACGCATTGATCGCCGAGGCGCGCGGGCGCACCTGTGCCAATCGCAAACTCGAAACCATCAACGAGGTCTTGGCGCCCGAGTGACGCGGCGCCTTTCATCCACAGGGGGATGCACCCATGCCCAAGTTCCACAGCACGTCCGATTTCCCGACCATGCTCAGTCTCGACGCTGCCCTGATGGCGGCTGCCGCGGCCACCGCCACCGGGCCGTTCAAACTGGCGATTTGGGGCCAGTCGGAGGACGATCTGATGATGGCTGCCTTCTACGATCAGCTGGCTGCGGAGCCGCTGGTGGCCCAAGACAGGGTGACTTTCTGGCGCCATGACCGCACCAACGGCGGCGCGGCTGGGGTCGAGAGCCTTGCGGTCAACGACGCGGCGGTCACCGCCGGGACCGTCACCGGGCCGATGGTCGCCCTGGCGAATGTCTTCATGCGCCATCTTCCGGGGCGCGAGATCATCCTCGTCATGCACACGCAGGCCGGCACCGGCGTGCAGGAGCTCATGGACGACAGCTATGCCGGCTTCGGGCGTCTCTGGGCCGACGATCTGGCGCTGCATGAGGCCGCCACCGCCGATGGCGTGCCGGTGCAATACCTCTGGCACTCATGGTTCGCCGCGCCCGGCAGCTATGCCGAGGCCTATGGCGAGGCCTTTGCCGCCTTCCTCTTCGGGCGCGATCTGACCGGGGCGGCGCTGAGCTATTCCGAGGCCGCGCCCTTCGTGCTCGGTGATATCGCCATTTCCCACACCCTGCGCGATCTCTACGGCGATGCGATCACCGTGGTGCCCTGTGCCGGGGCGCATCGCTTTTCGCCCGCGGTGGATCTGCAAAGCGCCACGCTCGATGCCGCGGGCAATGCCTATGTCAGCTACTCGAGCAAGCAAGCCTGCACCACAAGCTGGCGCGCGCTGGTCGCCAGCAGCGCCTTCGCCGGGCGGTTCGCGGCGCTGACCTTCAACCTCAACGCCTATGCCAATGGCTATGACGATGGCGCCGGCGGCTGGACCGACAGCGCCCATCCGGCGCGTGATGTCGAGGGCGGGATGATCAACCGCGCGCGGATGATCGGCCATGCGGTGCTGCGCGGCATTGGCGTCACCTCCTGGGCGATCCCCGCCTTCGACATGTGCGCGTGGCAGAGCGATGGCTCTTATGTCGAGGTCTGGTCCACGGCGGGCGAGATCACCACCACGCGGATTGCCCGCGGCGAGGCCGCCCTCGATGAGAGTTTTGCCCATTGGACCGAGGTCATGGGCTGGCAGATCGACGGCGCCCCGGCGCAGCGCGCCGAGATCGTCGCGGGCCGGGTGCGGATCTACCCCAATGATGGCGGCAGCTTCACCGATGCCACGCTGCTGGGCTTTGGCGAGGGCGGTGCCAGCGGCATGCTGGAAAACCCCGAGGACTACCAAAACGAGATCTGGAAGAATTTCCCCATCGTCGACGTGGGGCTGAGCGATCTGCTCGGCGTGCCGCTGCGGCATCTGCCGGATCCGGCGGTGCTGGCCAGCACCATCCCCGGCAACCCGAGCTTCACCACCACCGATGCGGGCCCGTCTTTCCTCGATCCCGCGATGATCGGCAGCGGCGTCACAGGCTTTACCGCGCATCTTGTCGGCGCGCCGGATTTTTCCGGCAGCAACGGCTCGCCGCTGCTGGTCTCGGTCTCGGACGGGGTGTTGACGGTGGAATATTTCACCTCGAGCGGGCTCTTGCGCATCGGGCTGCGCGACGCCGACGGCAGCTATCCGGCGCTGGCCAGCACCACCGCGCCGGCGGGCACGCTCTCGGATGGGGTGGAGGCGGCGATCACCGTCTCGCTCGATCACGTGGCGGAGCTTCTGCGCGTCTGGGTGGATGACGTGCTGGTCTTCGACGAGAGCTTCGTCTCGGTCTCCGGCGTACTCAACGAAACCCGGTTCATCGGCTTCCTCGACGATGCGGTCGGCACTTGGAAAGAGCTCACCGCGTGGAAGGAGGCCACCTCCGATGGCACCCTGCCGAGCGGCGATCCTTACGTGCAGATCACCGGCCCGGCGGCTACCGCCAACGCTCACCCGTGGAAAACGGGCGACGACGCGGCAGCCTGACGCTGCCCCGCCACCGCGCTAGGGATGGCGGAGGGGTGACGGCGTGTCACCCCGCACCGCGCCATATTTTTCTGGGGTGTCCGCAAACCGCGTTGGTCCGCTATGCGAGACTTTCAGCCGTTCGCCGCATGTGCTCGATTTACGCTGCGCCACGAAGTCAGGAGGGAGAAAGGGCGGGGAGCGGTCGTTCGCTGCATCTTGGACGAACGGCAGGAATGCGCAGTAACCGGACCTTGCCGAGCACGGTTCACACCTCGAAAGCTGCCGTTCAGGCGGAGTGCAGCGATCGGCCCCTCCGAGCCCAAACTGACCGAGATTGAGCCGGAGCTTCGCTGCGGGTGCATTCGTCCGCTCCCAGCCCCTTTGCAGACGCATGTGCCCGCGCCCTGCTCAGGGCCAAAGCTGTCAGTCCCCTTGAATTGCCAAACCAGAGGTAGTGGACCTGTGCGCGCCTAGACCCAATTGACTGCCTTCCGGTCATTTGCTCGTAGTCGGATGAAGACCGCCAAGGAACGGACTTAGTGCAGCTACTGCTGGATTGAGGCCAAGTAGTAAACGAGAGACAGGATACGGCCTCTGGCGACCATCTCTGAGGTTTCACCACGCTGGCTGGTGGCTGAAGCCTGGAATCGCTCGCCCCATACCGGCATCGGCTCACCATGAGCCCTAACGCCGTCGCGGCCGTCGATGGTCGCTAGAACCGCTTCGAAGGGAAATGTCCCGTTGTTTGCCTGAGCAAGCTGCAGCAGGCCCGGAGTTGAGATGTTCAAGAGGCCCGCAAGCGGCCCATCGCCCATCGCGCTTTCTCCATGGCAACCCGCGCAAGCAACGAGATATTCCCTCTCGCCCGCTTCATCCGCTAGAGCCGGTGCGGAACCTCCGAACGTCACAAGACCAGCTCCGAAGACGGCAAAGAATGCAATTTGGTTGGTGCTCAACATGACGATCCCTCTCCTGGCGAGCAATCAGTGCCCAGGTGGCGATCATAGTGTGCGTATACTCAGTCCGTGTCATTGACGATGAACAAGAAGAATCCTTTGGGCTCACGGTACCAAGAGGTTTACGCGGCTTTAACTGACATAGCGTGGAGCTCTGAAAATGCACTTGCGCGGAATATTTCAGGCGATCATCGTTAGCTATATATCTGACCTATATTTTGCATATCCCCTGTCCGCTGAGCCAGCGCGTAACTTGAGTTTACCCATTGCGGAATTGCGAGACTCCCATTCTCCTTATACCTCGTACTGCATCCGGAATCCCAAACATTGCGACCTGTCAGGACCGCACGAGATCTCCTATCTGCCAGATACCATCTTGCTCCTTGAGGCCGCTAATGAAGCAGCGAGGCGGGCCATAGACTGCAGCGTGACAGACTTAGAACTCTACGGGGTCGAGGAATACTGGGCTTTCCCCGCAGCCGGCTTCGGTGATTGCGAGGATATTTCCTTATACAAAAGAGAATGGCTCGTTCAGCAGGGCCTTCCCCGTGGAGCGATGACTATCGCAATTGTACAACATCGTCGCACTTTAAGCTCCCACGCCGTGCTTCTTGTAGAAACGACCTACGGGACATACCTCTTGGATACGCTCGAAAATGAAGTCGATGTTTGGCATTCGTCCCCTTATAATTTTGAGAGTAGAGAGCGCCCTGATGGCAAATGGGAAAGGTATGACCAGGGGATTTGGAGTTATGATTAAATTGAAAGATGGTTGTAAGGTGGAACGGGGAAGGTCGGTTATCCCGCACCATGGCTTTCATGCGACGTGCGACTGGAAGTGAGCCCAAGCGGCTCGATCAGTGCTCCTGCCGGCCGGCCAGGCAACGCACAAGTCCGGAGTCAGCTCAAAGGTCACCATTGAGTCATCCAGCGGGTTTAAGTGAAGCCGACCTTCGCCACGCGACTCCGCTCGACCAGTTCGCCCGACGAAGTGGAGCTTCGTCGTAGGTACTGGTGTCGTGCCTTTATGATCTACAATTTGGGGAGCGACCTCTTGTACCAATTGCGAGTTACCGAAGGGATCGGCGGACGCCGACCCCTTCCCATCGCACATGCCCAAAACTTGTGTCGCAGTCGGAAGGCCCTTCACGGCGTGCATTCGTCAGAAAATGAAATCGTCGACGCTGAGATCAGCGGCCACGACGTCAAGGAGAAGGACTTGCATCTCCGCAGGGTGGTCCCCTTCGAGACTTCCGTTCGTGTCGACGTAAAGCATCGTGTTCGAGCCCTGCTGCACTGCCCAGACGGCGCCCTCCTGCGGTCCTTCCGAAAAGGAAGCTACGGTTCCTATCGCACTGAAATCGAAGACGTCTGTCCCGACGTGGAAATCCGTGATCGTTTCGGGAGATCCGTCGTCGCTGTCCTCTTCCTCTTCGTGATTGCCGTGGCCCGAAGCTTCACTTGCGGAACGGTAAACGAAAACATCGCGGCCAGGGCCTCCTGTTAAAACGTCGGCAGCGGCACCGCCGATGATCGTATCGTTTCCCCGTCCGCCGTCTATGGTGTCTGGGCCGCCGCCTCCATCGATGAAGTCATTACCATTCCCGCCCCAGACCTTGTCCGGACCGCCTTCGGCGAATACCTCATCATCGCCGTTTCCAGCTTCGATGATGTCAGGCCCGCCGCCAGCCCGAATGGTGTCCCTGCCGTTGCCGGCAAGGATAAACTGCGGTCCGCCGCCTGTGATTATCTCGTCTCGATGGTTGGTTCCCTCAACGAGAAGCGGCTCTTCGTCGTGTCCATCGTCATGTCCGAACGGCACAATTTTGTTTCGAGAATTCATAGGGTATTCCTCCCTCCCGGGACATGTCCGTGAAGACGCGGCACCGGCTTAGGCGCCGCGTCGTTCCAGAGCTTCAGGCGATCTCAAGTGCGAAAGCATTGTACTCGTGCATGAAGAAAATGACGGCGCGGGCATCGTCAGCAGCCTGAGCGAAATCATTCGCGCCCGAGCCAGTGGCATCCTCTTCGGTGAAGGACTGGCCGCCATCGGCCAAGACAAGATAGTTGTCGTCCCACCCTTCGCCGCCGAACACGAGGTCCATGATGAACCCTTCTTGGTACTCAAGATCGGGATCGTCATCGATGTTCATGTAATAGCCGACCTCAACTCCGTCATACCGAGCGTTCCGGTCATAGTTGTAGGTTTCCCCGCCCGCATCGCTGAATTCGAAATAGTCGATGTCGACTCCTGACTGCGATTGCGAAACTGCGTTTACTCCCAGAACGCTGTTCTCATAGAGCATCCCGTCCAGAGTCACCTCACCCTCCTTGGAGAAGGCCGCACCCAGCAGGCTAGACGGATCCCATGCCGGGTTTTCTGGATCATCACCGACAAGAGCCTGCAGAGGCTCGGGCCACGCGGTGATCAAGTCAATTGACCATCCTCCGGCGTCGCTTCCATCAGCATCTTGAGTCATCAGGTATCTGTAGAGCGCGAGGTTCTCCACTGGCGAGTCTATGGTCGCCTCGGTCCCGTCGATTTCATAGGTAATGCGCCCCGCCAAGTCGGTTCCGACACTTCCGGGATCTGCCGTCGCGATCTTTTCGAGGGCGGCGTCCAAGGCTTTTTCCATGACCTTGTCCGGTGCTCGCGCAACGTTGGCGCGCTCCAGTTCGACCTCCAGGGTGAAGGCTTCCCGGTCAGGATCGAGAATCCAGTCAGGATTGGCCGGGTCTTCAGAAGCCGGGTCGGCGACGTAGAAGATCGGATCGCCATCCGAACCCACCAGAATAGGGTTACCATTACCGTCGAGTACGGGCTCGCCGTTTCCTCCATCCCCATCGGTCGGATCAAGGTCCCTCAGCAGGACATACATGTCACCAAAGAGTTCGCCCTTTTTGACCCCGGCCCCGGTTGGCCGACCTCCACCGTTGCCGCCACCGACACCAGCTCCATTTCCGCTTCCACCTCTTGCCATCGTCTCATCCTCCATGATGACGAAAATCGGATAGCCCCAAACATACTAGTTTTGGAATGCGTATGCCTTGACGTGCGTCAAGGCATAGTTGGGTTTCGAACGCCGCATTTGCGCTCAGAGGGGCCGATCGCTGCGCCCGCCTGAAAGGCAGCTTCCGGTGGGTTAATCGAGCTCTGAAAGGACCGCTTCCTGCACATTGCCGCCGCTGCTCGCGACCAACGTTGCGCATGCAGCGAACGGCAGGAAGGTCCGCTCCTTGGTCGCCCCGGCCTTTCTGGACGGAGGTCCGCTTCGCCAGAAGGGCACCGCAAGGCTGACGGCGAGTTTGGGCTGGGACCGGTCATCCGCTGCGCCTGGCGCGAATGACCGGAATGGGCCGGTAGGGATGGGCGCGCCCATGCCGCAGGTGCGAAATCCCCTGCGAGCAACGCGGTCAGATAGGGGCTCGAAGCGGACCTCTGCCATGTCACCGGATTTACGATGCCTGGACAAGCTCCGCAGGTCGCATCCCCGCCAGCCGCACCTCCATCCAGCGGATGTAGCCGCTGAAGTTCTTCGCGGCTGGTCCGCAGAAGGGCTTGATGAAGCTCTTGTACCGGGCGTGGAGCGAGTTCACGTTCTGGATGTAATAGCAGCCTGAGGTCACGCGCGTGTTTGGCTTGCTGCCGACAACGGAGTGCTCGAAACCGGCTGCCGCTGCGAGGTTCTTGCAGCCGTTGGCACCGTCGGAGAAGAGCACGGCATCATCCGGCACCAGAGGCGTCATGGCGCGCTCCGCTGTGGCACACTTGCGGTTCGGTAGCCGCCGCAAGAGGCGAGAACTGAACCGCCACGGTCGGCGACCGTGAGGATGGAGAGTTGCCATTTAAAGAGACCCTGCTTCATCTTCATCCCTTGCGTCGTGAAGTCTTCCCAGCGAGGTCGCGGCGGCCGCGGGACACTCTGTGGATCGGCGAAGTGGCGGACCAATTCTCGCGCTCCCTTCCGCGACTCTCGCTTCTAGGTCTCATCCGCCTCGATGATCCCGGAGAAACTCGGCGATGACCTCCTGCTCCCGATGATCAAAAACACTAGCATCCGCCGGCGTCAGACCATGTATCTGTTGGGCCCGAGCCGTCTCGCGAGCTTGCGCACCGACTGCGGTGCAGTGGTGTCCAGCACATCCCGTAGCGCCACCATTAACAGGTCTGGGCGATGGATGCGGCCGATGGCGCTGCCGGTTCGGCCCGAATAGGTCTTCTGGCAGCCGGTGCAGCGGTAGCGCTAGACCTTGGTCCGCGTGCGGCCCCACTTCTGGCGGCTCTCCTCGCCGCAGAAGGGGCTCTTGTGATCTTGGTTTGCCCGTGCTTCGACCGCCGGGATCGTTTCCGTCTTTTGTCGGAGATCTTGCATCTTCGTCTGGGCGCCTTCGATTTGGGCCGGGTTAAGGGCGTCGAGGGCGTCGAGGGCGTCGAGGGCGTCGAGGGCGTCGAGGGCGTCGAGAAAGCGGCGAAAGCGTTGGTGTAGCAAGGGCGTCCTCAGAAGGAAAAGCTAAGCAATATAGGCCCTTCAGCGAAATGACGAAGCGCACATACACGGTATGCGGACATCCCTATTTTATCTGGGTGGCACAGCCCCGGCGTTTGGAATCCGGTCGCTGCCACCCTGCCACCCCTGCCCCCGATTGCACGCTGACCTTGGCTGAAATGGTCAGCCTGCAATCTGGTGTTTACCCATGTCTGAAATCGCTAAATGCGCCGCAAAGCGCTTCCGCTCGGAGCGCGGCTATGGCTTCGTCACTCTGCCCGAGGGCGACGATATCTTCCTCCACCTCTCCATCCTGCGCGAGTGTGGCTTCGAAGCGCCGCCGCAGGGCGCCACTGTCGAGGTCGAGTATCGCCCCTCGCCAAAGGGCCTCGAGGCCATCCGGGTGCTCTCCATTGAGGGCGGCACGCCCGAGCCGGAGGTGCCCATTCCCGACCACATCGTCGCCGCTCGGGTGAAGCTCTTCGACTTCCGCCGCGGCTTCGGCTTTGCCATACCCTTCGGCTATCCGGGGCGCGATGTCTTCTTCTCCATGGACGCGCTGGACGCTCTGCCGACCGCGCCTGCGCCCGGCGAGGCGGTCGTGCTCGTGCTCGAACCCGGGCCGCGCCCGCGCGCCGCGCGCGTCCTGCGCTGGGATCAGGCCACACATAGTGGGGAGGCACTCGATGTCGCTTCCTGATCCCATGACGCCCGAGCAGGTGCAGGCGCTGGCGCGCTCGCTCTCGCGCATCGGCGAGATCGACACCTCGATCAACAAGTTGGGCAAGCTGCTCTCCGACTCTCCGGTGCTGCCCGACGAACTCGGCTCAAAGTTGCGCGCGATCGTCGGGGCGCGGGTGATGCCGCATTTCACCGACGAGCGGCTCGGGCAGGTCATTCTTGCCGCCGTGATCAATGCGCTGCTGCATGAGCGTGGGCTCATCGAGGCGGTCGCGAAGGGCTTTGCGCTCGTGCCCGACGCACCCTGCCCCCGCCAAGAACTCGAGGCTATCTGGGAGACGCATGAATGCGGAACGACCAACCTGTGACCGAGGCGAGCATCGATTTTGGCTGCGGCTGCACCAAGTGCCGCGCCCTCGCCCTGCTACAAACCGCCCGGGTGATCGCGCCTGAAAGCCACGAGGAGGCCCGGCTGCTTCTGCTGATGGCAGCCGCGCTCGATACCGAGGGCACCGCCGGGTGGCTTGCCGCCACCGCGCAGGCGTTCTCGATCTCGCGCCGCATCCTTCGGGACGCGCCACCGCCGCGGAGGATGCACTGATGGCGGTCTGGATCGCGCCGCCCTGGTGGCTCGGCGATGAGGCGCATGCCTATGCCGACACCGCGCTCGAGGCGGAGCGCGCCTCCATCTCGCGCGTGCTGGGCCCGGATGGCTGCCCCTTGCCCTATGAGGCGCGCCCCACCCTCGGCTTCGATCTGCGCCCGCAGGAGCGGCGTCATGGCTGATCTGCACCGCAACCCGCGCCCGTCTCGTGCGGCGATGAAACACGCGGCGCATCGCCAGCTGTGGCGGCTCGTCGAGGGCGCGGTGACCGACGCCTTCCGCAGCCATCCTGATTATCTCACCGACCGGGGCAGCCGCCTTGCGGTCGAGAGCGTTACCAAGCGCGTTGTCGGCACCCTTGTCGGCCACGCCATCCAGACCCGCGAGGGTGGTCGCTTCGGCGGCTCTCGTCGCGCGGCCTCGCTAACAGGCCGCGCAGGCTCCGGCGATTAACGGAGCCAATCCGGGGCGACTTCCTGCGCCCCGTAGCCCGCTCGGCATGCAGGTGCCGGGCGGGCTTTTTCGTGCCCGGCGCCGGGGGTGGCAAGCCTCCGGCGTTTGGATTCCGGTCGCTGCCACCCTGCCACCCCTGCCCGCCGTTTCAGGGTGTTGCATGTCATCGCAACGAGGAGTTTCCAAAATGACCGCATCAATCAAGCCGCTCTACGTCCGTCTGGCGCAGGCTCAGGAGGTTTTCGGCATCCACCGGGTGACCTTCTACCGATGGGCGGCCGCGGGCCAGATTCGCATCCATAAGAAGGGTGCGATGTCGCTGCTCAAAGTCTCGGAGGTCGAGGCGTTCCTCGAAAACCGTACCGAAGCGTTGCAAGACGTTGCGTCGTAATGCGCGTGCGCTTGGGGGGCTACTTGGGGGGCCGCCGTAGCGGCCACCTTTCACTTTCCTGTCTTTTCAAACACTTAGGCAGGAAAAGTGGTGCCCCCACACGGACTCGAACCGCGGACCTACTGATTACAAATCAGTTGCTCTACCAGCTGAGCTATAGGGGCACCGTGGGCGCAGGGATATGCCAGCTTGGCCACCGGGTGCAAGGGGGATTTCACCGATTTGCCTTTGCCAGAAGTCCAACCGCCGCCAGACCGACGCCGATCACCAGCACTGCGGCGGGGGCGGCGCCTCCGAGGTTCTCCAGCGATGCCTGATCATGCACGCGGGTTGCCAGCGTCTCGTAGTTGAACGGGCGCAGGAGCAGCGTTGCGGGAAGCTCTTTCACGCAATCGACGAAGACCAGCAGCAGCGCCGAGGCGACCGAGCCGCGCATCAGCGGCACATAGACCTCGCGCAGGGTCTGGCCTTGTGTGCGACCGAGCGACCGGGCTGCTCGTGCGAGGTTGGGCGAGACCCGGCCCATTGCGGCGTCCGCCGCGCCTTGGGCGATGGCGAAGAAGCGCACGAAGTAGGAGAGCACCAGCGCAAAGGCCGAGCCGGTCAGCACGAGGCCGATGTCCACGCCGGTGAGCGCCTCGACGCCGTCGGCGAGCATGTGATCCACCGCGGCGAGCGGGATCAGGATGCCGACGCCCAGCACGGCGCCGGGTGCCGCGTAGCCGATGGTGCTGACCGGCAGCAGCAGCCGCGGCAGTTGCCGCCCCGACAGGCGCACGCCATAGACCAGAAACACCCCGCCCAGCACGGTCAGCACCGCAGCGATGCCGCCAACGCTGAGCGTGTTCGCTCCGGCGCGCCAGAGATCCGGGTCCGACCAAGCGCCCGCGTTGTCGAGCGCGTGCCCGAGGATCACCCATGCCGGCAGCACAAAGCCCATGGCAAAGGGAATGACGCAGGCCAGCGCGGCCCCCCATGCCCAGCCCCCCGCGAGCCGCGTACGCGGCACCGGGCGGTGGCGCGACGAGAGGTTGAAGAACCGCATCTTCCGGCGCGAGCCCTTCTCCAGCAGCACCAGCAGGATCACCAGCGCCAGCACCGTCCCGGCGATCTGCGCCGCGCCGCCCGCGTTGTTGCTCTGCAGCCAGACGCTGAAAATGCCGGTGGTCAGCGTCTGCACCGAGAAGTAATCGACCGTGCCGAAATCATTCACCGCTTCCATCATCGCGATCGCCATGCCCGCGGCGATCGCGGGCCTCGCCAGCGGCAGCCCCACCCGCCAGAACCGGGCAAAGGCGCCCTGCCCCAGCGAGCGCGCCACCTCATCGGCGCTGCCCGGCTGCTCGCGGAAGGCGTTGCGTGCGAGCAGGTAGACATAGGGGTAAAGCGCCGCAGAGAGCACGAGGATCGCCGCGCCCATGGATCGGATCTCGGGGAACCAATAGTCGCGCGAGGTCTGCCAGCCAAAGATCTGCCGCAGCCCGGTCTGCACCGGCCCGGCGTATTCCAGAAAATCCACCAGCGCATAGGCGCCCACATAGGCCGGGATCGCCAGTGGCAGCAGCAGCAGCCATTCGAGCCAGCGCCGTCCGGGGAACTCGTAGCGCGCGATCAGCCATGCGGCCCCCGATCCGGCGGCCCCGGCCAGCAGGCCAACCCCAGCCATCAGTTTCAGCGTATTGCCGAAATAGCGCGGCAGCGTCGTCGACACGAGATGCGGCCAGATGTTCTCGCTTGGAAAGAGCGCGATCCAGAGCACCGCGAGGATCGGCGCCACCACCACAGACGCGATCAGCGCCGCCCCCAGCGACCACGGGCTCGGCCAGCGCGCGCGAAAGCGGCGGGGGGCGCTGTTGTCGGCAAGGCTCATGGCGGCTCCTTCGTGGATCCCTCTGGGTCGCGCGCGGTTTCGCTCGGGCGCAAAGCGCTTATAGTGCGCCCTAAAGGCAATCGAAAGAGCAGGCGGAACCACAGGGCCATGCAGGTCATTCTTCACATCGGCGTCCATTGCACGGACGAGGACCGGCTGCTCAAGGGACTGCTGCGCAACGCCTGCGATTTTCACCGCGAAGGCATCTCCATTCCCGGCCCCTCGCGCTATCGCATGTTGCTCTCGGAAGTGGTCAGCCAGCTTGGCGCGGGAGCCCCGGCGCCCGAGGCGCGCGAGGTGATGCTCGACGCGATCCTCAGCGAGGATCCGGCGCTGGTGAAACGGGTGATCCTCAGCCACGAGACGCTTTTGTCGGTGCCCAAACTGGCGCTCGAAGGCGGCGAGATTTACCGCAAGGCCGAGCGGCGGCTGCAGGCGGTGGCCAAGATCTTCGATGGCGATGATCTGCAAATCCTCATCGGTCTGCGCGATTTCGCCACGTGGATCCCGGCGATGCTGCGCGCGACGCCGCATGAGACCCCCGAAAGCTTTCTGGCCGGGGCCGACCCGATGCAGCTGCGCTGGTCCGACCTTATCGCCCGGATCCGGCAGGCGTTGCCGGATGTGCCGCTGCTGCTGTGGTGCAACGAGGATACGCCGCTTCTCTGGGGGCAAATCCTGCGCGAAGCCGCCGGGATCGAGGCCGAGCGCAAGATCATCGGCAGCTTCGATCTCTTCTCCGAGCTTGTCAGCCCCGAGGCGATGCAGCGGTTCCGCGGCTTCCTGCGTGAGAACCCGCAGGTGAGCGAGGCTCAGAAGCGCCGGGTGATGGCGGCCTTCTTGGAAAAATACGCGCTGCCCGAGGCGATGGAAGAAGAGCTCGACATGCCCGGCTGGGACGCGGCCTATGTGGATATGCTCACCGAGCTATACGACGAAGATGTCTGGCAAATCTCGCAGATGGATGGCGTGCGGGTGTTGGCTCCCTGAGGGCCGGTGACCACGCGCGGCGCGCGCAAATATCCGTGTTAGGACCTAGACGCGCTGCGCACCCGCCCGGAATCAAGGCCGAAGGCCGCCGGGTGAGTGCCTGCCCGTCCCGGCGGGCTGGCGCTTTTCATCGTAGCACTGCGCTCGGAAATCACTCGGACGTGGCTGGGGTAAAGCGCCCACCTCCAAACTCGCAGCGCCACCCCACGGGCAGGCGCTCGCCCGGCTAACGCCTCGCCAATGCAAACCGCGCAAGGATCAGCCGCCGCGCAACGCGCCTCTTGGCGCAGCGGCGCGGCAAGGCTACACCAGCCTTCCCGAAGACCGCCGAACCACCCCGCCGAAAGACCCCAAGGAGGCCGCCCCGTGGACACCCAGACCCGCATCGCCAGCACCATCGCGCGTGAAATTCAGGCCAGCCCGAAGCAGGTGACGGCGGCGGTTGAACTGCTCGACGGTGGCGCCACGGTGCCCTTCGTGGCGCGCTACCGCAAGGAAGTCACCGGCGGGCTCGACGATACGCAACTGCGCAACCTGTCGGAACGGCTCACCTATCTGCGCGAGATGGAAGCCCGCCGCCGCGCCATCCACGACTCGATCAAGGAACAGGGCAAGCTGACGGACGCGCTGGAGAAATCCATCGCAGGCGCCGAGACCAAGGCCGCGCTCGAAGACATCTACCTGCCCTATAAGCCCAAGCGCCGCACCCGCGCGATGATCGCCCGCGAGAACGGGCTCGAGCCGCTGCTGCGCGCCATCGAAGAGAACCGCAACGCCGATCCGGCCAAGCTGGCCGAGGGCTACCTCGGCGAGAACGTCGCCGATGTGAAGACCGCGCTCGACGGTGCACGCGACATCCTTGGCGAAGAGCTGACCGAGAACGCCGCGCTGCTCGGCACCCTGCGCGAGTTCATGCGCGCCGAGGCCTTCATCACCGCCAAGGTCGCCCCGGGCAAGGAGCAGGAAGGCGCCAAGTTTTCGGACTATTTCGACCACCGCGAGAAATGGTCCGATATTCCCTCGCACCGCGCGCTGGCGATCCTGCGCGCCTCGAAGGAAGAGGTGGTCACCGTCGATATCGCCCCCGACCCCGAGGTCTCGACCCGCCGCGGCGAGGACATCGTGGCTGCGGCCATCGGCATCCGCGGCGACGGCGCTGGCGACAAATGGCTGCGCGGCGTGGCCGATTGGACGTGGCGGGTGAAGCTGAGCCTGTCGATGTATGTGGACCTGATGACCGAGCTGCGGCGCCGCGCGCATGAAGAGGCCATCGCGGTCTTTGCGCGCAACCTCAAGGACTTGCTGCTGGCCGCCCCCGCCGGGTCCAAGGCGACGCTGGGCCTCGATCCCGGCATCCGCACTGGGGTAAAATGCGCCGTGGTGGATGCCACCGGCAAGGTGCTCGACACCGCGACGATCTATCCCTTCCAGCCCAAGAACGACACGCGCGGCGCCACCGCCACGCTGATGGAGCTGATCGCGCGCCATAAGATCGAGCTCATCGCCATCGGCAATGGCACCGCCAGCCGCGAGACCGAACGGCTTGTGGGCGACGTGCTGAAGCTGCTGCCCGCGAGCGTGACGAAGCCGACCAAGGTTGTGGTCTCCGAAGCCGGGGCCTCAGTCTATTCCGCCTCGGAAACGGCGGCCAAGGAATTCCCCGATCTCGACGTCTCGCTGCGCGGCGCGGTGTCCATCGCCCGCCGCCTGCAGGACCCGCTGGCCGAACTGGTGAAGATCACGCCCCAAAGCATCGGCGTCGGCCAATATCAGCACGACGTCGACCAGCGCAAACTGGCGCAGACGCTCGAGGCGGTGGTCGAAGACGCGGTGAACGCCGTGGGCGTCGATCTCAACACTGCCTCGGCGCCGCTCTTGGCGCATGTGGCGGGCCTCGGCCCGTCGCTGGCACAATCCATCGTCAGCCACCGCGACAGCACTGGCGCCTTCCCCTCGCGCAAGGCGCTGCTGAAGGTGGCGGGGCTGGGGCCGAAAGCCTTCGAGCAATGCGCGGGATTCCTGCGTATCCGCGACGGGGCCGAGCCGCTGGACGCCTCCTCGGTCCACCCCGAGGCCTACGGCGTGGCGCGCAAGATCGTCGCCGCCTGCGGGCGCGACATCCGCCAGATCATGGGCCAGCCACAGGCGCTCAAGGGGCTGCGCGCCGAAGAGTTCGTCGACGGCGCTTTCGGCCTGCCCACGGTGCGCGACATTCTCTCGGAGTTGGAAAAGCCCGGCCGCGACCCGCGCCCCGACTTCGTCACCGCCAGTTTCACCGATGGCGTGGAAGAGATCACCGACCTGCGCCCCGGCATGATGCTTGAGGGGACGGTGACCAACGTCGCGGCCTTTGGGGCATTCGTCGACATCGGCGTGCATCAGGACGGTCTGGTGCATGTGAGCCAGCTGGCAGACCGGTTCGTGAAGGACCCGCATGAGGTGGTGAAGGCGGGCGACGTGGTGAAGGTCCGCGTCACCGAGGTGGACGTGCCGCGCAAGCGCATCGGGCTTTCGATGCGCAAGGATGGCAGCGGTCGCGAGGCGGCGCAGGACCGGCGCGCCCAGCCCGACAAAGGGCGCGGCGGCGCACCGCGCGGCAAGGGCGGCCCCGGCAAGGGCCCGCGCGGGCCGATGAGCAGCGGGCCCAAAGGTGCCTCCAAGGGCGGCTCTGGCGGTGGTCAGGGCGCGCTTGGCGCGGCGCTGATGGACGCGATGAAGAAGAAGCGCTGAGCCTCGCGCTGCGTTAAGGCTGCCGGTGACAATTTATCCCCGGCAGCCTTTCGCGGATTAGAGATAGCTCTGCAGCATCTCCATATCGGCCTCGGTCAGCGCGACGCCCTTTTGCTCGGCTTCGGCGCGCACCACTGCGCGGCGGTCGCCCGGCAGGCGCTCCTGCCCCGCCGCACGCACCGTGTCTGACAGCGCGGCGACACGGGTCGCAAAGCCGTGGCTGCCGCCGTGCTCGGGGTCCATCACCAGCAGGAACTGACCGGTGAGCGGGATCTTCGCCCCTTCGTGCTGCGACCAGTCCACCTCGGTCGAGAAGGCCCCGCCGGTGAAGGCGGCGGCGAGGATCTCGATGGTCATGGCAATCGACGCGCCTTTATGGCCGCCGAAGGGCAGCAGCGCGCCACCGTTCAGGATGACATTCGGATCATTGGTCGGCTGGCCCTCGGCATCGACGCCGGTCCCGGGCCTCAGCTCATGCCCCTCGCGCGCGGCGATCTGCACGTCGCCATGCGCCAGAGCGCTGGCCGCCTGATCCCAGACATAGGGCGCCTGCCCCGCGCGCGGCGCGGCAAAGGCCATCGGGTTGGTGCCGAAGACCGGCGTCTTGCCGCCCGGCGGCACCACCACGGCCATCGAGTTGACCACGCTCAGCGCCACCAGCCCCTCTTCGGCAAAGGGCTCCACATCCGGCCAGAGCGCGCTGAAGTGCTGCGAGTTGCGGATCGCCAGCGCCGCGACGCCCTCGGCCCGCGCTTTCGCCACCAGACGCGCGCGCGCCTCGGCCAGCGCCACCTGTGCAAAGCCGCCCCGCGCATCGACCCGGATCAGCGTGCCGCCGTCCTCGTCGATCACCGGCATGGCGCTGGGATTGCCCCAGCCGCTCTGCAGCGTCGAGACATAGCCCGGAATACGGAACACCCCGTGGCTCAGCCCGCCGTCACGCTGGCAGGTGGCGCAATTGGTCGCCAGCACCTGCGCCACGCGCGGCGGCAGACCCTGACCTTCAAAGATCCGCGTCAGCAGACCGACCAACTCGTCAAACGGAAGTCTCACCTCGCTCATGCCGCAAGCTCCCGTGCGACCAGTTCGACCCAATAGCGCATACCGGGCAGGATCGCCTCGTCGTTGAAGTTATACGAGGGGTTGTGCAGCTCGGCGCTGTCGCCATTGCCGTACCAGACGATGGCACCCGGGCGCTGCTCCAGCATGTAGGAGAAATCCTCCGAGCCCATCATCCGGTCGCAATTGTCATCGACATTCTCGGGCCCCGCCACAGCCGCCGCCGCGCCGACGGCCACGGCGGCTTTGCCGGCATCGTTGGCGGTGACCGGATAGCCCGGACGCCAGTCAAGCTCGGCCTCGCAGCCGAACTGTTCGGCCCCGGCGTTGAGAAGGCGGCGCAGATGGCCCTCGATCTCGGCCCTTGTCTCGGAATTCATCGTGCGGATCGTGCCGCCGAACGTGGCGGTGTCGGGGATCACGTTGAGCGCCCTGCCCGACCCGGCCTCGAGGTAGGTGATCGAAACCACCACCTGATCGAAGGGATCGGAAAACCGCGACACCAGCGTCTGCGCCGAGGCGATGAGATGCGCCGCCGCGACCACCGGGTCGATCGACATGGTGGGTGCCGAGGCATGGCCGCCGCGCCCGGTCACCGTCACCACAAAGCGGTCCCCCGCCGCCATCAGCGGGCCGGCGCGCGTGGCGAACTGGCCCACCGGCAGTCCCGGCTTGTTGTGCATCGCATAGACGCTTTCGATGCCGAAGCGTTCCAGCAGCCCTTCCTCGATCATCGTGCGTGCGCCCGCGCCACCCTCTTCGGCGGGCTGGAAGATCAGCGCCACGGTGCCCGCGAAGTCGCGCGTCTCGCAAAGATATTGCGCGGCAGCGAGCAGCGTCGCCGTATGCCCGTCATGGCCGCAGGCGTGCATCATGCCGGGGATCTTCGAGGCGTAGGGAAGGTTTGTCTTCTCGTCCATCGGCAGCGCATCCATATCGGCGCGCAGCCCGATCACCGGGCCCTCGCCCTTGGCCCCCTTGATCAGCGCCACGATGCCGGTCTTGGCGATGCCGGGAACGATCTCATCGACGCCAAAGCCCTTCAGCTTTTCTTCGACAAAGGCGGCGGTGATGGGCAGATCGTAAAGAAGTTCGGGCTGTTCGTGGATGCTGCGGCGCCAGCTTTTCGCCGTTTCGGCGATGCGGGCCATGTCGTCTGCGTGGGTCACGCGGGTCTCTCCTGTTGTCTCGACCCGGCAGCGCGGGGCGCATTGCGGCGCGGCCATGCCGGATCATTTGCATATGGTTGCAGATGCAGGCGGGAAGGCCAAGGCGATCAGAGGGAGTCTTCGACCCGAAAGCCCTCAGGGATCTCGTCCCGCCCTTCGAGCAGCAGATCGGCCATGACCTGCGCCACCTTGGGGGCCATGCCGAAGCCGATCTTGAAGCCGCCGTTGGCGATGAACGCACCCTCGCGCCCCGGCCAGCCGCCCAGCATCGGCGCGCGGCTGCGCGCGCGCGGGCGCACCCCGGCCCAGCGTTCGATCACCTCGGCGCCATGCAGCGCGGGCACCGCCAGCGCGGCACGGGCGACCAGATCGTCGCATTGCGCGTCGGTGGCGGTTGGATCGTCAAACTCGCGCTCGGAGGTCGAGCCGATGGCCACCGTGCCGTCGCTGTGCGGCACCACATGCAGCCCGCCCGCAAAGAGTTGCGGCACATCGCCCGCATCGAAGCGCAGGCTCACCGACTGGCCCTTCACCCCGGTGCCGACCCTCTTGCCAAGCGCCTGCGACAGATCCTCGAGCCCGCGCCAGCCCGCAGCCCAAAGCACCTGCCCGGCGTCCTCGGCCTCTGGCTGCACCTCCACGCCGCGCACCGCCAAGGCCGCGACCAGCGCAGCGCAGGCGCGGCGCGGGTTCATCCGTGCGGTCAGCGTGTCATGCACCAGCAGCCCGGTGGGAGAGACCGGCGCCCAATCCCCCGCCTCTTCTGCCTTGATCACCCGCCAGACCGCGTGATCGCCCCAAAGCTGCCGCGCTGTCTCTTCGCGCCCGCGCGCCAGATCCACCGCCTTGTCGTCGGCCAGCGGCTGCAAACGCCCCAGACGGCCATAGCCCGCCGAGACGCCGCCGGTCTCCTCCACAGCGGCCCAGAATCCCGCCGCCATCAGCAGGCTTTCCAGTTGGAACGCCTTCTTGGGGTTCCAGTTCTCGGGCACATGCGGCGCCAGCGCCCCCACCTGCCCGCCGCTCGATCCGCTGCCCGCGCCGAAGGGATCGACCACCTGCACCCGCGCGCCGCGCTGCACGCAGGCCCATGCGATCGACAGGCCGAAAATCCCCGCCCCGCGCACCGTCACATCCACGCCATTCTGCCCGCTTGCCATTCCGACCACTCCGCTTCATGTAGGATCACAGTTCTAGGACAGGTGCGCAGAATGAGCCAGCCCGACACCCCCCGGCCCGATCCCCTGCTGCCCCCCGATACCCCGGAGTGGCGGGACGGAGACGTGCCGGTCTCACCGCGCTTCGACGATCCCTATTATTCGCTCGAGAACGGGCTTGCCGAAACCCGCCACACGTTCCACGCGGGCAATGATCTGCCAGCGCGGCTGGTGGATGGGTTTCATGTGGCCGAACTGGGCTTCGGCACCGGGCTGAACCTTCTGGCGACGCTGGCGCTCTGGCGTGCAGAGGGCATCCCCGGCACCCTGCGTTTCACCACCTTCGAAGCCTTCCCCCTCGCCGCCGAGGACATGCTGCGCGCGCAGGCCGCCTTTCCCGAGCTTTCGGATATCGCCGCGGAACTTGCGCCCTTCTGGCAGCAGAACGCCCGCGCCTTTTCGCTGCCCGACCTGCGGTTCACCATGGTTGAGGGCGACGCGCGGCAGACCCTTGCCGCATGGGACCAGCAGGCCGATGCGTGGTTCCTCGACGGGTTTTCGCCCGCCAAGAACCCCGAGCTTTGGGGCGCCGATCTGATGGCCGAGGTCGCCCGCCACACCGCCCCGGGCGGCAGCGCCGCCACCTATACCGCCGCAGGCCATGTGCGCCGCGCGCTCGCCGAGGCCGGGTTCGACGTCACCCGCCAGCCCGGCCATGGCCGCAAGCGCCATATGACCGTCGCGAACATGCCCCTCGCAAGGACGCCCTGAATGGCCCAGCAGAACACCCGCCTCGGCATCTGGCTGATGGTGCTGACCACCTTCATCTTCTCGGTGCAGGACGGTCTGTCGCGGCATCTGTCCGAGGCCACCAACGTTTATATGGTGACGATGGTGCGCTACTGGTTCTTCGCGCTTTTCGTGCTGACACTGGCCGCGCGCCACAAGGGCGGGCTGCGCGCCGCCGCCAAAAGCGGCCAGCCGCTGCTGCAGGCCTTCCGCGGCGTGCTCTTGGTGCTCGAGATCTGCGTGATGGTCTCGGCCTTCGTCTATCTCGGCCTCGTGGAAAGCCACGCGGTCTTTGCCTGCTACCCGCTGCTCATCGCGGCGCTCTCGGGGCCGGTGCTGGGCGAAAAGGTCGGCTGGCGCCGCTGGAGTGCGATCGGCATCGGCTTTCTTGGCATCCTGATCATCCTGCAGCCTTCGGGCGGGGTGTTCTCGCCGCTCGCCGCGATCCCGCTGCTGGCGGCGCTGATGTTCGCCCTTTACGGGCTGCTGACCCGCCGCGTGGCGCGCACCGACAGCGCCGCCACCTCGTTCTTCTGGACCGGCACCGTGGGCGTCGCCACCGCCACGCTCATCGGCATGTGGTTCTGGGAGCCGATGAGTGCCTCTGACTGGGCGATGATGGCAGCGCTCTGCGTCACCGGCGCGACCGGGCATTTCACCCTGATCAAATGCTATGAGGTGGCCGAAGCTTCGGCGGTGCAGCCCTTCGCCTATCTGCAACTGGTCTTCGCCTCGGCCCTCGGCATGCTGGCCTTTGGCGAGACGCTGCGGCCCAATGTGGCGCTTGGCGCGGCGATCATCACCTGCGCGGGCATCTTCACACTGATCCGCGCCCGAAAGGCGGCGCAGGGCTAAGCCGCAGCAAACTCAGGCCGCAGCAAACTCAGACAGGGCGCGCCGCCTCAGCCGCGCGCCCCCTGCTTCTTCTCTTCAAAAATACGCAGATCCGGCGCGGCCACCCGCGCCGCGCCGCTCAGACGCGCAGCGCCGGCAACCCCACCCCGGTCGACTGAAAGCCGCCATCCGAGGCGATGGTCTGCCCGGTGACATAGCTCGCCCGGTCCGAGCACAGGAAGACGATCACCGAAGCGATCTCATCCTCCGAATCATAGCGGTTGAGCGGGATCGCATCGTGATAGGCGGCGATGATCTCGGGCGAATGCACCGCCATCGCCAGTTTCGTGCGCACCGGGCCGGGCGCCACGCAATTGGCGCGGATGCCGTATTCGCCCAGTTCCGCCGCCTGCTGCTGGGTGAGTTGGATCACCCCGGCCTTGGAGGTGCCATAGGCCACCCGCAGCGTCGAGGCGCGCAGCCCCGAGATCGAGGCGATGTTGACGATGGCGCCCTGCACCTGCTTCAGATGCGGCACCGCCGCTTGCGAGCACAGGAACACCCCGTCGAGATTGGTGGCCATCACGGTGCGCCAACGCTCGAATGTGGTGTCCTCGATGGGGCCGAAATCGGCGACCCCGGCGTTGTTCACCAGCGCGTCGATCCGCCCAAAGGCCCCGGCCACCTCATCGACCATCGCCGCCACCTGATCGGGCTGCGAGACGTCGCAGACCACCGGCAGCACACCCTCGAGCTGCCCGGCCTCTTCCATCAGCGCCTCGGCGTCGCGGTCGATCATCGCCACCTTGCGGCCCTCGGCGAGGAACTGCTTGGTGGTGGCAAGCCCGATGCCGCGCGCGGCGCCGGTGACAATCGCGGTCTTGGGGGCTGTCTTCTGGGTCATGGCAAACTCCTCAATTGGCGGGCCCGAGCAGGGCAAGGGAAAGCTGCGGCACCAGCCCGATCACCGCCAGCCCGATGACGCAGACCAGCAGGAAGGGCAGCGCGCCGCGCGCAACGCGTTCGATCGGCAGGCGGGTGACATTGGCGGCGACGTAAAGGTTGATGCCCACCGGCGGGGTGATCAGCCCGATGGCGAGATTGACCATGACCAGCACGCCGAACCAGACCGGATCCCAGCCCAGTTCGCGCACCACCGGCATGAAGATCGGCAGGCAGATGAACATCACCGTCACCGCGTCCATGAACATGCCCGCGATCAGCAGGATCAGCATAATCACCAGCAAGATCACGCCCTCATTGCCGGAAAGTCCCAGCAGCGCGCCCGAATAGCTGCCGACCAGATCCTCCACCGTGACCACCCAGCCGAAAAGGCTGGCATAGGCGACGACGAGCATCACCGTGGCCGAAGACGCGGCCGCATTGGACAGCGAATGGTAAAGACCGTCCAAAGTCAGCGTGCGGTAGATCAGCCCGCCCACCAGCAGCGCGTAGACCGTGGCGACCAAAGCGGCCTCGGTGGGGGTGAAGATGCCCGAGTAAATGCCGCCCAGAATGACCACCGGTGTCATCAACCCCCAGAAGCTTTCCTTGAACGACAGCCATAGCCGCGCGCCATAGGATTTCTCGGCATGCGGCATGGGGCTCAGCTTTTCCAGCGAGGCCGCGTGCCCGGCCTTCGGCTTGGCGAAGGGCAGCGTCAGCAGCATCATCGCCCCCATGAAGAGGCCCGGCAGGATCGCGGCAAGGAAGAGATGCGAGATCGAGGTCTCGGCGATCACCCCATAGATCACCAGCCCGATCGACGGCGGGATGACGATCGACAGCGCCGCGCCGGTGCAGACGAGGCCCGCCGCATAGGGCTTGGGGTAGCCGTCTTCTTCCATGCCCTTGATGATCATCGGCCCGATGGCGGCGACCGAGGCCGGGCCCGAGCCGCTCACCGCGCCCCAGAACAGGCACACGGTGGTACCGACCACGCCCATACCGCCGGGGGTGCCGCCGATCAGCACGCGGAAGAAGCGGATCATCCGCTCGGCGATCCCGAGCGAGCCCATCAGCGTGCCCGCGAGGATGAAGAAGGGGATGGCCAGCAGCGAGAATTTGGTGATCCCCGTGGCGATGAGATCGCCCGCCAGTTCGAGGCCAAAGCCGATCTGCCACATGGCGTAGATCGCCGAGAGCCCCAGCGAGAAGGCCACCGGCACGCGCAGCGCCAGCAGGATGAAGAACAGGATCACCATCTCGGTGCCTGCGGGAAGTCCGGGGATCAGGTCATACATCGGGGATGACCTCGTGATCCTCGCCGGTGCGCCAGACCACCCATGCGTGCTGCAGGTAGCGGATCAGCACCAGCGCAAAGCCGAAGGGCACGGCGGCCTGATAATACCACGCGGGGATCTGCAGCCCGTAAGAGCGCATGCCGTTGCCCATCATGTTGGTCATCGCCTGCCAGGAGAACCACGCCGAGAGCACCAGCAGCAGCGCCGAGGCCAGCACCGAGAGCGCAAAGACCACCCGCCGCGCCGGGCGCGGCAGCAGGTCATGCACCAGCCCCACCGCCAGATGCTCGCCGCGGCGCGCGGCGATGGCGGCGCCGAAGATGGTCAGCAGCAGAAAGCCATTGGTCAGCAGCTCTTCGGTGGCGGCCAGCGAGTAATGCGTGCCGTAGCGCACCACGACATTGGCAAAGCCGAGAAAGGTCATGGCCAAAAAGAGCACCGCGCAGATGATCTTCTCGGCCTCGCGCAGGATGAAGGCCATTGCCCCTCCCTTGGATCAGCAGGCGAGTGTCTTGGGGACGAAAGACGTGTCCCCGCGGGGACACGCCGTTTTTCGGGGGTTACTTCGCGCCGTCGATGGCGGTCTGGAAGCTCTGCACCAGCTCGGGGCCGACCTTGTCTGCCCATTCGTCAAAGGCGGGCTGGGTGGCGTCCTTGAAGGCGGCGAGTTCCTCGGCCGACGGCTCATAGACCTCCATGCCCTTCTCGCGCAGGAAATCGATGCCCGAGGCGGTGGCCTCGCGGCTGATCTCGCGCTGGTAGCTCATCGCCTCGGTCGCGGCGGCCTGCAGCTTGGCCTGCGTGTCGGCGTCATAGCTGTCCCATTTCTTCTGGCTGATGCCGATGAAGATCGGGTCGTAGGAATAATGCCATGTGGTCAGGTACTTCTGCACCTCATAGACCTGCTGCGGGATGATCACCGCGCCAATCGGGTTTTCCTGACCGTCGACAACGCCCTGCTGCAGCGCGGTCATCGTCTCGCCCCACTGCATCTGCTGCGGGTTGGCGCCAAGCGCGTTCATCACGTCGATATACATCGGGCCCGCGACGCGCATGTTGAGGCCCTTCATGTCCTCGGGGGTCTTCACCGGGCGGGTGTTGTTGGTCACCTCGCGGAAGCCGTTCTCGCCCCATGCCAGAACGATGATGCCCTTGCCCTTGAGGATCTCGGCCAGCTTCGCGCCGGGCTCGCCCTGCGTGGTGGCATCAACCTGCGCGTAATCGGCATAGAGATAGGGCAGCGAGAAGGCCGCCATCTCGGGCACCAGCGGGGTCACATTGATCGCCGAGGTTACCACGAGATCGAGCGCACCGCGGCCGACCATCTCGGCCTGACGCATCTGGTCGCCACCGGCAAGCTGCGCATTGGGGAAGACACGCACCGACAGATCGCCGCCGGTCGCCTCGGAGAGCAGTTCGGCGAATTTCTCGGACCCTTTGTGCCAGGTCGTGGTGTCGCCGGTGTTGTGCGACAGGCGCAGGGTTTCTGCGGCAGCCGCGCCGACCATCATCGCGCCCGCAAGCACGGTTGCCAGGGCAGTGCTGCCCAGTTTCGCAAATGTCATTCTGTCCTCCCAGAGTTCGGACCGGCACCGGCCCCCGCCCCGCACGGCCTCCCTGCCCTGCGTTGCGATCCACATCATGGAACAGTTTCATTGCCACGGACAAGAAGAACTTGCAATATTGTGAAAGGAACAAAATATTGCGGGGCAACTTTGCGAAGTCTCGCGGGAGGAGGCGGACCAAAACAGGTCCACATTATGGAACAGGTGAAGGCAGATACCGGCGCACTCGCAGGCAGCCAAAGCGTTGACCGCGCGCTGGCGCTGCTCGGCATGGTCGGACGTCGCCCGCTCGACGGCGCGAGCCTTGGCGAGCTGGTCGCGGAGTCGGGGCTCAACAAGCCCACCGTGCGGCGGCTGATGCTGGCGCTGATCCGCAACGGCATGGTCGAGCAGAACGAGGAGAGCCGCCGCTACTTCCTCGGCGAAGAATCCTATATTCTCGGGACCTTCGCCGCGCATCGCCACGGGTTGCTGGAGCTGTCGTTCGAAACCCTCGCGCGGCTGGCGCAAGAGACCGGGGACGCTGCCTTCCTGTCGATCCGGCGCGGCTTTTCTTCTCTCTGCCTGCACCGCGAAGAGGGCACCTATCCGATCCGCACCTACGCGCTGATGACCGGGCGGCTGCACCCTCTAGGCGTTGGCGCGGGCTCGCTAGCGATGCTGGCCTCGCTGCCCGATGCCGAGGTCGAGGCGGCGCTGGCCGCCAATGCCGCGCGGCTCGAGGAAGACTACCCCGGCCTGCCGCCGGAGCAGATTCGCGCCCGAGTCGCCGAGACACGGGCCAAGGGCTACGCGCTGAACCCCGGTCTGGTGTTCCCCGACTCATGGGGCATGGGCGTCGCCCTGCGCCGCCCGGACGGTGCATTGGCTGGCGCGCTGTCGCTGGCCGCCATCGAAAGCCGCATGCAGCAGCCGCGCCGAGAGGAGCTTGTGGCGCAGCTCAAGGCGGCGGCGCAGGAGATAGAAGGCACGCTCGCGCAGCTCTACGCCGCGCGCACCCGCATTTGAGGAGGACAACATGCGAGACCCACAGATCGTCGGTTGGGGCCACACGCCCTTCGGCAAATCCGAGCACCCCGACACCGAAAGCCTGATGGCCGCCGCCGTCAGCGAGGCGCTGGAGCACGCCGGGATCACCCCCGAGGACGTCGACGGCATTTTCACCGGCGTGTTCAACAACGGCTTTTCGCAGCAGGATTTTCAGGGCGCGCTGGTGGCCATGGGCGACGCGCGTTTCGCCCACACCCCCGCCACCCGCTACGAGAACGCCTGCGCCACCGGCTCGGCGGCGCTGCATGGCGCGATGGATTTCATCGCCGCCGGTCGCGGCCGCATCGCGCTGGTGGTGGGCGCCGAGAAGATGACCGCCACCCCCACGGCAGAGGTCGGCGATATCCTTCTGGGCGCCAGCTATTGCAAGGAAGAGGCGGACATCAGCGGCGGCTTCGCCGGGCTCTTCGGGCAGATCGCGGGCAGCTATTTCCAGCGCTACGGCGACAAGAGCGAAGAGCTGGCGATGATCGCCGCCAAGAACCATTCGAACGGCATGGCCAACCCGCTGGCGCATATGCGCAAGGATTTTGGCACCGCCTTTTGCAACACGGTGTCGGACAAGAACCCGATCGTTGCGGGGCCGCTGCGGCGCACCGACTGCTCGCTGGTCTCGGACGGGGCGGCGGTGCTGGTGCTCGCCGATGCCGAAACTGCGGCAGAGATGCAGCGCGCCATCGCCTTCCGCGCCCGCAGCCACGTCAACGAGATCATGGCGCTGTCGCGCCGCGACGTGCTGGAGTTTGCCGGTGCCCGCCGCGCATGGGCGCAGGCCTTCGAGACCTCGGGGCTGAGCCTCGACGATCTGTCGCTGGTCGAGACCCACGATTGTTTCACCATCGCCGAGATGCTGGAGTATGAGGCGATGGGCCTTGCCGAGCGCGGCGACGGCGGGCGGGTGATCCGCGAGGGCATTACCGCCAAGGACGGCAAGCTGCCGGTCAACGCCTCGGGCGGGCTGAAGTCCAAGGGCCATCCCATCGGCGCCACCGGCGTGTCGCTGCACGTGATGGCGGCAATGCAGCTTGCCGGGGACGCGGGCGAGATGCAGATCCCCGGCGCCGAGATCGCGGGCGTGTTCAACATGGGCGGCGCGGCGGTGACCAACTACGTGTCGATCCTGGAGCGGGTGAAATGAGCGCCGCCGCCATCGACCTCTCTGGCGGACTGCCCCCCGTCTCGACGCGGGTGATGAACCTTGCCAACTTCCTCACCGAAAGCGCCCGGCGCCACCCGCAGGACGTGGGCTTCGTCTGGGGCGCGCAGACATGGACATGGGCCGAGATGGAGGCGCGCTCAGCCGCCTTCGCCGCGGCGCTGCAGGGCAAGTTCGGCCTGAAGAAGGGCGACCGGCTGCTGGTGCAATCGGCCAACAACAACCAGATGTTCGAGGCGATGTTCGCCTGCTGGCGCATCGGCGCGGTCTGGGTGCCCGCCAACTTCCGCCAGTCGCCCGAGGATATCGCCTTTCTTGCGCAAAGCTCGCAGGCCAAGGGCATGCTCTGCGAGGCCAGCTTCCCCGAGCATGCGGCGGCCTGCGCGGGCCTTGGCTTTACCATCGGCATTGGGGAGGGTCTCGGCGAGGATTATGAGACGCTGGTCGCCGACCACCTCGGCCAGCGCCCGCCGCAGGCGGAGGTGCAGCGCGACGATCCGTGCTGGTTCTTCTTCACCTCCGGCACCACCGGGCGGCCCAAGGCGGCGGTGCTAACCCACGGCCAGATGGCGTTTGTCGTCACCAACCACCTGTGCGACCTGATGCCCGGCACCGGGCCCGAGGATGCCTCGATCGTCGTGGCGCCGCTGTCGCATGGCGCGGGCATCCACCAGCTCGCGCAGGTGGCGCATGGGGTGAAGACCATCCTGCCCGCAGGGGCCAAGTTCGACCCCGATGAGATCTGGGGGCTGGTGGCCAAATGGAAGGTGACCAACCTCTTCACCGTGCCGACCATCGTCAAGCTGCTGGTCGAGCACCCGTCGGTGCACGACCATGATCATTCGAGCCTGCGCTACATGATCTACGCGGGCGCGCCGATGTATCGCGCCGATCAGGTCCGCGCGCTAGAGGTGTTGGGGCCGAAGCTGGTGCAATATTTCGGGCTCGGCGAGGTCACCGGCAATATCACCGTGCTGCCGCCCGCGCATCACACGGTGGACGATGCCGCGATGCGCATTGGCTCCTGCGGCTTTGCCCGCACCGGCATGCAGGTGCAAATACAGGACGCCGAGGGGAATGAGGTCGCACCCGGCGAGACCGGCGAGATCGCCGTGATCGGCCCTGCGGTCTTTGCGGGCTATTTCGACAACCCCGAGGCCAACGCCAAGAGCTTTCGGGGCGGCTGGTTCCTCACTGGCGATCTGGGCCATATGGATGCCGAGGGCTTCGTTTATCTGACCGGCCGCGCCTCGGACATGTATATCTCGGGCGGATCCAACATCTATCCGCGCGAGATCGAAGAGAAGATCCTGCTGCACCCCGAGATATCCGAGGTGGCCGTGCTCGGCATGCCCGACCCGGTGTGGGGCGAGATCGGCGTCGCGGTCTGCGTGGCGCGCGGCGCGGGCGTGGCGCCCGAGGCGCTGCTCGACTGGCTGGGGCCGAAGATCGCCCGCTACAAGCTGCCGCGCCATGTGGTGTTCTGGCAGGAGATGCCGAAGAGCGCCTATGGCAAGATCACCAAGAAGATGATCCGCGAAGAGCTGCTCGCGCGCGGCGATCTGCCCGGTTACGAGCCTGGGCACGAGCCTGAGCCAGAGCCCCGGAAGGCTTCGGCACGATGAGCACGCTGCAACTTCTCAGCCATCCCGGCCCGCGCGCCGAGGCGCGTTTTGCCGCGCTGCCCTGTCGCGCGCAGCCGGTGGAGATCCGGCTCGCGGCGGGGCAGAGCTTTGAGCGGGCGGTGGTGCAGGGCTTTGCCGAGGCCGGGTTCTCGGCGGGCTATCTGCGGCTTGCGGACATCGCGTTCGAGCGGCTGACCTATGTGATCCCCGCCCCCGCGCCCGGCGACGGGCGGGCGGCGTGGTACAGCAAGACCTATGTGCTGGAGCGCGCCGAGATCGCAGAGGCCGGGCTGCATCTGGGCATGAAAGACGGCGCGCCCTTCCTCCATTGCCACGGGCTGTGGTCCGGCGCGGGTGGCCCGCTGCGCATGGGCCATCTTCTGGCGGCGGAGTCGGCACTGACAGAGGCGGTGACGATGAGCGGCTGGGGCTTCACCGGCGCGGCGCTGGAGGTGACGCCGGACGCCGAGACCGGCTTTGATCTGTTTGCGCCGCGCGCGGTGGCTGAGGCAGGCAGCGGGCACCCGGCCCTGCTGTGCACCCTGCGCCCCAATGAGGATCCGCACAGCCTGCTTCCGCAACTTGCGGGCGGGATGGAGCGGGCGCGGATCGAAGGGATCGGCAGTCTGGTGAACACACGGTTCGAGACCGGCACGCTGGAGAGTTACGCCACCGAGATGCTGCTGCGTGCCGGGCGGCTGACCGGCGAGAGCGCCATTCTCAACGCCGCTTCGGTGGGGTTTGACGGCACGCCAATGAGCGGCGTGCTGCGCCCGCATGAGAACCGCATCTGCATCACCGCCGAGCTGTTGCTGATCGAAGACCCCGCCACTTGACGCGAAAAGGGCCCCGCCGTGGCGGAGCCCTTTCCTGTCGAGCGAAAATGCAGGGTTACTGCTGCGCCGGGATCTGCTGCACGAGGCCGCGCTTGAGCTCGCGGTCGAAGGTCTTGGCAGTGGTGGCGACAACCGCTTCGGGGGTCTCTTTGTCGAGCCACATCGCCTCGACGTCCTTGACCAGCACATCGGTGGTCTTGGCGGGGAAGAAGGTCTGCACCTTGTAGCCGAAACGACCGTCGGCCACGGCGCCCGACACGGCGGTTGCCGCGTCGAAATAGGCTTTCACAACGCCGGTCGCCTCGGGGGCGCTGGGGAAGTCCTGCAGCGGGATCGACCAGTAGCCCGGCCAGACCGTGGCGATATCGGCGGCGAAACGCTTGGACATGATCATGTCGAGCACCTCTGCCGCGCCGTCGATCACATCCGAGTTGGCGTTGACCGACAGCGCGAAGGCCGCGCCGACCGAGTAGTTCGGGTAAGCCACGGCGTCCGACAGCTGCGGGAAGGCGGCCCAACCGATGTCATCGGCCTTGTCGCCGGTGAAATAGCTCATCGCCCATTGGAACGCGAAGGAGGGCGCGAAGAAGAACGGCGTCTTCTCTTCGGCCAGCGCCGAGATCGAGCTGTCGAAGTTGAGCGAGAAATAGTCGTCGCCGCCCAGATAGCCCGCTTTGTAGTAGCGGTTCAGCTCTTCCATCGCCGCCAGCATCTCGGGGCTGTCGAAGCTGGCCTCGCCGGTGAGCATCTTTTCAAGCTCGGCGGGCGGCACGAACTGGTTGATGAAGGTCGAGGAATAGTTCTCGTTGATCGGCTGCCAGCCATTGTTGCCGACGGCAGAGGCATACATGCCCTTTTCCTGCGCGGCCTTCATGATCTCTTCGAGCTCTGCGCCGGTCTTGGGAACCTCCCAGCCGTTCTCTTCGAGCACTTTGGCGTTGTAGAACATGCCGTCCGAGACCAGCGACGGCGTCATGCAATAAAGGCCGCCCTGCTGGGTGCAGGCCTGCATCGACGGCGCGACGATACGGTCGTTCCAGCCGAATTTCTCGGCGTAGTCGCTGAGGTCGGCAAGCTTGCCCGCTTTGGCCAGCGGCGAGACCCACGACGGACCCGAGGTGTAGACGATGTCCGGCCCTTCGCCCGCCATGACCGAAACGCGCACATCATTGTCGACGTCGTTCTTGTATTCGATCACCAGATCATAGGTGTCCTGCGCGTCGTGGAAGGGCTGGACCAGCGTGGTTTCCAGCGCCTCGCGGTACTCGGGGGACGCGCCCCAGAACCAGAGCGTGACGGTCTCGCGCGCCGCCGCCTGCAGCGGCAGCAGGGCGACGGTCGTGGCCAGAAGGGCAAAACGGGTGGAGCGGGTCATAGGAGGGGTCCTGTTGGGAGGTTAGGTGTTGGGAGGAGGTTATTGCGGGTGCCGCAGGCGCTGGCCTTGGGCATCGAAGCAAAGGCACTGCGCGGGTTCTGCCGAGAGGCGCAGCCTGTCGCCCGGCGCGGGCCGCGCGCCACGGGTTTCGACGCAAAGACGGGTGCCGCCCGCGTCGAGATAGGAAAAGCCAAGGTTGCCGAGATCCTCGGTGAAGAGCACCTCCGCCTCGATCGGCCCCTCGGGGTCGATGCGCAGATGTTCGGGACGGATGCCGATCTGCGCGGCGGCCTCGGGCGCTTGCGGCAGCGGCAGGCGGCCAGTCTCCACGAGGTTGATCTTGGGCGAGCCGATGAAGCCCGCGACAAAGGCATTGGCCGGATCGTTGTAAAGCTCGAGCGGACGGCCCACCTGCTCGATCCGCCCGCCGTTCAGCACCACGATGCGGTCGGCCAGCGTCATCGCCTCGGTCTGATCATGGGTGACATAGATCATCGTATTGCCAAGCTCGCGGTGCAGCCGGGCGATCTCGATGCGCATCTCGACGCGCAGTTCCGCGTCGAGGTTCGACAGCGGCTCGTCAAAGAGGAAGATCTCGGGGCTGCGGGCCAAGGCGCGCCCGATGGCGACGCGCTGCCGCTGTCCGCCCGAAAGTGCGGCGGGGCGGCGGTCGAGATAGGGCTCGAGCCGCAGCAGGCGGGCAATCTCTTCGGCGCGGGCGCGGCGCTGCGGCTTTGGCACATTGCGGATCTTCAGCCCGAAAGCGATGTTCTCGGCCACCGTCAGATGCGGGTAGAGCGCGTAGCCCTGAAACACCATGGCCACGTTGCGCTCGACCGGCGGCAGGCGCGTGGCGTCGCGCCCGGCGATCTCGATGCGGCCGGTGTCGATGCCCTCAAGCCCGGCGATGGTGCGCAGCAGCGTGGACTTGCCACAGCCCGAAGGGCCGACGAAGACAATGAATTCGCCCGCCTCGACGGCGAGATCGAGGCCGCGGATCACTTCCGTCTCGCCATAGGATTTGCGGATCTCGGAGAGCGTCAGCTGCGACATATGGGGCGGGTCATCCCTTGACGGCGCCGCGGGTGACCCCGTCGACGAACAGGCGTTGCATGAGAAGGAAGAAGATGAGCAGCGGCGCGATGACGATCACCGCCCCCGCCATCATCAGCGATTTATCCGAGGCGATTTCGCTGTTCATCGACAGGAAGGCGAGCATGACGGTGTAGCTCGACTGGCTTTGCTGGAAGGTCTGAGTGATCAGATATTCGTTCCACGCGTTAAAGCCGGTGAGGATCGCCACGGTGACAAGGCCCGGGCGCATCAGCGGCAGGATCACCAGCCTAAACACCTGCCAGTTGCCCGCGCCCTCCATATAGGCCGCCTCGTCCAGCGCCGCGGGGATCGACAGCGCGAAGCTGCGCAGCAGCAGGATCGCCACCGGCAAGTTCACCGCCGAGAGGATCACCGCCGTCGCCACCGGGTTCGAGACGAGGCCAAGCTTGGCGTAGACGAAGAACAGCGGAAACAGGAACAGCTGGATCGGCACCGCCACCGTGGCGAGGAAATAGAGCATGATGATCCGCCAGCCGCGCACCGCCTTGCGCGCCAGCGGCCATGCCGCCATGGCGGCGGTGCCGGTGGTCAGCGCGACGGTGACGGCGGTGATGATCACCGAGTTGATGAGCGCGTGGCCGAACTGGCCAGTGCTCCATGCGCGGGCGAAAGCGTCGAGGCTGGGGCTCTGCGGCAGCGCCAACGGATTGCTGACCACTTCGGCATGGGTTTTCAGCGCGTTGAGCGCCATCAGCGCCAGCGGAAAGAGCACCGCCGCCACCAGCAGCAGCAGGATCACGGTCCCTGCGAGCCGCCCGGCACGGCCCGGCATATGGGGGTGCGCGGCGCTCATTTCAGCGCCTCCCGGCTGACGAAGATGTAGGCGAAAGAGGCAAGGATGCCGAAACCGCTCATCACCACCGCCACGGCTGCCGCCTTGCCGACCTCGAAGGTGCGGAAGGCAAAACCATAAGCCAGCGTCGAGAGCATCTCGGTCGAGCCCGCCGGGCCGCCGCCGGTCATCAGGAACACGTAGTCGAAGTTCAGAAAGCTGAGGATGGTCACCAGCGCCAGCAGCAGCGCCACGGTCGGCAGGATGTTGGGCAGCGTCACCTCGCGGAAGATCTGCCAGCCGTTCGCGCCCTCGAGATAGGCCGCTTCGAGCTGGTCTTCGGGCGTCTGCCGCATGGCGGCAAAGAGGATCACCGCCAGATAGCCCCAGAAGCTCCAGATATTCACCGCCGCGACGGTATAGAGCGCGGTATCCGGATCGCCGAGCGGGTAGCCGACGGGCGTGATGTTGCGGTCGATCCAGCCCAGCAGCCCGGCGTTGTTGTCGAGGATCACATTCATCCAGATGCCGACATTGGCGACCGGAGAGATCACAAAGGGCAGCAGAAAGATCGCCTGATAGACCGCCGCCGCCTTGCGCCGCGTGGTCAGCAGCGCCGAGACGAACAGCGCCAGCGCCATGGGGATGGTCAGAAAGATGATCAGCCAGCGGCCATTGTTGACCATCGTGCTCCAGAAGGCGCGGTCGGCGAAAAGGTCCTGATAGTTCTCAAAGCCGATGTACCAAGGCTCGGACACGCCATCCCAGTCGGTCAGCGACATGGCATAGGTCGCGATGGCCGGCAGCGCGATCACCGAAACCGACAGGAGCAGCGCGGGCAGGCAGAACCAGAAGAGGCTGGAATGATGTCTCGGACTGGCGCGCATGATGCGTCCCGGCTCTCCTGTCGTGTGAATCCGTGAGTGCGGCTTTTGGTGAGGTATTACTATTAATACCCCTTGGCCCTTGTCAACGCCCTGACGGCAGCTTTCCTGTGTCAGCCCTGCCCCATGGGCGCCGAGTTCAGCGTCAGCCGCACCGCATCGCCCCAGACGAGGCGCGACAGTTCGATCGGGCGCTCCTGCTGGTCGAAGGTGATCGATTCCATCTCGATCCCCTGCGAGCCAAGCGGGCGTTGCAGCAGAACCGCCTGATCGTTGGAAAGCTGGATCATCCCCACGCGGTTGCGCGAGCGCGAGGGCGTCAGCTTGAACGCCTCCGACAGCGTGCTCCAGACCGAATTGTTAAGCAGCGCGTGCGGATCGAAACCCGGCATCAGCGCGGCAGGCAGCCAGCTTGTGTTGATCACCAAGGGCCGGATGTCCGCCGAGACGAGACGCACCAGCCGAAAGCCCTGCGCGCCTTCGGGCTGCCCGAGCGCCATGGCAACGGACGCGGGCAAAGCACAGGATTCGCGGGAAAGGAAGGAGATCACGCTGCGCTCGCCCTGCGCCTGTATCTGCTGCCAGATCGGCTGCATCAGCGTCAGGTCGATCTCCAGCGGCGCGGGCTGCGCCTTCACGATGGTGCCGCGCCCGTGCACCCGTTCGATAAAGCCCGCCTCTTCCAGCCGCCGCAGCGCATTGCGCAGGGTGACGCGGCTGACGCCATAGGCCTCGGCCAGTTCGATCTCGCGCGGCAGCCGCGTGCCCTCGGGGGCCATGGCGCCTTGGATCGAGCGCCGCAGATCATCCTCCACCTGCAGATAGGCGGGGACCGGAGAGTCGGGGTTCACCGGTTGGAACTCGAGCGCGGGATCGGGTCGGCTTTGCATGAGGGCTCCTTGTGCTGCGGCCACAGTATTGCGTCCCGAGGAAAATGAAAATATGAGGTATTACGTTTAATACCTATTGGAGCTCACATGCGTCCCCTTCTGATCGACTGCGACCCCGGCATCGACGATTCCGTCGCCATCGCCTATGCGCTGCGCTCGGGTGCCTTCGACCTGAAGGCCATCACCACGGTGTCGGGCAATCTCACCGCCGACGTCTGTTCGCGCAATGCGCGCCAACTGCTTGACCTGATCGACGCGCCGGGCATTCCCGTGGCGCAGGGCCCGCTCAAGCCGCTGACCCGCCCCTACCCGCGCGATCCCTTCTCGCACGGCTCGGACGGTCTGGCCGAGATGGCGCTGCCCGTCAGCAGCCGCCCGCTCGACCCGCGCTTTGCCGCCGATCTGATCATCGAGATAGCCAACGCCCACCCCGGCGAGCTTGAGATTGCCGCGCTGGGGCCGATGACCAATATCGCGCTGGCGCTGATCAAGGACCCGGACCTGCCGAAGAAGGTGAAAAGCCTGACCGCGATCTTTGGCGCTTTCGGCCTGCACGCCTCGGGCACCGAGCGCGCCACCGGTGACAACCCCGCCAGCGAGTGGAACGTCTATGTCGATCCCGAAGCGGCGCGGCTGGTTCTGGAAGCGGGCTTCAACTTCACCGCCTGCGGGCTCGACGTGACCACGCGGCGCGAGCTGCATCTCACCGAGGCGCATCGCGCGCGCCTCGCCGCCTCGCCCCGCCCCGAGGCGCGGCTGCTGCGCGAGGTCACGGATTTTGTCGAGCGGCGCGGCCATGGCACCTATTGCGGGCTGATCGATTCCGTCGCCATCGCCACCGTGCTGCACCCGGAATGGACGCGCATCACGCCGCTGCGCGTGCTGATCGAATGCATGAGCCCGATCACCCTTGGGCAGACCATCGTCGAACGGCGCGAGAACTTCAGCTGGGACGGTCTGTCGGTGCTGGATGTGGTCGAGGATTTTGATTTCATTGCCTTCATGGACGAGATCGTCGACGCCTTCTGCTGAGGCGCGCCGCAAACTCCCAAAGGCCAGCCGGTGCATTCCGCCATGGCCTTTGCGCCCCGCCTGAGGATAAATCAGACGGGCGCGCAAAATTGGGAGAGCTGCGATCGACACCTCAGCACGACTTCTCAGCAAGCTCCGCTTTCGGCAGGTCCGCTGCTTCATCGAGGTTGCCCAGAACGGCAGCTTCATGGCGGCGGCCGACGTGCTGGGGCTGACGCAACCGGCGGTCTCGCGCTCGATCCGCGAGCTTGAGGCGACGCTGGATGTGGTACTTTTTGACCGCTCGCAGCGCGGCGCGGTGCTGACTGTGCATGGGCGCAAGCTGTTCGACGCTGCCGAAGCGGCGATGGCGCTGCTGACCGAAGGGCTACAGGCGACGCAGGATATGGGCGGGGCGCGCGAGCTCTTGCGCATCGGCGCGCTGCCCAACGTCTGCGGCCTGACCCTGCCTGCGATCATCGAGGACTTTCAGGAGATTTATCCGCGCACCACGGTGCGGGTCGTCTCTGGCTCCAACGCCGATCTGCTGGCCCGGTTGCGGCAGGGCGCGCTTGATTTGGTGATCGGACGGCTGTCGAATTCCACCGCGATGCATGGGCTGAGCTTTCAGCATCTCTACGACGAGTCGATCGTCTTTGCCGTGGGCACAGAGCATCCGCTGGCGCAAAGCGATGCGCGGGCCGATCTGCGGACGCTGCTCGAGCAGCCGATGCTGGCGCCGATCCCCGGCACGATTATCCGGCAGGAACTGGAGCGCTTTTTGTTCAAGAGCGGGTTCGTCGCCCCGGATTTCGACATTGAATCGATCGACGCGGGCTTCATCAACAAGACCATCCGCGCCTCGCGCCATGTGGTGGTGACCGTCGAGGCGCTGGTGGCCGATGCACGCGCCGCAGGCGAGGTGGTGGTTCTGCCGATCCGCGATGCCGCGCTCAACGGTCCCGTGGGGCTGACCACCCTGCCCGGCGTGCAGGACGGCGCGGCGATGCGGCTGTTGCAGACCATGTTCCGCGAGCGCCTGTCCCGCGCCCCCCTTCATACCAATAATGATATGATCGAGGCCGAGAAGGAATAGGTCATCCCTGCGCGCATGATATATTGTCAGCGCTCAGAGGAGAGAATTCCGAACCGGAGGAGAGCGGATGTTCCACACCCTTAAATACATGACGGCCGCGGTTGTGCTGGCGAGCGCCAGCCTTCCCGCGAGCGCCGAAACGCTGAGCATTGAGGGTGGCGGCAGCGCGTCGCTCACCGGCATCGTGCCGCAGACATGGGCGCAGTTCACCAGCGGCGCGGGCTATGATCTGCAGGTCTCGCTCGGTCAGGCGCTGACGCGCTCGGCGATGAAGGTCGGCGCCGGTCAACTTGATCTGGCGGTGGTGCCGCCGCCCGCCTATGGCGCGATGACGCGCGGCGCCGGGCCTTATGCAAACGCCGCCGATCAGGCCAAGGCCTTTTCTGGCAACATGCGGCTGCTGTTCACCTTCCCCGGCGGCTCGTTCCATCCCATCGTCTGGGCCGACAGCGGCATCGAAAGCTGGGACGACATCAAGGGCAAGCGCGTCTACGTCGGCCCGCCCGCCGGAGCCGCGGCCAATCAGGCCCGCGGCATGGTGCGCGAGGCCAGCGGCGGTTTCGAGGATGGCACCGATTACGAAGGCATCCGCCTGCCGTGGGAAGCCTCGAGCCAAGCCTTTCAGGATGGCCAGTTTGACATGTACATCATGTCCGCCGCCGTTGGTCAGCAGTCGGTTCAGGAGTTGAGCCTGCAGCGCGAGATCCGCATTCTCGGCGTCGCCGACGACATCGTATCGGGCGACGGCTGGGCCGACTACCTCGTCGATCAGGCGGTGCGCACCGATGTGGTTCCCGCGGGCACCTATCAGGGCCAGGTCAATGGTGACGAGGACCAGAACATCATGGTCACCGTGATGATGATGGGCGCCAACAAGGACCTGTCGGACGAGGCGGCCTATGCGCTCACCAAGTCGTTCTTCGACAATCTCGATGCGATGAAATCGGCCAACGCGCTACTGACGCGGCTGAACACCGACGCGCCCTTCGCGGGTGCCAATATGCCGGTCCACCCCGGCGCGGCGCGTTTTTACGAAGAGCAAGGCATCACCATTCCGGACGCGCTGAAGGCAGAGTGATCCGGGCCCCGGCAGACCGCCGGAGCAGATGAACCGCACCCGGCCCCCATATGGGCCGGGGCACCGCCGCCGCCGCGGCGCAGGGCCCACGCCGGGCCGGGAGGAAACCTCATGACATCTTCGATCGAACGCAGGGTGAAGGCCTTGCACTGGGCAGGTCTTGCCGTTGGTCTTGTCATCGCCCTCGCCGGGCTTGCCAACGTGATGCCCACCTATGGCGTGCTGCCGCGTGTCGGGCCGTTCGAGCTCGACTGGTTCCGGCCGCTGTTCTATTGGCTCTGCTTCCTGAGCTTCCTGATCTGGGACGCCCTGCGGCTGACCCGCGACGGCAAGCTCACCGTCTTCCACCTGATCGGCTACGCCATCGCGCTGGCGCTGATGAGCTGGGTGTCGTGGGACTACTATCAGGTCTCGATGGTGCTGAAGGACAGCTTCATGTTCTTCTCGGCCCGCGAGGCATGGATGGCCGCGATCCCCGCCGTGCTGTCGATCATCGCCTGCTGGCGGCTCTGGGGCGCGCCCATCGCCATCCTCGGCGCCGTGGTCTTTGCCTATCTCGCCACCGGCCCCTACTGGCCCGGCGTCTTCCAGACCATCGTCGGCGACATGAATGAATTCATCGCCCAGAACATCTGGTACGACGCCAGCCAAGGCATCTTGGGCAATATCATGGGCATCGTGCTCTCGACTGTGCTGCCCTTCATCATCCTCGGCGCGGTGCTTGAAGGTTGCGGCGCGGGCGGCTCGATGATCCGCATCTCGTTCCACCTGATGCGCCGCTTCCGTGGTGGCCCGGCCTATGCGGCGATCTCTGCCTCGGCGCTCTTCGGCACCGTCTCGGGCAGCGCCGTCGCCAATGTCGTGGGCACCGGCGTAGTCACCATCCCGATGATCCGCCGCCGCGGCTTTTCCGGCAACTTCGCGGGCGCGGTCGAAGCCGCCGCCTCCACCGGCGGGCAGATCCTGCCGCCGATCATGGGCGCTGCCGCGCTGGTCATGGCCGATATCGTCGGCGTCAGCTACCTCGCGGTGATCCTTGCTGTGCTGATCCCCGCCATCGCCTATTACGTCAGCCTGTTCCTCGCGGTCTTCTTCGAGGCCGAGAAGCTGGGCATCACCGCGCGCGAAGAAGACGAGGCGGTCGAGCCGCCCGCCGGACAGGACTGGATCAACCTCGCGCTGGTCTTCGGCCCGATCGCGCTGATCGTCTGGCTGCTGGTCTCGGGCCTGTCGCCCGCCGGGGCCTCCATCGCGGCGATCTTCCTGCTGATCCCGATGAGCTTCATCAACCCCGAGATCCGCCGCGCGCCGTGGAAGCTGCTGGAATCGCTGGCCGAGGGCGGCAAGACCGTCGCGCAGCTGGCCATCGCCATGGTGGGCATCGTGGTCTCGACGCTGAACGCCACCGGCATCCCGACCAAATTTGCCGTGCTGCTGGCCAATGCCGCGAGCAGCTCGCTGATGGCCGCCCTGCTGATCGCCGCCGCGGGCTGCATCGTGCTGGGCATGGGGATGCCGACGCTGCCGGCCTATATCGCCATCGTCGCCGTCATGGGCCCCACGCTCACCGGCTTTGGCGTCGAGCTGCTGACCGCGCATATGTTCGTGTTCTTCTTCGGCGTCGCGTCGGTGATCACCCCGCCGGTGGCCATCGCGGCCTATGCCGCGGCGTCGATCTCGAAGGGCAAGCCCATCGGCACGGCGGTCGAGGCGACGCGGATCGGCGCGATGATCTTTCTCGTGCCCTTCGCCTTCGTCTACAACCCGGCGCTGCTGCTGGGCACCGAGGCCGCGGCCAGTGCCTCGCTCGGCTTCGTCGCCTTCTCGCTGCTGACGCTGGCGGCCTCGCTCTATCTCGCCTCAAGCGCGCTCATCGGCTTTGACAAGCAGCGCCTGCCGGTCTGGGAGCGCCTGCTGCGCCTCGCCTGCGCCGCCACCCTTCTGTCGCCCTATGTGCTCGCCGGTGCTGCCGCGCTCGCCTTGGGCATCGCGCTCGCCGTCTGGCGCCGCACCGCGAAACTTCAAACCGCCGAGGCCCTCTGATGTCCGACCGTCCCAGCTTCATCCTGTTCATCACGGACCAGCACCGCGCCGATTTCCTTGGCTGCTACGGCCACCCGATCGTGCGCACGCCGAACATCGACGCCATGGCCGCGCGCGGCACCGCCTTCGACCGCTTCTATGTGGCGAGCCCGGTCTGCATGCCCAACCGCGCCAGCCTGATGACCGGGCGCATGCCCTCGGGCCACGGGGTGCGCTTCAACGGCATCCCGCTGTCGCAGCGCAATGTGACCTTTGTCGAGTTGCTGCGCGACGCGGGCTATGACACGGCGCTGATCGGCAAAAGCCACCTGCAGACCTTCACCGGCATCGCCCCGGTGCTGACCCCGCCCGAGGCGCGCCCCGGCTACTACAAAGCCAACGGAGAGCTGAGCGAGGCGGTGCGCAATGATTTCGCCGCGCCGGTCTATCACGTCGAAGAGCCCGACTTTTGGTCGGGCGAGATGCCCGCGGTACCGGTGCCCTTCTACGGCTTCAACCACGTGGAACTGGTCACCGGACACGGCGATCACGTGGGCGGCGATTACACCCGCTGGGCGCTGGAGCGCGATCCCGACATCGGGGCCAAGATGGGCGCAAAGAACCAACTGCCGCATGACTACACCTGCCCGCAGGCGGTGCGCACCGCGGTCCCGTCCGAGCTTTATTCCACCTCCTACATCGCCGAGCGCGCCAGCGCGTGGCTGGAGGCGCGCAAGGACAGCGACAAGCCGTTTTTCCTGATGGTCAGCTGGCCCGACCCGCATCATCCGTTCAACCCGCCCGGCGACTATTGGGACATGTACAAGCCCGAAGACAGGCCGGCGCCCGAAGCTTTCACCTCAAACGACTGGACGCCGCCGCCGCATGTGGCGGGCGTGCTGGGCGCGCGCGAGGACGGCAAGGCCAACCTTCAGGGCATGAACGCCATCGGCTGCTCGGCCCGCGAAGCGCAGGAGGCGCAGGCGCTGACCTGCGGCATGATCACCATGATCGACGACGCGGTCGGCCGGGTGCAAGGCGCGCTGGCGGCCAGCGGGCGCGGCGATGAGACCGTCACCATCTTCACCTCGGATCATGGCGATCACCTCGGCGATCACCGGCTGCTGTTCAAAGGCTCCGAGCAATACGAGCAGATCACCCGCGTGCCCTTCGTCTGGGCCGACCCGCAGGGCGATCAGGGCACACGCAGCGACCGGCTCGGCCAGACGCTGGACATCGGGGCGACGATCCTCGAACGAGCGAAGATCGAACAGGCTTGGGGCATGCAGGGGCGCGATCTGATGTCCGAGACCTCCGCCCCCGAGGGCGTGCTGATCCAATACGCGCATCAGGCGCAGATGGATGGGCTGGGCGTCTGCCCCAATGTGCACAGCCTGCGCGACGCGCGCTACCGGCTCTCGGTGTTCCAAGGGCTGGGCTGGGGCGAGCTCTATGATCTTGAGGCCGACCCGAACGAGCTGCGCAACCTTTGGGACACGCCCGAGGCCGCGCCGGTGAAGGCACGTCTGCTGGAGCAGCTGATGCAGGCGGAACTGGCGCATACGGAAACCGCCCCTGCGCCTGTCGCCCGCGCCTAAGTCTGAGCCTGATCCGATGACCCGCGAAAGCCCCTCCCCGCGCGCCCTCCAGGCGCGCGCCGCCGCTTTGGTTCCCGATTGGTTCGGGCTGACCACCAAGGCCACGCTGCGCGCCGACCTGATGGCCGGCCTCACCGGCGCGACGCTGGTCCTGCCGCAAGGCGTCGCCTTTGCCGCCATCGCCGGGCTGCCCGCAGAATACGGGTTCTACACCGCGATGGTTTCGACCCTCGTGGCGGCGCTGCTCGGCTCCAGCTGGCACGCGGTGTCGGGGCCGACCACGGCGCTGTCGATCATGCTCTTCGCGACGCTCTCGGAGAGCTACCTGCCGGGCTCGCCCGAGTATGTCACCGCCGCGATCACCCTGTGCCTGATGGTGGGGCTGATCCAGCTAGCCTTTGCCGTGGCGCGGCTCGGGGCGCTGGTGGATTTCGTGTCGCATTCGGTGATGACCGGCTTTGTCACCGGGGCCGCGATCCTCATCGCGCTGAGCCAGCTGCGCCACGTGCTGGGCGCGCCGCTGCCCTCGACCAGCGATCTCGGCGCCTTCGTCAGCGCCATCCCCGAGGCCGCGCTCGCCACCGATTGGCACGCGCTCATCGTGGCGCTCTCGGCCTTTGTCGTCGGGCTGGCGATCAAGATCTGGCGTCCGCTCTGGCCCAACTATCTGGCCGCGCTGATCGTTGCCACGGGCCTCAGCCTCACGCTTGGCGGCGCCGAGGCGGGCATCGCCACCATTGGCCCGCTGGGAGAAATCCTGCCGAGCATGGACGTGCCCGACCTCTCGCTCGGCGATCTGCGCGAGTTCGGCGGCGGTGCCATGGCCATCGCCATCGTCGGCCTGCTCGAAGCGCTGTCGGTGTCGCGGGCGCTGGCGCTGCGCTCGGGGCAGATGATCGACGGCAACCGCGAGTTCCTCGCGCAGGGCCTGTCCAACGTCACCGGCAGCCTGTTCCGCTGCTACCCCAGTTCGGCCTCCTTCACCCGCTCGGGCATCAACTACGACGCAGGGGCGCGCACGCCGCTGTCGGCGATCTTCTCTTCGGTCTTCCTGTTCGGCATTCTGCTGCTGGTCGCCCCGGCCTTTGCCGTGGTGCCGATCCCCGGCATCGCCGGGGTGATCATGCTGGTGGCGTGGCGCTTGATCGACTTTCGCGAGATCCGGCACCTTGTCACCTCCTCCTCGACCGAGACAATCATCGCCGGGGTCACCTTCGCCACGGTTCTGCTGGTCAACCTTGAGACGGCGATCTACGTCGGCGTCCTGCTGTCGCTGGGGTTCTTCCTGCGCGGTGCCGCACGGCCCTTCCTCGGACAGGGCGCGCCCGATCCCTCGACGCCCGGCCGAGTGTTCAAACACGCCGCGCCGAACGGGCTGGAGGAATGCCCGCAACTCATGGTCTGCCGCCTCGACGGGCCGCTGTTCTTTGGCTCGGTGGAATATCTGCGGCGCGAGTTCCGGCGGCTCGAGCGCGAGCGTCCCTTGCAGCGCACCATGCTGTTCATCGTCAAGGGCGGCGGCGACGTCGATCTCGCCGGGGCCGATCTCATCCTTGATGAAGCGCGGCGGCGCGAGCGCATGGGCGGCGCGCTGCACCTGCAGGTCAAGACGCCGCGCACGCTGACGAAACTGGCGCGCTTCAAAGTGGTCCGCGAGCTTGGCAGAGAGCGGCTGCACCTGTCGAAAGGCGACGCCATCGCGCTGATCGTGCCCAAGCTCGACGGCGACATCTGCGCCACCTGCAGCAAGCGCATCTTCCACGAATGCGCGCGCCAGCCGGGACCGCCTGCCAAATAACGGCGGAGTGAGTACAGGTTGCGGGGATGCGCTTGCCCGCACTGCGCGAGCCGCTATGCTCTGACCTCTGGTTCCAAAGCAACGGGAGAGAGCCATGACCCCGCTCAAGACCGCCGCCGCGCTTCTGGCGCTTGCGGCCCCGACAGCGCTTTACGCGGCGCATGGGCCGGATGTATTTCAGGAACCGGGGGACGCGGCCCCCGCGGCGCAAGACCAAGCAGAGCCCTCTGGCCCGCTGCTTGCGATGAGCATCGGCAAGCCCGTCACCCTGACCCAAGGCGAGCAGCAGACGCTGCGCACGCTGGTGCCCGGCCTCGATCCCGAAACGGTGCCGCCTGCCAAAGTGGGCAAGCTGCGCGCCATCCTTTACGGCCAAGGCAATGACGCCGAAAAGCGTGGCCGTATCGAGCGTCTGCTCAACTGAGCCGCCACCCGCGCTGCCGCAGAAGGACAAACCGGATGACCCCGCCCTCCAGTGCCGCGCCGCGGCTGATCTCCGCACGGCATCTGTGGAGCGCTGGCAGGCTGCTTGCAGAGCAGGAACTCGAGGTCGCCGAGGGCCGGATCACCGCCATCCGTCCGCGCGGCGACGCCCCGGCGCAGGAGGTGCATCTGGCCGCGCCGCTGCTGACCGACCTGCAGGTGAACGGCGGCGGCGGCACGATGGTCAACGGCGATCCCAGCCCCGAGGGGCTGGCGCGCATCGCGCAGGCGCACCGCCGCCTTGGCACCGGAGACATCCTGCCCACGGTGATCACCGACCGGCCCGAGGTGATCGAAGCCGCCGCCGAGGCCGCGCTGGCCTGCTATGGCGCAACCGGCATTCTTGGCCTGCATATCGAAGGGCCGCATTTCTCACCCGCGCGGCGCGGCACCCATGCCGCACAATATCTGCGCCCGCTCGATCGCCGGACGGTGACGCTGGTCGAACGGCTGCGCGCTGCCGGGATGCCGGTGATGATCACCCTCGCCCCCGAACGCGCCGACCCGGCGCTTCTGGATGCGCTGATCGCCAGCGGTGCCGTGGTCTGCGCCGGGCACAGCAGCGCCAGTGCCGCCGAGGCGCGGGCCGCCTTCGCGCGCGGGGTGTCCTGTGTGACCCATCTTTACAACGCGATGGACCAGATGAGTTCGCGCGCGCCGGGGCTGCTTGGCGCGGCCATCGACTCCGAGGTGATGTGCGGGCTGATCTGCGACGGCGTTCATGTCTCGTGGGAGATGCTGCGCATCGCGCTGCGCGCACGCCCCCTGCCGGGCCGCTGCTTTGCGGTGAGCGATGCCATGGCCACGGTCGGCGGGCCCGATCATTTCAGCCTCTATGGGCAGGACATCCGCGTGCAGGACGGCCGTCTGGTCAATGCCGAGGGCGCGCTGGCCGGGGCGCATGTGGACCAGCGCGGCAATCTGGCCAATCTGGTGCAGCACGTGGGCCTGCCGCTTGAGGCTGCGCTGCCGATGGTCACCGATATTCCGCGCGCGGTGATGGGCCTCGCCCCGCGCGAGATCTGCGTCGGCACGCCGGTGGCGGAACTGCTGCTGGATGCGGCGCTCGGCCCGGTCGCATAACCGGGCCAACACGTGGCGCATGCTGTCGCCGGGCGGCCAATCCGGGCATCGCGCAGCCCGCGTCAGACCACCTCGATCCAGTTGGTCATCCCCGAGGCCGCATGGCCCAGCATATGGCAATGCAGCAGCCATTTTCCGGGGTTGTCGGCGACGAAGGCGATCTCGGCGCTCTGCTGCGGCATCACCAGAAGCGTGTCGCGCATCGGCCCTGCGGCGCCCTCGCTCAACTGGCGGAAATGCATGCCGTGCAGATGCATGGCGTGCGGAAAGACCGTGTCGTTGACAAAGGTGATGCGCGCCGTCTCGCCAAGCCTATAGCGGGCAAAGGGATCTGCGCCCCGCCCCACCTGTCCGGCCAGCGCCCAGAACTGGCCGCGCTGGATGAGCTCTTGAAAGTCCATCTGCTGGCCCTCGAAACGCCCCGAGGCCATGCCGCGCATCGCGCCGCCCTCCATGCGCATTTCGCGCCGTGTTGCCTCCTCAAGGCCCCCGATCTGCATACGCGGGTTGGGCGGCAGCGGCTGCGGCGCGGATCGGCGCGCGCCGGAGGCTCTCCCACTGACCTCCAGTTCCACCAGCGCCTGCCAGCTGTCGTCATCCGCCGCGTAGAGCAGACCTGCGGGCGTGCCCGCTTCGGCGGTGACATCGACGATCAGATCCACGCGCTGCGCCGGAGCGAGAATGATCTCTTCGACCAGCGGTTCGGGCGACGCCAGCGGCATGCCGTCAAGCGCCACCGTCCAGCCCTCCATCCCCTGCAGCCGCAGCACAAAGATGCGGGCGTTGGCCGCGTTGATCAGCCGCAGCCGCAGCCGCGCGTTCTGTCCGGCCTTCAGCCGGTGATCAAAGCGCCCGTTGACCCCGATCAGATTGCCCATCCGCCCGGCATGGCTGCGCATCATCGGGGCGGTGAAATCTGCGTAGAACTGCGCGCTGTCTGGATCGATCAGCCAGTCGTCCAGCATCAGGATCTCATCCGCGTCCACATCCGGCGGCGTCGCCTCCTCGACGATCAGAGCGCCCGAGAGCCCGCGCGCCACCTGCTCCATCGAGTTGGTGTGGGCGTGGTACCAATAGGTGCCCGCGTCCGGCAGCGCGAAGTCATAGTCGAAACTTCCGCCGGGCGGCACCGCCTCTTGCGTGAGCCCCGCCACGCCGTCCATGGCGTTGTCGATGCGGATGCCGTGCCAGTGCACCGATGTCGGCACCGCCAGCTCGTTGACCAGCCGCCGCGACAGCCGCCCGCCCTGCGCCGCGCGCAGCACCGGGCCGGGCAAACTGCCGTCGTAGCTCCAGACCTTGGTCATGCCGTAGCCCGGCGGCGCCAGTTGCACCGACGCGGTGCGCGCGGTGAGCGGAGCGGGCGCGCTGGCCGCCGCTCTGCCGGGGCGGATCAATGGCGCCGCGAGAAGGCCCGCGCAGACAGCGCGGCGAGACATCATCAGTGTCATGTCATTCGATCCCATTGGCGCGCTGCAATTCGCGGACATAGGCGATGATCGCCGTCACGTCGCCCGCTGTCACCCCGTCCTGCGGAGGCATATTGCCGAACCGCCAGTGATGCGCCCGGACGCCCTGCGCGGCGGCGACCTGAAAGGCGGCATCGCCGTGGTGCGAGGGCTCGTAAATCTTATGCACCAGAGGCGGGCCGAAGCCCTGCTTGCCCGCGGCGTTCTCGCCATGACAGGCGGCGCAGACCGCGTCGAAGGCGGTTTTGCCCAAGCTTGCGGTCTCGGACAAACGTGCAGGCAGCGTCACGTCGGCGATCGGAGCGCCCTCGGCGGGCGCGGTCTGCGCCGCCGCGTCCGGCGCTGTCTTTTGCGGTACAAAAACGGCCCATCCCGCAACTGCGGCAAGGGCGACGGCCGCGAGGCCGATGAGGGGTTTGGTCTTCATTGAAGCTATCCTGACTGGGATCGTCCCTGCTCATCGGGCGATCCGGAAAATGGTGGCGCCGGACGAGTCCGGCAGCGATCATTTTCGTCAGGCGCGCGGAGGGGGCGGATCGGTGGCGACGCTATGGGCCCGCAGGACGCGCGGTGTGGGCACGCCGTGGCCGGGCAGCCCGACGGCCACCACGCGCGGGGCAGCGGCCTGCCACGCCTCAAGCATCGCGCAACAGGGCGAGGCGCCCGCGCAGGGGGGCTCGTCGTGATGCGCATTGGTGCCCGCGCGTCCGTCCGGATGGGCGCACTCGCTGCAGGCGGAGGAATGGCTCATGGTCACGCCCATCGCCTGCGCGGCAACCGGCGCCAAAAGGACGGTCATCCATCCCACGAGCAACATGATGCAAAGCTGGCGCATCGGACCTCCTTGGCCCGACATATCGCCAGACAGCACGCCCATGGTCAACAGCGCCCCGCTCACGGCTACGCCATCTTCGCTGCGTCAGAAAATCCCGATGCGATGCGCCAGCCGCTTCCAGTCGCGCATCCGCTGGTCCATGTCCGCGCCCGAGGCCGTCGCCGTGGCGTGCACCAAAAGGCTCGTCGCGGCGTTGAGCCCGAGGATGGATTCGAGGAACAGCCCGGTCTTCGAAGGCGTGTTGATCACCGCGTCGGTCACCTCATGCGCCCAATGGCAATATTCGTCGGTGATCACCACCACCGAGCGCCCCTGCTCGCGCGCCATCCGCGCCAGCGTCTCGCATTCGGCGGCATAGGGGATGACGTCGATGATCAGCAGGCAACTGCCCCCCGGCGCGGGCGGGTCGAGCCATTCCGAGAGCATGCTGTCGTGGCCCGACAGGAAACGCACCCGAGGCCGCGCCAGCGCCAGCCGCCGCGCGGTGTCTTCGGCCAGTCCGCGCACGGTCTGGAACCCGGTGACATAGACCTCCTCCGCCTCTCGCAGATAGCGCTCTGCCGCCGCAAAGGCGGGCGTGTTGATCTTGGCGTAGACGGTGCTGACCGCGCGCAGCTCGGCGTTCATCTGATCCTGCCAATCCTCGGGCAGCTCGCCGCTGTCATCGGCGAGGCTCTCGCCGGTGACCGAATAGCGGTGGCGCAGCATCGCCTTGAACTCTTTCATCCCCGCGCAGCCAAAGCGGCGCAGCATGCGCCCTACGGTGATCTCGGCCACACCCGCCTTTTGCGCGATGGATTTGCCCGTCTCGAAGGAGATCGAATTCAGGTTGAGCAAAAAGTACTGCGCAACCTTTGCCTCCTGCTTGGGCAGAGTCGGCAGACCTTCCTCCATCCTGCTTACAAATTCATCGACCGGCGCTTCGGCATAGGAGGCGAACCCGTGAGACATGGCGATTTCCCTGACGACAGAAAACTAACATTTGACGAAAATGACAGTATCGAACCATTTTGGCGACTCAAGGCAAAACCGAAAAACAGCCTGACAGGGAGTCCTCCAACCATGAAAAAGATGCATCTTGCCGCAACAACGGCGCTGATCCTCGCACCGCTCGCCGCCTCCGCCGAGACGTTGTCGCTCTACAACTGGGGCGATTACATCAACCCCGCCGTGCTCGAAGCTTTCACCGAAGAGACCGGGATCGAGGTCACGCTCGACAGCTACGGCTCGAACGAAGAGATGCTGGCGAAGATTCAGGCCGGCGCGACGGGCTATGACATCGTCTTCCCCTCGGTGCACATGCACGACATCATGTTCCAGCTTGGCCTGCTGGCCAAAACCGACATCGGCTCGACCCCGGGGTTCGAGAACATCGACCCGCAGTTCATCCGTGCCAAGACCGACCCCGACGCCGAATATTGCCTGCCCTACGCATGGGGCAACGTCGGCATCGTCTACAACAAAGAGCTCGCCGGCGACATCAAGAGCTGGGAAGACTTCTTCGCCCTCGGCGCGAGCGGCAAGAAGGTCACCCTGCTGGACGATCTGCGCGAGACCATTGGCATCGGCCTGATCATGAACGGCAATTCGGTGAACTCCACCGATCCGGCAGAGGTCGAGGCGGCGGCGGATTACATCATCGAGCATCTCGATGGCGTCACCGCCTTTACCTATGACTCGGTGCCGCAGGTGATCTCGGGCGACGTGGCGGCGGCGCATTGGTACGTCGGCGCGAACCTTTACGTGTCGGAGAACCCGGACACCATCGGCTATATCATCCCCGAAGAGGGCGCGACGCTCTATCAAGAAGACATCTGCGTGCTGGAATCCGCGCCGAACAAGGACGCGGCGAAGAAGTTCCTCGAGTTCTACCTGCGTCCCGAGATGGCCGCGCTGAACGTCGAGCAGCAGATGAACGGCACGCCGAACCTTCCCGCGCAGAAGCTGATCCCCGAGGCGATCGCCGGAAACGCGACGATCTACCCGCCGCAAGAGGTGATGGACAAGCTGCAGATCTTCGAGGATCTGGGCCGCGACCTGCAGCTCTACAACTCCGAGTGGACGCGCATCAAGACCGCGCAATGACACCCTTTGACACCTCTCCGGCGGGGGGCATCCCCGCCGGCGCGCAGGACCGGACCACCATGCCCTCTCCTCTTGAAATCATCAACGCGCGCAAGGCGTTCCGCACCCCAGAAGGCGGCACGATGACCGCGCTCGACGGCATCTCGCTGAAGCTCGCCAGCGCCGAGTTTGTCACACTTCTCGGCCCCTCCGGCTGCGGCAAGACCACGCTTCTGCGCACCATCAGCGGCTTTGAGACGCTGGACGCGGGCGATGTGCTGATCGACGGCACCGCCGTCACGCAGATGCCTGCGCACCGCCGCCCGGTGAACACCGTGTTCCAGCGCTACGCCCTCTTTGGCCACATGAGCGTGGCGCGCAACGTTGGCTACGCGCTGGAGATTGCGGGCCGCGACAAGCGCGAGATCCGCGCGCGTGTAGGTGAGATGCTGGAACTGGTCGGGCTTGCGGGGATGGAGAAACGCTCGATCCAGCAGTTGTCCGGCGGCCAGCAGCAGCGTGTCGCCTTGGCGCGCGCGCTGGCGGCACGGCCCAAGCTCTTGCTGCTCGACGAGCCGCTCTCGGCGCTCGACAAGAACCTGCGCCAGAAGATGCAGCAGGAACTGAAGGCGCTGCAGCGCGAGCTGGGCATCGGCTTTATCTTCGTGACCCACGATCAGGAAGAGGCGCTGACCATGTCCGACCGCATCGCGGTGCTGGCGCATGGCCGGATCCAGCAGATCGGCGCGCCGACCGAGCTTTACCAGACCCCGGCCAACCTCTTCACCGCCGACTTCCTTGGTGAGAGCAACCTGCTGCCCGTGAAGATCGAGGCGGGCCGGGCCGGCCTGCCCGACGGTCAGAGCTTTGCCACCGCCCACGCCCCCGGCACTGCGACGCTGCTCTTGCGTCCCGAGGCGCTTTCGGCGACGCCGCCCGAGGGCCATGCGCTGAGCTTCACCGGCACGATCCGCGAGACCTACTACACCGGCACCGATCACCAGATCGCGCTGGACACAGCCGCACATGGCACGATCACCGCCCTGCTGCGCAGCAACAGCCCCCTGCCCGGCCTCGGCAGCACGCTGACGCTGCACGCTCCGGCACAGGGGCTGCACCTCATTGACGAGGTCAAGCCATGACCCTCGCCCGCCGCAAGTTCCTGCATCTCGTCGGGCTGCTTGGTGCGCCGACGGTGTTCTTGCTGTTCTTCTTCTTCGGCCCGCTGCTGATCATGCTGGTCTACAGCTTCCTCACGCCGGGCCTCTACGGCGGCGTCGACTGGATCTTCTCGCATCTCAACTACGGGCGCATTCTTGGCTGGGCCGACACGCGCTATGAGAAATTCGATCCGGTCTATATCGCCATCTTCCTGCGCTCGCTGCGGCTGGCGGCGCTGACGGTTCTTGCCAGCCTTCTGATCAGCTACCCTGCCGCGTTCTGGATCAGCCGGATGCGCCCCGGTCTGCGCGATTTCTCGATCTTTCTCGTCACGCTGCCGTTCTTCGTCAGCCTGATCGTGCGGCTTTTCGCTTGGGTGCTGATCCTGAGGCCCACGGGCTTTCTCAATCAGGGGCTGATGGCGATTGGTCTGACCTCGGAGCCGATCGAGTTTCTCTACACCGATTTCGCGGTGATCCTCGGGATGACCTATGTGTTCATCCCCTTCATGTTCCTGCCGCTCTACGGCTCGATCGAGAAACTCGACATGGCGCAGATCGAAGCCTCTTCGGACCTCGGCGCCACCCGCATTCAGACCTTCCGCAAAGTGATCCTGCCCGCCACGCTGCCCGGCATCATCGGCGGCTCGGTGATCACCTTCATCCCGGCCTTGGGCAACTTCATCGTGCCCTCGGTGCTGGGCGGGGCAAAGGTTCTGATGATCGGCAACCTGATCGAGCAGCAGTTCCTCTCGGCCCGCAACTGGCCCTTCGGCTCGGCCTTGGCGATGATGGTGATGTGCGCGGTTCTGGTGCTTTTGGTGATGCAGTTGCGCCTCGCGCGCCGGGAGGCCGAGGCATGATCCTGCGCCGCATTCTGAACCTCTATGGCCTGCTCTTCTTCGCCTTCATCTACGCGCCGATCCTGCTGGTGGTGATCTATTCGTTCAACGCCAACACCGTGAACATGATGATCTGGGACGGCTTCACGCTGGACTGGTACCGGCAAATCTTTGGCATGGAGACCGCGATCACCGACAGCACCACCTATGTGGATAGCTCCGACCAGCTTTACGGCGCGGTGCGCACCAGCCTGATCGTCGCGCTCTCGACCTCTGTGCTCTCCACCGTCTTCGGCACGGCACTGGCGCTGGCGGTGGCGCGCTACCGCTTTCGTCTGGCGCGCTTTTACCGGACGCTGCTGATGATGCCGATGATCATGCCCGACATCGTGCTGGGGATCGCGCTGCTGATCTTCTTCATCACCATCGGGATGAACCTGTCGCTGCTGAGCATCATCATCGGCCAATCGACCTTCCTGATCTCCTACGTCTTCGTGACGGTCTCTGCCCGGCTCGCCGAGTTCGACACCAGCGTCGAGGAAGCCTCGGCAGACCTTGGCGCCACCCCGGCGCAGACCTTCCGCAAAGTCACCCTGCCGGGCATCGCGCCGGGCATTCTGGGCGGCTGGCTGCTGGCGTTCATCATCTCGATGGATGATCTGGTGATCACCTATTTCATCGCCGGGACCGGCAACACCACGCTGCCGATCCACATCTGGGGCCTGCTTCGCCGCGGCATCAAGCCCGAGATCAACGCCATTGCCACGCTGATGCTGCTGTTCACCCTGCTGATCGCCGCCATCGGCCTCTACTTCAGATCGAGACGACAGAAATGACCGTGACGACCAAGCCGCGCGCGCGCGAACTGGGCATTCCCCTGCCCGGCACTCCCGGACCGCTCAACGCCATCACCGATGTGCCGGGGATCGAAGTGGGCACCACCGAGCTGCTGTCGTCGCGCGATCCGTCGCTCGCCACCCGCGGCATTCAGGTGCAGACCGGCGTGACCGCGATCCTGCCGCGTGGCCGCGACCCCGAGCCAAAGCCGGTCTGGGCCGGACAGTTCAGCCTCAACGGCAACGGCGAGATGACCGGCGCGCATTGGGTGCGCGACGGTGGCTGGCTGGCCGGGCCGATCATGATCTCCAACTCCCACGCCATCGGCCCCTGCCACACGGCGGCGGTGCGCTGGATGATCGAGACCTACGGCAGCACGTGGGAGGACAACCATCTCTGGGCAATGCCGGTGGTGGCCGAGACCTATGACGGCGTGCTCAACGACATCAACGGGCTGCATGTGACCGAGGCGCTGGCGCGGCAGGCGCTGGATGCGGCGAAACCCGGCCCGCTGCGCGAAGGCAACTCCGGCGGCGGTGCGGGGATGATCTGCTACGAGTTCAAGGGCGGCACCGGCACCGCCTCGCGCACGCTGGAGGTGGATGGCGCGAGCTTCACCATGGGCGCGCTGGTTCAGGCCAACCACGGGCTGCGGCCCTGGCTCACCGTGGCGGGCCGCCGCGTCGGCGCGCAGATGACCGAGCATCGGATCATGGACATGATGACCGAGCGCGGCTCGATCATCGTGATCCTCGCCACCGACCTGCCGCTCTCGCCCAGCCAACTCGAGCGCCTGTCGCGCCGCGCCGCCATCGGCATCGGCCGCGCAGGCTCTCCGGGAGGCAACAACTCGGGCGACATCTTCCTCGCTTTCTCGACCGCCAATGAGATGCCGCTGCCGCAGCTCTCGGGCCCGTGGCGGCAGATGACCTGCCTGAACGACGAGCTTCTCGACCCGGTCTATATGGCCGCCGTTGAAGCGGTGGACGAAGCGGTTCTCAACGCGCTCTGCGCCGCCGAGGACGTGCCCATGGCCCGGCCCGCGGTTGGCACTTGCCGCGCGATGGATACACAAAAGCTCATGGCGCTGCTGCAGGGCTGAGCCACGGAGGTAGGTACGGCGGCGGCGCTTGCCGAGGGCCGCCCGGCGGGGAATACTTGCCCCTCAACCGACGAGGAGCCTCATGCCCCCTGCCGCCACACCGTCCGCCCCTGCTTTGGGCCGCCCCTTCGTTCGTGCCACCGCGCTCGTGCCGGTGCTGCGCCATTTCGAGGCGCAGCACGAGGCGCTGGCGGAGATCGTCGGGGCCGAGGGGCTCGATCTTGCGGCGCTGCGCGATCCCTATGAAGAGATCCCGCTGTCGGCCTATCTGACGTTATTTGAAGGCGCCGCACGTGCCGCCAAGGACCCGGTGCTGGGGGCCCGGCTGGGCCGCGCCATCACCCCGGCGGACCTTGGCCCGACCGGGCTGTTGCTGGCGCAATCGGCCACCATCCGGCGCGGGCTGCACCGCTTCATGGGGGCGCTGGCGGCCTTGCAGAGCGCCACCGAGATGACGCTGACGCAGGCCAAGGACGACACCGGCTGGCACAGCATCAGCTACCAGATCCGCAGCCACACCGGCGCCCCCGGCGCGCAGGACGCAGAGTTCTCGCTGTCCTGCCTGTGCCAGTTGCTGCGTCTTTCGTTCGACCGGCATTGGGCACCCGAAGAGGTGCATTTCACCCACGCCCCCTCGCGCCGCCCGGATCTTCTGGAACGGCTCTTTGACGCCCCCGTGCGTTTCGAGCAAAGCGCCAACAGGATCCTCTTCGACACGACCGGCCTCGACACGCCGCATCGGACCGAGGACGCCGGGCTGATCGCTGTGATCGAGCGCCATGTGGCCGATCTTGTTCACGCGCAGGACCCCGAGCGCAGCGTGAGCGAGCGGGTGCAGCTGGTCATCAGCCGCAACCTCGGCCATGCGCCCGTTGATCTGGCGACGGTCTCGGCGGCGCTCGGCATGGCCCCGCGCAGCCTGCAGCGCCACCTTGCCGCCGAAGGCCGTTCGCTGCGCGATCTGGTCCGCGCTCAGCGCCAGACGATTGCCGAGCAGCAGCTTTCGCATCCGGGAACGCGGCTCAAAGCCGTGGCCGCCACGCTGGGCTATTCGGACGAAACCGTGTTCTGGCGCGCCTTCCGCGACTGGACCGGAGACGCCCCCTCGCGCCGCCGCGGCTAGGCGACTCACTTCCGCGTGAATTCGCGCTCTGCCACGCGCGCGATCAGAGCGCGCCGCAAAGCGCCCAGCAAAGATGCAGCGTGAAAACGCCTTTTCTGCCCATTGCGCCGCGCCACCGCAGGTTGCGGCAGGAAAGCGCGGGCGGTGGCGCGTTTGGCGCGTTTTATCGAGTTTTTGGCGCATATCGCAATAGATGCACGCTGCGCCTCTCTTCAGCCTTTCGGAAAACCGCGACCCCGAGAGGACGACATGAGCGACATGATCACCGACACGCCGCCCGCAGACGCCACCGCAGCGCAGCCCGTCAAACACCCGCTGGACCCGATCTCCGCGCAGGAGGTCACCACGCTGAAGGCCGTCCTCGCGGCGGCGGGCTTTGCCGGGGACAGCACGCGCTACTCCTACGTCATGCTGCGCGAACCGGCCCGCGAAACGCTGGCGAGCTTCACCCCCGGCGCTGCCATCCCGCGTGAGATCGGCGTGCTGGTCACTGATCTTGCCGCCGGGGCGCTGACCGAGATCATCGTCGACATTCCCGCCGAGAAGATCATCCACCAGCGCAGCCTCGATCCCAAGGTCGACGGCTGGGGCCCGGTGCTCGACGAGGATTATGTCGCCGCCGAAGAGATCGCCAAGGCCGACCCGCGGTTCGTCGAGGCGCTGGCCAAGCGCGGCATCCTTGATCTCGACACCGTCTTTTGCTGCCCTCTCTCGGCTGGCGTCTTCGGCTTCGAGGAAGAGGAAGGCCGCCGCATGCTGCGCGTGCTGAGCTTCCAAGCGCCGAGTCCCGATGCCATCCACGCGCTCTGGGCCCATCCGATCGAAGGCGTCGTCTGCCATGTCGACCTCACCGAGCGGAAAGTGCTGCGCTTCGTCGATACCGGCTTTCCCACCGTGCCCGCGCAGAACGACGACTATCTCGATCCGGCGATCGAGAAGCGCGAGACCATGAAACCGCTCAACATCACCCAGCCGCAGGGCGGATCCTTCACCATGGAGGACAACGTGCTGAGCTGGGAAAACTGGTCCATCCGCGTCGGCTTCAACGGGCGCGAGGGGCTGACCCTGCACGACATCCGTTTCAAGGACGGCGACCGCGACCGCTCGATCCTCAACCGCGCTTCGGTGTCGGAGATGGTGGTGCCCTATGGCGAGCCGCAGCCGACGCACGAGTGGCAGAACTACTTCGACGCGGGCGAATACCAGTTCGGGCGTCTGGCGAACTCGCTGGTGCTGGGCTGCGACTGCCTTGGCGAGATCCACTATGTTGACGCCACGGTGGTCGATGACTTCTGCAACCCCATCGAGATCAAGAACGCCGTCTGCATCCACGAAGAAGACTTCGGCACGCTCTGGAAACACACGGACATCTTTACCGGTCGCTCCGACGTGCGCCGCCAGCGCCGCCTCGTGGTGTCCTTCTTCGTGACCGTCGGAAACTACGACTACGGCTTCTACTGGTACTTCTACCTCGACGGAAAAATCGAGCTCGAGTGCAAGGCGACCGGCATCGTCTTCACCTCGGGCCGCCCCGAAGGTGACTATGAATGGGCCACCGAACTGGCGCCGCAACTGGGCGCGCCGCAGCACCAGCACATGTTCTCGGCACGGCTCGATTTTGCCATCGACGGGCTGAAGAACCGCGTCGACGAGATCGACGTCAAGCGCGTGCCGATGGGGCCGGGCAACCCGGTGGGCAACGCCTTCACCCGGCAGATCACCCGGCTCGAGACCGAAGAGGGTGCGCAGCGCGTCGCCCGCAACGAGTTGGGCCGGGTCTGGCGCATCTCCTCGGCGGAGGCGACCAACTACCTCGGCGAGCCCACCGCCTATGTGCTGGCGCCCGAAGGGCTGCCGCTGCTGCTGGCGGATGACGACGCCTCGATCACCCAGCGCGCGGGCTTTGCCACCAAATCGCTCTGGGTCACCAAGTTCGACCGCGACGAGATGTGGGCGGCGGGCTACACGCCGAACCAGCACCCGGGCGGTGCGGGGCTTCCGGCCTATGCCGCGGCGAACCGCTCGGTGGACGGCGAGGACATCGTGGTCTGGCACACCTTCGGCCTGACCCACTTCCCGCGCACCGAGGATTGGCCGGTAATGCCGGTGGACTACGCCGGTTTCAAGCTGCGCCCCGAGAACTTCTTTGACCGCAACCCGACGCTCGATGTGCCCAAGGACCCGAACGGCGCAAAGTGCTGCCGGTCGAACAAGATCGCGGCGGAGTAAGCCTTGTCCGGCTGGCACCTCTCGCTTCTGGCCCTAGCGGCGCTCGGCACGCTGGCCTGCATGGCCGGGGCAGACCGGGCGCAGCGCGGCGCGGCGCTGGCCTCGCTGCTGGCCATGGCGCTTGCCATGGCGGGCGGCACGCCGGGGCTGATGCTGGGAGCGGCGGGATTGCTGGCGCTGGTGCCGCTGGCCGCACGCGGCGCGGCGCCTGCGCTCTGCGCGCATCGCGCCGCGTCGAACCTCGTGATGGCGCTGGTGCTGGGGGCGCTCTTTGTCCTCAACGGCAGCGCGCTTTGCGCCAGCGGAGCCATTCCCCTGCTCACGGTGCAGGGCCTCACCCGTCTGCCGATGCCGGGGCCGGACCTCTACCTGCAGGGCGCCGCGCTGGCGCTGGCGCTCTATGCGGGCTTTGGCCTGCTGCTGAGCCTGCGCGCGCTGCTGCACCGTGACCTTGCTCGGCTGGGCGAGATCGCCCCGATGACCTTGGCCACCGCCGGTATGGGCGTGGGCCTCACCTGAAGAAGAAAAACCAACGATCCAACAGGAGACAGACATGACACGCATTGCCCCTCTCGCCCTCACCGGCGTCCTTGCGGCCCTCCCCGTCGCCGCCCTCGCCGAATACCCCGAAAAGCCGGTGGAGTTCGTCATTCCCTTCCCGCCCGGCGATCTCGAAGACATCCTGACCCGGATGATCGCCGACGAATTCCAGAACGAATACGGCGTCGCCGCCGCGGTGGTGAACAAGCCCGGTGGCGGTGGTGGCCCCTTCCCCGGCGCCGTGGAAGTCGCAGGCGCAGCGGCGGACGGCTACACCATCGGCTCTTTCGTGTCGGACGTGCCGCTGTCGGGCCCCGAGATCGGCATCCCGCAGCTTTCGCCGAACCCCTTCGAGCCGATCGGCATCTTTGTCACCTACCCGTTCGTCATCGCCACCTCGGGTGACGCGCCCTATTCGTCGCTGGACGAGCTGGCCGATTACGCCAAGGACAACGACGTCGCGCTTGGCCACTTCGGGTCCATGCTGACCCCGACGCAGATCACTTTCGCCGTGGCGCAGGCCAAAGGGTTCGACTTCGCCTATGAGAGCGCCTTCGACGCGCTCGACTGCAACACGCTCGCTTCGGGCGATGTGGATGTGATGAACACCACACTCCAGCAAGTCTTCCCCTGCCTTGATGACATCAAGGTGCTCGCCTCCATCGGCTCCGAGCGCATCCCGCTGACCCCCGACACGCCGACCGTGGGCGAAGTGGTGCCCGAACTAAACCTCGCGCTGTGGAACGGGCTTTTCGTGAAGTCGGACGTGCCGCAAGAGGCGCGCGACAAGATTGCCGCCGTGGCCGAAAAGGTCATGGCCTCTGAGGCCGCCAAGAAGCTCGCCGCCGACACCGGGGCGCTGATCTACTGGCAGAACGCCGAGGAATCGCAAGCGCAGCTCGAGGCCGATATGGCCGCGCGGGCGAAGATCGCCGAGTTGCTCGATGAGTGACCCGATCGCCAAACCGGTGCCGGGCGTGGACATTCCTCCACGCCCGGGCCAGCGCACCGGCACGCGTTTTCAGCGCGTGCTGCGCACCATCAGCCTGCGGCAGGTCACCGGCGCGCCGCGCCGCGCCGCCGGGCCGGGCGAGGTGATCTTTGCCGCCGGGTTCTTTGGCCTGTCGCTGATCCTTCTGCTGCTGCTGCCGTTCCAGACCGACTGGCTGCCGCGCACCAAAGCCTTCGTCCAGCCGCGCTTCTGGCCCGCGGTGGCGACCCTTACCATGCTGGTCTTTTCCGCCGGATATTTGCTGCGCGCGCTCGCCGCGCATCCCTCGGGCGGCGCATGGCAGGAGATCAAGGGCTGGCTGCGCCCGCTGGAATTCGCAGCGTGGTTTCTTGCCTATGTGCAGCTCGTGCCGTGGGCCGGATACCTGCTGGCGACCGCCCTGTTCACCTGCGCGCTGAGCTGGCGGCTCGGCTACCGCTCGCTGCGCTGGATGGGGCTGGCGGCGCTGTTCGCGCTTGGCACCGTGCTCGTCTTCCGCAGCCTGCTGGGGGTGAACATCCCGTCGGGCGCGATCTACGAGCTGCTGCCTGCGGGCGACTTCCGCTCCTTCCTGATGACCCGTTTCTGAGGCCCCGCCATGGACATGCTCCTTTCCGGCATCGGTATGCTGATGCATCTCGACGTGCTGCTGGCCCTGCTGATCGGCTCGGTCGGCGGCGTCATCATCGGCGCCATCCCCGGCGTCGGCCCCGCCGTGGCCATCGCCATCCTGCTGCCTGCGACCTTCGCCCTGCCGCCGCTCGTGGGACTGGTCATGCTGCTGGGGATCTATGGCTCGTCGATGTTCGGCGGCGCGCTGCCGGCGATCCTGATCAACACGCCCGGCACGGCGGTCAACGCGCTGACCACCTACGACGGCCACCCGATGACCAAGCACGGCGAGGCGCTGAAGGCGCTGGGGCTGGCCTATGGTGCCTCTTTCGGCAGCGGCATCCTGTCGATCCTCGCGCTGATCCTGCTCTCGCCGGTGCTGGCCAAGGTCGCGCCGATGTTCGGCTCGAAGGAAATCTTCCTCGCCGCGCTGCTCGGCCTCGTGCTGGTGGTCATCGCGCACCGTGGGCAGGCGCTGGCGGCGGGCATGCTGGCAGGCTTCGGCGTCTTTCTGGGGACCGTGGGACTGGAGCCGCTCAAATACACCCAGCGCTTCACCTTCGATCAGCCTTGGCTGGCCTCGGGTTTCGATCTGATCGTCGTGGTGCTGGGGCTTTTCGCGCTGAGCCAAGCCTTTCTGCTGCTCTCGGGCCCCGAGGACGCGCCCGACGCCAAGCCGATCAAGGGCTCCATGGCGCGCGCCATGGGCCGCACCTTCCGCCACAAGCGGCTGGTCGCGGCGGGCACGGGGTTCGGCGTGCTGATGGGGATGATCCCCGGCGTCGGCGAGTTCACCGCGCAATTCCTGAGCTACACCTACGCTCAGAAGACCTCGAAGACCCCCGACGCCTTTGGCAACGGCAGCGAAGAGGGGCTCGTCGCCTCGGAGTCGGCCAACAACGCCGTGCCCGCCGCCGCGATGATCCCGCTCTTGGCGCTTGGCATCCCCGGCGAGGCGCTCACGGCCATGATGCTTTCGGTGTTCTACGTGCACAATGTGATCCCCGGCCCGCAGCTCTTTCAGGGGCAGATCGATTTCGTCTACGCGCTTTATGCGGCGATGATCCTGCTCAACGTGATCGTGGTACTGTTCATGATGGTCTCGTCGAACCTGCTGCTGAAGATCATCCGCATTCCGACGCGCTTTCTGGGGGTGATGATCCTGACCCTGAGCTTTGTCGGCGTCTACAGCCTGCGCAACTCGATCACCGATTGCATCATCGCGGCGGTCTTTGGCTGGATCGGGCTGATCCTCAAGCGGCAGGACCTGCCGCCGGTGCCGATCATCCTCGGGCTGGTGCTGGGCGGGATCATGGAGACGAAGTTCCGTCCGGCCATGGCGCGGGTCGAGGTCTTTGCCGATTTCTTCCAGCGCCCGGTGGCGGCCTTCCTTGGCCTTGCCATCCTTGCGCTGGTGGTGGGGCATCTCGCGTCGCTGCGTCGGCAGGCACTGGAGCGCGCGGAAGCGGCAGAGGCCTGACCCGCGCGCGCCGGACTTCATGCCTTGCACCCCGCAGAGACCGCGTGGCATCACCCGCCAAAGCGCGCGGCCTCTGCCTGCGGCAAAGCAGCGCCTATTGCCTGTCCCGTCACATTGTCGACGTCTGGGATCTTGATGCTTCCGGGGGATTGGTATACTGGCGCATACAATAAGCCCGCCGCCGCTCGCCGAACCAGATCTGACCCTTCGGCGCTGCAGCTTTGCCAAACACCAGTCGCAGGAAACGTCATGAGCTTGTACACCGATTACTTGCAGGAAATCGAAACGCGCAAGGGCGAGGGGCTCCACCCCAAGCCGATCGACGACGGCGCGCTGGTCGCAGAGCTGATCGCGCAGATCGAGGACGAGACCAACGAGCACCGCAAAGACTCGCTCGAGTTCTTCATCTACAACACCCTGCCCGGCACCACGAGCGCCGCAGGCGTGAAGGCCGCCTTCCTCAAGAAGATCATCCTCGGCGAGGCCGTGGTTGCGGAAATCACCCCCGACTTCGCCTTTGAGCTGCTTTCGCACATGAAGGGCGGCCCCTCGGTGGAAGTGCTGCTCGACCTCGCGCTCGGTGACGACGCCGCGATTGCAGCGCAGGCCGCAGACGTGCTGAAGACGCAGGTCTTCCTCTATGAAGCCGATACGGATCGCCTGGCAGCGGCCTACAAAGCCGGCAACGCCGTGGCGAAGGACATCCTCGAAAGCTACGCGCAGGCGGAATTCTTCACCAAGCTCCCCGAGGTCGAAGACGAGGTGGAAGTGGTGACCTATATCGCCGCCGAAGGCGATATCTCGACCGACCTGCTGTCGCCGGGCAACCAAGCGCACTCGCGCTCGGACCGCGAGCTGCACGGCAAGTGCATGATCAGCGAGAAAGCGCAGAAGGAAATCGAGGCGCTGAAGCTGCAGCACCCGGGCAAGCGCGTGATGCTGATCGCCGAAAAGGGCACCATGGGCGTCGGCTCCTCGCGGATGTCGGGCGTCAACAACGTGGCGCTGTGGACCGGCAAGAAGGCCAGCCCCTATGTGCCCTTCGTCAACATCGCGCCGGTCGTCGCGGGCACCAACGGCATTTCGCCGATCTTCCAGACCACCGTCGGCGTGACCGGCGGCATCGGGCTTGACCTGAAGAACTGGGTGAAAAAGCTCGACGAGAACGGCAAGCCGATCCTCAACAACGAAGGCAACCCGATCCTCGACCAGAAATACTCGGTCGAGACCGGCACCGTGCTGAAGATCGACACCAAGAAGAAGAAGCTGACCAGCGAGGACGGCGAAGAGCTGGCCGATGTCTCCTCGGCCTTCACCCCGCAGAAAGTCGAGTTCATGAAGGCCGGCGGCTCCTACGCCGTGGTCTTTGGCAAGATGCTGCAGACCTTCGCTGCCGAAACGCTGGGCATCGAAGCGCCGCTGGTCTTTGCCCCGAACAAGGAAGTCAGCCACGAAGGTCAGGGCCTGACCGCGGTCGAGAAGATCTTCAACCGCAACGCCCGCGGCACCACGCCGGGCAAGACCCTGCACGCCGGTTCCGATGTGCGCGTCAACGTCAACATCGTCGGCAGCCAGGACACCACCGGTCTGATGACCTGCCAAGAGCTTGAAGCGATGGCCGCCACGGTGATCTCGCCGTCGGTCGATGGTGCCTATCAGTCCGGCTGTCACACCGCCTCGGTCTGGGACAAGAAGGCGCAGGCCAACATCCCCAAGCTGATGTCCTTCATGAACAACTTCGGCCTGATCACCGGGCGCGACCCGAAGGGCGTCTATCACGCGATGACCGACGTGATCCACAAGGTGCTGAACGACATCACCGTGGATGACTGGGACATCATCATCGGCGGCGACAGCCACACCCGTATGTCCAAAGGCGTGGCCTTTGGTGCCGACTCCGGCACCGTGGCGCTGGCGCTGGCGACCGGCGAGGCAACCATGCCGATCCCCGAGTCCGTGAAGGTGACCTTCAAGGGCAAGATGGCCGATCACATGGACTTCCGCGACGTGGTGCACGCGACGCAGGCACAGATGCTGGCGCAGCACGGCGACAACGTTTTCCAGGGCCGCGTCATCGAAGTGCACATCGGCACCCTGCTGGCGGACCAAGCCTTCACCTTCACCGACTGGACCGCAGAGATGAAGGCCAAGGCCTCGATCTGTATCTCCAACGATGAGACGCTGATCGGCTCGCTGGAACTGGCCAAGCACCGCATTCAGGTGATGATCGACAAGGGCATGGACAATGAGGCAGGCACGCTCGCAGGCCTGATCGCCAAGGCCGACAAGCGCATCGCCGAGATCCGTTCGGGCGAGAAGCCCGCGCTGACCCCGGACGCCAACGCCAAGTATTTCGCCGAAGTGGTTGTCGATCTCGACCAGATCGACGAGCCGATGATCGCCGACCCGGACGTCAACAACGCCGACCCGTCGCGCCGCTACACCCATGACACCATCCGTCCCGTGTCCTACTACGGTGGCGAAAAGAAGGTGGATCTGGGCTTCGTCGGCTCGTGCATGGTGCACAAGGGCGACATGAAGATCGTCGCGCAGATGCTCAAGAACCTTGAGAAGACCAACGGCAAAGTCGAGTTCAAGGCACCGCTCGTGGTGGCCGCGCCGACCTACAACATCATCGACGAGCTGAAGGAAGAGGGCGACTGGGAAATCCTGCAGAAGTACTCGGGCTTCGAGTTCGACGACCTGTTCCCGAAAACCCAGAACCGCACCGAGTATGAGAACATCCTCTACCTCGAGCGTCCGGGCTGTAACCTCTGCATGGGCAACCAGGAAAAGGCCGCCAAGGGCGACACGGTTCTCGCAACCTCGACCCGCCTGTTCCAAGGCCGCGTGGTGGAAGACTCCGCCGAGAAGAAGGGCGAGTCGCTGCTGGCCTCGACGCCGGTGGTGGTACTCTCGGCCATCCTTGGCCGCACGCCCAACGCGGAGGAGTACAAGTCGGCTGTCCAAGGCATCGACCTGACCAAATTCGCGCCGCCGCAAGAGGTGCCGGGCACCTCGCGCTCGGTCCATTTCTGATCGCCAAAAGCGGTCTTCTGCGGGCGTCCCTGAGGCGCCCGCAGGCAACACAGACAGACGGCACCCGCATCGGGCGCGCATCGGTTTCAGGGATGCCCCCCGCCGGGCGCACCGCGATAACGGGTGCCGTTTTGCGTAAGGTCGGCTGAAGCCGCCGCGTGACGCACCGGCGGCACCCCCTGAGCGCGCCAAAGCGGCCTAAATTTCACCCCCGCAATTCCCCCACATTTCCCCCGCAGTTATCCCCGTGGACGTAGCGTAAACCTCTGGACGACTCGGTTGAGCGAAAGCCTCTGCGACAGCATCCTTTGGGCTGTCGAAACCAACAGATGAGGCGATCAGCATGGCCCGGATCCTTCTGCTCCTGCCAGACCACGACCAGCGCCGCGCGCTGGATCGCATTCTTTCCGAGGGCGGCCACGCCGCCTTCCAGACCGCCACCGCCGATGACGCCCGCCCGCTGATCGAAAGCGGCCAGTACGATCTGGTGATGATGGACCCCGACCTGCCCGATCAGGACGGTTTTTCGTTCCTGCGCGACCTGCGCGCGCGCAACGACCGCCAGCCGATCGTCGTGCTGAACCGCTACGCCAAGGTCGCGACGACGCTGCTTGCCAAGGGCCTCGGCGCCAGCGGCATTCTGACCATGCCGTTCACGCGCGGCGAGTTTTTCTCGACCATCGACGACGCCATCGCGGCCTGAAACCCGCCGCCAAATGACGACAGGAAGGCCCGGAGCATTGCTCTGGGCCTTTTGATATCGGCAGACAAAGCGGATGTGGAGGCAAGGGAATGAACCAGATTCATGCCATTGTGATAAGCGCTTACGCGCCGACTCTCACGTCATATGTTGCCGAAATGTTCCCCTCGGAGTAGACTAAGGGAAAACAACGCACCGAGGCGGCAGCGAATGAGAAAAGAATACGAAACGATCCTTGGCGCCGTGACCTTTCTGGCGCTGGTCTGCGTAGGCTATGCCTATTACGCGCTCGAGGCCTCGGTGGCCACGACACGGGCTCTGCCGCTCATCGGCTTTGGCTATCTCACGGTGCTGGTGCTGGTGTTCAAGGCGCTTGGCCTCGCACTCAGCCCTGCCAAGCGCCGCGAGTTGACCCGCCATGTGGAGGCGCATTCCGCCGCCCTGTCGCGCAACCTGCGGCTCGCTGTCAAAAAGAACGACTACAACCGGGTGATCGCCGACGAACGGCACGAGATCGCGCTGGAATTTCTCGACAGCATCGACCTGTCTTTCGACTATCACCGGATCGAGCCGGCGGTGGTCGATTACGTGCTGGCCGAGGTCGAACGGATCGAAAGCGAGGCCAAGGACGGCGGCTTTGACGCCGAGGATTATCCAAGCGATCCCGCCGAGTTCGAACATTGGTGTGCGGCACAGCTGCGGCATTTCGGCTGGGACGCCGACGTCACCAAACGCGGCTATGATCAGGGCATCGACATCGTCGCGCGCAAAGGCGCGCTGGTCATCGGCCTGCAGGTCAAACGCTACAATTCCCCGGTCGGCAACAAGGCCATCCAAGAGGCGTTCACCGGCAAGAACTACTATGGGCTCGCCGGGGCGGCGGTGCTTGCCACGGCGGGGTTCACGCCAAGCGCGCGCCGCCTTGCCGCCACGACCGGCGTTCTGCTGCTGAGCCCGCACGACCTGCCGACCATTGACCGTGAGTTCGGCGTCGAAGGGTTCACCGAGGCTTGGGCAATGTAACCGCCCCGCCCGCCGAAACAGAGCCGCGCGGCCCTTGATCGGCCCGAGGTGCAAGGCAGGTCTTCGCCCATTGACCCAGCTTTTATTGGCCTCAGAGCGCCTCTGCTGTAGACTTGGCGGCAACCAAGAGGCGCCAAAGCGCGCCCTGCCAGACCAGAGGTTCAAAGCAGTGAGAAATGTCAAAGGCCTAGCCCTCGGGACCCTTCTGGCCGTCGCTGGCAGTCTTGCCATCGGCTACGGCCTGCTGACGAATCAAACCGCGCAGCGCGTCGCTCTGGCAGACGATTCCGCGGCCCCGGCACCGGTCGCAGCGGCGACAATATCCGCGCCGGAACAATCTTCCGAGGCAGGGTCATACGCGCCTTCCAACAAGCCCGTATTGCGCGAGCTTGTTCAGCAGAGCACCGGCACCGTCTGCGAAACGCCCAATGGCATCTGTACCGTGGCGCCGCAGCCGATCAACTCGCCCTGCAAATGCGGTCGCTACATCGGGCAAGTGGCGCGCTGATCCCGCACCGCTGACGCCCGCATCAGATGCGGCAGGCTTTGGCCGCTATTTTCCTTCTGAATCGCACACGCGCACGATGGCAGTGTCTCGGCCTTCGCTGGTCCAGACCGAGATGCCTTGGTCTCCGGCAATCGGCGCGACGGGCAAGTGGAAGGTCGCAAGGATGCCGCGCATGTCCGGCATCACCTCGATCCGCTGCGCCTTGGCCCCCCCGAGGGTCACCACTGTCGAACGCCAAAGACGCTCGCCCGGTACGATCAATTCGAGCAGGTAATAGACCTCTTCCGTATCGCCATCGGCGGTCGCGGGCGTCTCGACAATCTTTGACCAACGCACGCATTCCCTGCGACCCTTGCCTTTGGGCTGCTCGCCCTCCTTCGCCCTATTCAGTTCAGAGACATTGATCTGCGGGCCGAGGATCATGCTGCGGCCAATCACGATACTATCGAGGGCGGTGAAATCTGGCGGCACCTTCAGCGTGATGGTCCCGGCCTCATAGCCTTTCATCAAAAAGCGGATGCGCTCTTCGAAGCTCATGGCGTTGTACGTGCGCGCGCCGGGCGTGGGCACGCCCCCCTCGGCGGGAGCCGCGTAGGACGGGGCGTCTCCATCGGCGCTCTGCAGTGCGGCGCCACCCGCTTCCGTCGCGTCGTCCTCTTCCGACAGAAGCGCGAAACGGTCTGATGGCACTTTGTCGAGATCGAGAAATCCCTTCCAAAGCGTCAGTTTGATCTCATCCATATAGGCTGGCATCGAAATCAGCACGAGCTGCGAGACCATCATCGGCTCCTTCGCGCCCTCTTTGACCACCGTCCAGCCGAAATCGAAATTCCTCTCCCGCTGGGCTTCCGACTGCGACGAACGGTCTTGGCCCGAGGCAAAGTTTATCACCCTCGGCACAGCCTCGACCGTGCTGCGACGTCTGCTGCGGTCATATCCCGCGCGCCCCGAGGCGCCGCCAGCCTCTCCTTCAAATCCCAAAGACTGCTGCTCGCCCACCTCGCGGACCACGCCGGTCACATCGCCGCGCGGGAAGGCGGCATAGGTATAGCTTTCGACCTCGGCCATGCGCCGGAAGAACTCGAAGGCACCAAGCCGCAACCGCAGAGACCGGCCCGGAGCGCAATTGGTGACACTGACGTCCGCCGCACCACCACCGGCGAGCGCCATGTTTGTCTCCAGCAGCGCCTCCCGACTTGGGCCGGTGACCCAGCGCCCGCCGCCCGATCCGCCGGTCTGCAACCGGCACACCACCCTCTCAGAGATCGCCGTGGCCTCGCGCCCAATCGTCGCCAGCACTTTGGGGTTCAGGCTGCTCCTGATCTCTTCGATCAGCGCTTGGTCTGCGATGTCCGTCGTATCCAGCCAGACGTGGAAGTCCTCGCAGTTGTCCTCTCCGCAATCCAGCGGCAGCAGGCCCTCTCCGCCCAGGAAACTGGTTTCCGCCGAGGGTCCAAAGTACTGAGTGCCTTCCAGATAGGTGACAAAAAGCTTCACGCTGCTGCCGTTGAAAGTCATGTCGATATCATAGGGGCACAACCCCGGCTCAAGCGACTCGCGGAATGTGGTCGTGGCGTCTAGAAACATGCCCCAAACGCCCGGCACGCGCCCCTGCGCCGAGGGAATGAACGACTGCTGCTCGATCAGGAATTCCTCTAGGGTCACTTTGTCATCGCGGAACTCCTTGCAGATCTCCTCGGCATTGCGCAGCACCTGCGCGCGCAGCTTCTCGGCAGTTTTGCGTCCGAAATGAGGGGCGCGAGTGATGTAGCTCAGCGCACCGTCGACGCTTTCCACCTGTTCAAAGGTGGTCTCAATGTGCTGCCGCGCCGGTTCGCTGAGCAGCAGCTCGTCGCCCACCCCCCGCTCGCAGATCGCTTTGCCCAGAATAACTTCTGCCCTTTGAACGTCGGCTTCGGAGCAGCTGCTTTTTGCATTACCCCGAGAGTCTTCCAGACGCTGCTCAAGGCTCAGCAACCAGTTGGCGAAATACGCGTCGATCCGTTCGAGGATAGCGAACTCGTCGCTCTCGCGCTCCCGCATGGAGCTTTGATTTGGCGCGTCGTCCACCTTTTCAAAGCGCATGAAATGGCGGACGAAATCCTCGGGTCCGACAGCGGTGTCCGCATGCCCGTTGCGGCGCAGATCAAACAGGCGGTCGAGCGGGTTTTGCTCCATCCGCACAGCGACCGTAGGATTGAGGTAGGTCTCTGACCCCGGCAGGATCGAGGTATCGAACTTCAGCCCAAAGACGGTATTGCCGCTGAGATCGTGCCGGTCGTCGAGCGCGTTCTCGAGGATCAACTGGCGGATCTTGTCGCGCGCCTCGGACTGAAGCTGGAACCGCGCGTCGAAGGGCACCTTCAAAAGCTCCTGCAGCGCGGTGTCTGAGATGCTCGCGGCGGGCTCGGACGCCGCCTCGCCTTCCGGCTTGGCGGGCTCACCTTCGGCGACGATGCTCAGCACCGCGCGTCGCATCTCGGCCTGCGTCTCCTCGATCCAACCGGCGTTGGGATCGTCGATCTCTTCGAGCCGCTCGCGCAGCCACGCATCCTGCAGGTAGCGATCGTTCACCAGCCGCTGACGGGTATAAACCTCGGGGCTCTCAACGTAGATCAGCCCCGACACGCCGGGCCGGTCGGGATCGCCGCGCAACGCGCGCGCCACGTCCGAGCGCGCGTTCTGAAAGCGCTCGGTGAGATGCGGCACTGCGAAGGATCCAAAGTACAAGAGCAAGCACACGACGCCGAGGGTGAACGCCGCCTTCAGCAGGGTGCGCAGCAATTTCGCCCGCTGAAAGGCTTCGGCGATGTAAGCGCGAAACCGCGCCCACGACCACTTGGGGACCGGCGTCTCCTCACCTTCAGGCATCTGTCGTTCTCCAGCGCAAAGGCGCGCTCCCTTCCCTGTTCAAGCCGCCGCTTCGGCCTCCAGCTCGGCCACGAAATCCCGCTTGCCTGCCGCCGCCGCAACGGTGATGGCACTCGCCTCGGCCTCGACGGCGACCACAGTGCGCTTGTCGAGGTTCTCGCGCAGCATCTCCTGCGTCCGATCCTGCTGCTTGCGCCCCACAGCCAGCAGCGCCTGATTGAATTCCTCGATCTGATCATCCTTGTTCTTCGAGCCGCGCGAGCTGCCGAACTCGAAGGCGAACGCATCGCTGAACATCTTCAGCAGCGCGCCGGCGATGGTCGTCAGCAGCGCGATCAGCGAGGCGCGGGCCGCTTCGTTGCCGGTGTCGCTCCCGACCAAGCCAAGCGCCACCACAGCGAGGATGCAGGCCAGCAGACCGGTCACCACCATCTTCAGCATCATGTCCGCGCGCTGCTGCCCGCGCGCGTTCTGGCTTTCCCGGGCGGCGCGGCGATCCTCAAGCTCCAGCCGGTAGACGTCGCGCTCGATCTCCATCATCGCGAGGGTGAAACGCCGCTCGGCCTCGGGGTCATCCCCCAGTTTGGCGACGATCTGGTCGACGCTGGCGTCGAGCGGCAGCCCGACAACCCCGGCGGCGGTGCTCACCACACGCTCGGCAAGGTCCCCCGCCCGCGAGCCGGAGAGCTTGCCAAGCAATACTGGCAGAAAGCGACCGGCGATGATCCGGGCGGCGGAGAGGACGGTTGCGCTTGTGACCATGGCTCAGGCCTCCACAATGGCGTCATAGTCGGGCACTTCAAGTTCGAGACGATCCAGCAGCTCTTTGCTTACCTTGCCGTCGACCGGCATGCCCTCGCGCTCCTGAAAGGTGCGGATCGCGGCGCGGGTGTTGTCGCCAATCCAGCCATCGACAACGAGCCCGGTGTCGATCGCCACGTTGAGCGCCGCCTGCAGCTGCATGGTGTCGCCGCGCTCGAGATTGACCTGCCCGCCGGTGCGTTCCTCGTCGATCATCGCCCGCGCCTTGGTGAATTCTGCGGCCAGCTTGATGTGGTATTTGTTGGCTCGGTAGGCGGGGCCATTATAGGCGCGCGCGAACTCGTCCCATCTCTCGCTGCGCAACTTGTCGGCAAGATTGTTGTGCTCGATAAAGCGAACGAAGGCCGTCAGTTGCTGCGGCTCTCCCAGAGCCATGGCGTTGACAAAGGCGCCCACGGTTTCATAGCCGACCAGATCATGGTTGAAGCCCATGATCTGAAACAGCCCCCAGGACGCAGACTTTAGCGCCGGATCGCTGTCGCCGCGGTTGATGCGGATCGCCTTGAGCAGCCGGTCATATTCCCCGCGCCCGCCCTTGTAGTGGACCCGGGTCCATTTCGGATAGGAAATATCAGGATGCGCCCGGTCGTATTTTCCTTTGGTCAGCCGACTGAAATGATGACCCTCGAAGAGGATACAGGGGCGGTCGGTTCCCGTAATAAATCCGCGTTGGCGCGCCTCAACCGCCTTGACGGCCTTTATGACCGAGACGGGAACCCCAAGTTGATTGGCGGCGGCAATCTCATCCGACCGCGACAAATGCTTTATCGGAAACATGAGTACCTCCAGCGGAGGGTGAAATGGGCCTTCATTCAATCCATCAACTTTGGCCCACAACGCGCCATCGGTCAACTTTTCGCTATATTTTCCAGCCTCTCAGACCCCGAGCCAACCCTGACCGGAGGGCGTTCGGCGCCGCATGGCCCGGCGTGAAACCGCAGAACGATGCCTCAGCTTTCTCTCGTTTTCAGAGCGTTATAATCCAAAGCTCACTTTATAAATGAAGATTGCGGCTTTGGATAAATCTGAACCCTTCGAATATTGTGTCTTTTTCAAGGCAATAGGCTCGACGCAATTTAACCATTTCGTAAGTTCTTATCGGCCCATGGGGAGCAATCCCCACAGCACCCCGAGTCTCTCAATTTGCTATACGTCAGAGCGCCTCTGTCTCGAAGGTCTCGGCGAAGACGAGGCGCTCTTCGATGATGCGTTGTGCCGCAAGCCGGGACCCGCGCCGCGGCGGCGCGATGTCATCGGAGTAGAAGCGCTCGAACTCGCGCAGCACCAGACGGCGCGCCCCTCCGCCCGTGGGCAGTTTCGCCTGACCCTGCCAGAACGGCGGGTCGGTGATGAAGGGATCGAACACCTCCAGATCGCCCGGAGCCGGGAAGCGTGTGCGCCCGTCGTCGAGGATCGTGCCGAGGCGGCCCGAGCGGCGCAGAGCCATGGTGCCAAGGTTGACCGCCCCGGGCAGGCGCACCCTTCCCCCCGCCGCCGGACGGACGACGCGGCCCGTTCCCACGGGCTGGCGCGCGCCTGTGCGCGCGGGCGTCACCGTGACCCCGCCGATCGGCGTCAGCGGCTCGAACACCGAGGGGCCACTGCCCGTCTGCTCCTCTGCCCCGACCACATGGCTTTCGAGCACCTTCACATCCTCCCACGCCAGATCGCTGTCGATGCCGCCGCGCTGCTCTTGCAGGACCAGTTCCACCCGGTTGCGCCCGGTCTCGAACGGGCCGTTGATGTAAGACACGCCCTGATGCGAGGAATCCCGCGTGAAGTGGATCGGCCCGCTCTTCGGGTTCGGCCCGTGCAGCGTCACCTTGAGCGTGCTGCCGTCCATGCGCGCGGTCAGCTTGCGGCGCGGCAGGACCTGCGCGAACTCGGCCAGCACCACTTTGGAGATCTTCACCTGCGGCAGGGCATTGGGCTGGTAGCGCACCAAAGCCAGTCGCACGAAGGGCATATAGGTGGTGCCGGGGTTGAGCTCGATGTCGCAGAACCACAGACTGCGCTCGGCGTCCCAATGCACCCGGTGCCCAAGGATACGGACCGGCGCATGGCCGGGTTTTTCCTGCAGCCGCAGGCTTTCGGCGGTGACGCGCGCGGGGAAATCCGTATCCGAGATGGCCTGCTTGGGCTGGCTGGTCTCCCACATCGGGTCGGTGCCCCATTGCGTGACAAGCTGCTCCATATCCTCGGGGATTTTCGAAAAGCTGCCGCCATTCGCCAGCAGCACCACGCCCAGCAACTCGCCATCCCCTGACGAGAACCACGGGCGGTCGAGCCAGACCCGCAAGCCGTTGCCATGCCGCGTCACCTCGTGCCGTCCGGCGATCTTCGGGCGCTGCCACCGGAACGTCGGCACGACATAGAGCAGCCGCGGATCGGCGGGCGGCGCACTGGCGGGCACCGGGGTCTGCGCGGTCGCGCCCCCGGTCTGCCGCAATACCGGTGCGCCCGGATCGCCCTCATCGGGCAGCGCAAAGGCGGGCCCCTCGGCATCCGGTCCTTCGCGGGTGATCAGCGCGGGTTTGTCGTACATCGCGGGCGGCAGGTACTCGCGAAAGCGCGTGGTCGCCCGAACGCGGTACTGCACCAGACGGAACCGCGTGTCGCCGATCTCATGCACGTCGCCGCGCTTTGCCTCCGGATCGGCCAATTGCGCATCCACCGCCTGCGCGAGGATGAAACCGTTGCGGTGGTTCTCGGCCAGTCGCACCTCGGCCAGCGCGCCGTTGAAGCTGACGCGCTCCGGGCCGGGGCGGTTGATGTCGTCGACCCATTCTTTCCAGCGCGCCTCGATCTGAAACTTGCCGGTCGAGGGGCCGTGCAGCAGCACCTGCCGGACCAAAAGCCGCGCCGAGGGCTCGCCGAGCCCGCGCTGCGCGGTCAGGTTGAGCAACTGCGGCGCACAGATCGGCTGCTGCGTGGCGTGCACCATGACCAGCCTGCGGAACGGCGTCATCAGCCATGTCTCACCGATCGCAGCGGCCATCATCAGCGCCTCGCCCGCCTTCTGCGTCGCCGTCCAGCGCGGCATCCCGAAGGCGCGCAGGAACTCGGGCGCGATGAAGCTCGAATAGCGCAGCCGCAGGATCTGTCCCTTGGGCAGGAACAGGCGCAGGACCCGCTCGGCCTCGTCCCACTTCGGTCGCCCGTCATCGGGGAAGGCGACCTTGCAGGGCAATTCGCTGTCCGTCTCGGCCCGCTCTTCCAACTCGATCCGGAAGCCCTGCGCGTCGGGCCAGTCCGCGCGGTGGCGGATCAGCAGCACCAGCTGGTCGGTCGCCTGCGAGCGCACCACGCGGCAGTGATCGCCCAGCACCAACCCCTCGACCAGCCCGGGGATCTCGTGCCCCGGCTCGGCACGCAGCGCGACACCGCCCGCAGCGCCATCGGGCAGATAGGGCGTGCGCACATGCGCTTCGCGGTGGATGACATATTGCCCGCCGACCATCCGGTCGCCGACCGGGTTGTCGGGGCCCGGCATCTGCGGCGGCACCGCCTGCGTTGTGGCCGCCGGTGCGACGGCCTGCGGGGTGATCAGTTCGATCTGACTGCCCGGCTGCGGATCATAGAGCGTGCCCGCCTCGCGCGCCGCAATCTCATAGCCCTTCTTAGACGCCTCCCAATCGCCGCCGAGGAACGGATCGAACAGCCCATGCGTCTCGCATTGCTGCTGCGAGGATTTCGGCGGCACCACATGGCGTTCATTGATCGCGGTATAGGCGAAATCCGCCGAAGCTGGCGCCTGCGCCGCCTCCTTGAAGTCCTGCGTCTGAAGATAGTCCGCGGCAGAGGTCTGCACGTTCGAACGGATCACCATGCGCTCCAGCTGTTCACCTTCGCTGAGCCGCGCGCGCTGCACCAGAACCGGCGGATCGACCGGCTCGAACCGCCAGTAGCCGACCGGATCGCTGGCCTGTTCGAGCGGCTCGATCGAGGGATCGTCCAGCGCCAGAGCGTTGCCTGCAAGATCGACCATCCGCGCCCGCATCCGATACGCCCGGCCAAAGCGCAGCCGCGGCAGCGAGCCGCGCCGGGCGCGGAAGTCCACGGCCAGACCATTGCCCTTCTCGGCGGCGTCGGTCACCTCGGCGGGCACCTCCGCCTGCAACTCGCTATCTTCTGCCTTTTCCGAGCGGATCACCTTACCGGGACGCGGCGCGACCAGCGACCAGCCCGTCCAGCGGAACAGGCTTTCGTGCAGGTATTGTTCGCTGTCGTCGTCGGGATCGCCGCTGAGCGACGCGCCAGAGACATGGCCCTCGTCCGGCGCATAGTCGAGCGCGGTGCCGGACTTCAGCGCCCGATACCGGCCCTCGCGCGCACAAAGCGAGCGCCAGATGCCGGGCTCGGTCAGGCTTGGCACTTCGGCCACATCGACGCGGTAGCCGCGGTGCACATCCTCGGCGAAAAGCACCACCTGATCGCCGTTGCCGCCAGCGATCTCGGTGTTCTTGAGATCAGCCGCCGCGGCGATCTCGGCCAGTTTCTCGGCCCGCCCGTGCTGCGAGACCCCGATGCCGCAACTGCGCAGCGCGGCGGGGGGCTGGCGGTCGCCGGTGGTATAGGTCACCTCGCCCGCGGATTGGCGCAGCGACAGGCTCTTGCCCAGAAGGTTCTGCGCCGTCAGCGTGTAATTCACCGTCTTCAGCGCAGCGCCGTCGGGATCGACCTGATAGAGATCGAAAAGCCCGTCGGTCTCGTCTTTCGCGACCGACCAGCCATCGTCGCTGCCTTCCAGCCGCAAAAGCCCCTGCGCGTGATCATCGGTGCGGGCACGGGTGACGAAACGGTCCTTGCGCGCCAGCCAAGCGGTGCGCGGCGTCGCCTCCTCCCCCGGCGCGCCGCCGTCCCATTTGACCTGCAGTTGCATCAGCCCGAAGCCGGTGCCGCCGCCAAGCGCGATGCGCTCGGCAATCGCGCCGTCGTCTTCGAAGGTGAAATCCAGCACCAGCCCGAGATCGCGCATCAGCGCGCCGTAATTGGCAAAAGAGGCCGCGATGCGGTGGAAGTCATATTCCGGCACGGCGGGCGCCGCAGGGACGCCCTGAAAATCCGGGCGGCGCTTGGCGCGCTCGGCCTGCGTCGGGCGTCGGCGGCGGTAGAAGCGGTCGGCCTGATAGAAGCTGTACTCATCGGCATTGCGGAACTGCGACATGAGGCCCGAGGCAGCGCCCGCCAGCGCGGGCGGCACCCAATCGGGCGGCATCACATGGCGTGGGCGCTTGCCGCCCGCAGAAGGTCGCGCGCCCTCGCCCTCGATCCCCGGCGCGGGCACTGGCATCTCAAACACCGAGTCCTCGCCAAACACCGGGCGCTCGATCACCCGGCGGCGACGGTCGTCATGCAGCCGCCCAAAGCCTTCGTCCATGACCTCGATCACCCGGTCGCCCAGCGTGATCTTTTGTGTACGCGTGCCGATCCCTTCGAGCATCCCCTTCAGTTCCGGCGCGGCGTCGCGCCAAGGCAGCAGACGCGGGTGATCCGACGAGCCCCCGGCAAGGTTGCCGTAATGGGTTCTTGCGTAGGCCAGCACGTTGCGCAGCGGGAAGGAATGCAGGTTCACCCGGCTCATGTCCTTATAGACAAAGCCCGCAACCGGCGTCTCGGGCGCAAAGAACTCGGCCCAGAGCTCGGACTTCGGCGCGCTCGACAGCTGCAGTTTGACCGTGCCGAAGGCCAGCTTCAGCGCAAAGCCCGCGCGCTCCAGCGTCTTGGGCCAGTCGAGCCATTCGGGGAAGGCCTTCAGTTGCTGCTCATCCGCCGCTTCGGGCGTCAGCCGGGGCGAGACCACGGCAGAGACCCGCCAGCGCCCCCTGCCGTCGCCCTCGGTGACGCGGCCATTGGGCAGGACGGTCCAGATCAGGAGTTGCTGTGCCATGCTCTGATCTCCTCACGCGAAGGCTTCGGCGTATTCGCGCCAGCCATAGTCAGCCCCCGGCCCGTCGATCGCCGCCAGTTCATCCGCCAGCGGCAAATCGGGGCGGAAGCCCATCATCTCGCGCAGCGAGGGGTCGCCATTCGAGCCCGCGAACTGCCGCTCGCAGTGGATCGTCACGCTGCCCGAGAAGAACAGCACCGAAACCTCGATGGTCAGCTGCGCCCGCCCGGTGCATTTGCCCGAGGAGAACTGGTACTCAAGCTCCAGATACAATTCGATCGACGCGCTGATCAGCCCCAGGACGCTCACATGCCCGCCAAGCCGGAAGTAGCCGGTCAGCGAGGCCTCGGTCTGCTCCATGCGGAAATAGATCCCCGCCATCACCTCGACCCCGCCCGAGGCGACGCCGAAATCCACCGACAGTGAGGCCCCGAACTCGAAAGCCGCCTCGAGGATCTGCACCCCCTGCGGGTCGATGGTGACCGCGAAAAAGCCGCCGCCGCCAAACATGTAGACGGTCAGGCAGAAGGGCTGCTCGCGGGTGCAGAAGTTGAAGGTCACCGACAGCGGCTGGCCGATGAAGGGCACGGTGAACCCGGCCCCAAGGCTGAGGTTCGAGATGTTCAGCACCCCCACCGCAATCGACGGCAGCGCCACGTCAAAGCCCGCGTGAATGCCCTCGGTGGTGATGTCGAGATAGGGCGGGTCCGAGAACCCGTCGAGCGGGATCAGATCGCGCAGGGTCTCGACAAAGCTGAGCGGCCCGACAAACTTGATGTCACGCAGCAGCACGTCCACATCCATCTTGGCGTTGCTGTCGACCGAAAAGCTGATCTTGTCGAAATTCAGCTCAAGGAAGGACGCGGGCGCGATCAGCACCAGATCGAAGGAATTGAGCGAGCACATCACCCCGATCTGCGGGCTGCTCGAGCCGTTCTTCTTCACCTTGCCCTCGACCGCCACGACCAAGCCGCGCTTGTCATTGGCCCGGAACAGCGCCTCTCCCGGATCGGTCGAGCCGGTCAGCGACCAATTGTCGATCTCGGGACGCCAGTCGAAACGGATGGTCAGCTCGTCGCCGGTCAGCATCTCGATCAGATCGACGATTTGCCCGGCAATGCCCAGCACCTCGGCGAACTCGTCCAGCGCCGAGCTCAACGCCGCCCGGATGCCCTCGGGCAGCAGATCGAACCCCTCGATGGCGGCGCGGAAGGGACCAATCGCCGTCTCCAGCGCCTGAAGCCGCGCGCCGAACTCCGCCGGATCCTCGAACAGCTGCGCCAGCGCCGTCGGATCGCCGACAATCGCCGCCAGCGCATCGAAGACATCCTTGCCGGTGGCAAAGACCTGCGCCGTGTCGTCCAGCGCCTCCAGCACCGTATCGAGCCAGCCCGCCATCTGGATGATGGTCTGGCGCAGGTTGGCCGGGATCTGCTGCCCCTGCGGGCCGTTCACCACCGCCAGCAGCTCGGCCAGCTTGGCCTGCAGCGCCGGGATATCGGCCAGCGCGGCGGCGTAATCCACATCCGCCCCCACCGCATCCACCGCCGCCTCCAGCGCAGCTTCGATCTTGCTGCGCAGCGCGGTGATCAGCGCCAGCGCCTCGTTCATCCGGTCGATTGCCTGTTGTGCCGCGCCCTGCACCGCCGCCGCCTGCGCGATGAGGTCTGCGACCTGCCCCTGCGCCTGATCCAGCGCGCCCTTGATCGCGCCCAATGGCCCGCTCGGAAGGTCCGACACCAGCCCGTAGAGCCGCACCAGCGTCGCGATGAAGGTCTCGACCTGCGTGCCCGCCTCCGAGACGAACTTGGGCACTTTCTCGCCCTCGCCCGCGATATCGGCCACCGCTCCGATCAGCGCCCCCAGCGGGATGCAGCCAAAGAGCAGCGGCAAAGGCAGATCGCTCACCGAAGTGGGAAAGCCTGCGCCCGAGCCCATCTTGCCCTTCGCGAATTCCACCGGGTCGGTCATGATCGGCCCGGCCAGCCGCGACAGCGCCAGCGGTTTGAGGTTGGGCTGCACGAAGCCGCCCGACTTGTCGCCCTGCGCCGAGAAGTCCAGCTGCCCCACCTGCCCCGACTGCAGCACGTCGGCAAACACCTCGCCCGCGTTCAGATCGGCCTCGGCACCGCTGTCGCGGAACCCAACGCGCAGATATTGCGCGTTCCATTGCAGGATGTTGGTGCGCGCCGATCCGGTCAGATGCGCCACGGGCCCCAGCTTGGCCTCGACCTGAAATACCTTGGGCACAAAAAGCGGACGCTGGAGATTGGCGCTATAGCTGCGCAGCGAGGGGTTGTTGACCGCATCGCCGCTGCCATTGCGCTGCGGCGCCTCCATGTTGAACACCACCTCGCGCGCCTCCACCGCGCTGTCGCCCGGCTTGGCCGAGGGGGCCAGCGACAGCCGCTGCAAGCCGAAGTCCACCGTGTGGTTGGGGCTCGCGTTATAGGCCGTGGCGGCATCGGCGGCGAAGTTCTGCGCCAGCGTCCAGTCCGGCGTGATCCTCCCGGTCACCGGATGCACATTGCGCGGCGCCGCAATCGTGTTGTCCATAAAGATCATCGGCAGGGCAAACGTCACCCGCCGACCGTCGAGATCGGTGGCCGCGCATTGGAAATTGAACGGGCTGCCGCCCACATGCGGCCAAAAGAACTGCTGCCCACGGCCCTGCAGGTCGGAATTGGCCGGATCGTCCAGATCGGGCGTCTTGTCGGTCAGGATCTCGACCTGCGCCAAAGGAAACTGGCGGGCGTAATTGACCGTGCCATCGACGCTTTCGGTGGCGAAAAAGGCCGGATCACCGAACAGCCGAAGCGGCTCGCGCACCACGATGTAGAAGCGCTGGCGCAAATAGGCGTGCTGGTTGAGGTCCGGCAGCACCCCGTCGCGGTCCTTGTGGAACTTGCGCTCGGTCACCTTGACCAGCGAGACCCGGTGCCCGAACGGGCACAGGAAGCCGCGATAGACGACCTTCACATAGTGATCGCGCGCCATAGAGGCGCGGTGCACCCATTCCTCGACCGACAGCCCCAGCGGCTCCCACGCCCCGCGGCTGTCGAGCCAGCCGCCAAGCGCCGAGAGCATCATCAGCTTGGTGTCGATCGGTTCGGGCCGGTAGTCGGGCGACGAGAAATTCGACGACAGATGCGCGATCTGGAAACGGTCGAAATCATTGAGCCCCATGCGGAAAGGCCGGTTCTGCGGCACCGGAAGGTCATCGGCTCCGCCGGGCAGATCGCCGGACATCGACGGATTGGCCCGTTCCAGCCCCGCCCCGCTGCGCGCCCAGATCGCGCGGATCGTGCGATTGGGATCAGGATAGGGCGGCATGATCTCGCTGCCGTCGCTTGCCGGGGTGACCATGCGGGTGTGCCAAAGTTCGGTGCGCCCGGTTGCGCTCGAATGCACCGGGCCGTTGGCGTGACGCCATGCGGCGCCCGCATGCGGCGACAGGATCAGCCGCCACGGCATTTCGATAGAGGTCTGCGCCGCGCTTGGGGCCTTGGGCTTCGGTCCGGGTCGCGGCAGCACGAAACTGCCGGGCACAAAGCGCACCCCGCCCGACACCGGTCGCAGCGCCGCACTGTTGGCCGAGGCGGTGCGCGCGCGCAGGCTGGCCACATCGGCCCCGCCCCGCGCCGCCAGCCGCAGCGAGGACACCACATGCCCGGCCAGCGCCACCCGGCGCCGCGGCGACAGCGCATTCACCGCGGCAATGTCAAAAAGATCGCCGACCGAGATCACCACTGCCGCCTTCACCCGCGGCTTGGCGTTGGCCGCCACCAGCAGCTTCAGCCCTTGGATCGCCTCCAGCACGGCTTCGAGCGAATAGGCGATCTCGGTATGCGGCGGCAGCTCGAAGGCAAGACGGCTTTCCCCCGCCGCCCGCGCCCGCACCGGCGGCTCACGCAGCGCGGTCTCGGTCTCGGCGCTGTCCGGCGGCTCGTCGAGGTTTGGCGGCGGGCTCTCGTAGAACGCCTCTTCGCCCAGCGTCTGCGGCGGCAGGTGCAGGATCAGCGTGCCCTTGGACGCGCCATTGGTGCGGATCACCGGCGGCGGCCCGGCGTGAACCGAGGCACCGCGCAACTCGATACGCAGCGCCACGAGGTCTTGGACCCGCAGGGCGGGCGCGCCGGGGCGCGATGCTTCAAAGATGTTCTTGATCGTGTCAGGCGGGCGCGGGATCAGCCCCAGATCGCTCAGGTCGATGCCCGCCGCGGGCACAACCCTGCCGTTTGCCATCACCGCTTCGACCGAAACGGTCGCACCAAGAGAAAGCCCGCTCAGCGCGCGGGTGGTAGGGCGGATCGCCATGACGACCCCCGTTTAAATTGTTGGTGGAAAACACGGCACACTTTACAAGAGAGCCGAACATTTGTCCAATAAGTTTACGTTGCGTTAACTGAAACGCATGAAGAATTTCACCGCACCGCGCACGGACCGCCTGCGCAGCGACCCATTTCATTCGGCAGCGCCGACCGCCAATTTCGGGCAAGGGGCGCATTGATTTCAGCCGCTGGAGTTTGCCATGGCCAATCTCATCGTCTGCTGCGACGGCACTTGGAACACCCCAAACCAAGAGGAAAACGGCAGGCCCTCGCCCACCAATGTGGTCAAGATACACTCCGCGCTGGCCCCGCTCGACATCAATGGCACCCCGCAAAAGACCTACTACCGCCCCGGCGTCGGCAGTTCCGGCGGGCTCTGGACACGGCTCAAGGGCGGCGGGCTCGGCGTCGGCCTCGATGACGACATCAAGAGCGCCTACCACTGGCTGTCCGAGAACTACCTGCCGTCGGACAAGATCTTCCTCTTCGGCTTTTCCCGCGGTGCCTTTGCGGTGCGCAGCCTTGCGGGGGTGATCGGCAAATGCGGGCTGCTCGCCTTTCCGGGTGACAATATCACCGAGGCCGAGAAATGGCGCCGGGTCGATGCCGCCTATAAGGCCTATCGCTCTCTGGGCCCCGGCAAGAAGTGGAGCAACAGCAGTTTCGAGCGGATCGCCGACGTCAAAATCGGCTTCATGGGGGTCTGGGACACGGTGGGGGCGCTGGGGATCCCCGACGAGTTCCTCATCAACGTGCTCGACAACCGCAAGAAGTACCAGTTCCACGACACCGAACTGGGCCCTCAGGTTGCCGTGGCGCGCCATGCGATCGCCGTGGATGAACGCCGCCGCAGCTTTGCCCCGACGCTCTGGACCAGCCACGATCCGGGCGAAAGTGACGTGGTGCAGACATGGTTCACCGGGGTGCATGGCGACGTCGGCGGCAGCTATGCGGACTCGGCGCTTGGCGACATCACGCTAAGCTGGATGATCGACGAGGCGCAGCCCCATGGCGCCGCCTTCCGCGCCTCGGCCTTCGCTCAGCTTGCCGGGAACCACCTTGGGCAACTGCATGATTCCACGAAGAACTCGCTCTTCACCTACCTCCAGACCCGCCCGCGCAGCGTGCCGGACATCGACACCAACAGGGCCGAGGTGCATAACAGCGTCCGCCAACGCCAGGCGACGCCGCCTCTGGTGCAACCCGGCTATTGGGAGACACGCAGCCTGCGCCCCGGCCAGAGCGACACGCTCAACGTCTATGCGCGCGAGCAGTGGAACTATAGCGGCATCTACCTGCAGGCGGGCCTGACCTATGACTTCACGGCGCGCGGCGAATGGCTCGACGGCAGGATCAAATGCAGCCCCGACGGCGCGCCGGATGGGTTTCACCTCGGCTATGCGCTGGTCTCGCCCTTCGACTGGTATCAGCGCCGCCGCCGCGAGAGCACCAAGAACCCCAATGCCACCATCCCGCTGGCCCGGCGCGAGCAGGATCTGCCGTGGTTCTGCCTCGTCGGTGTGATCGCCAGCGGCACCGGCGTGCACGCGCAGACCAAAGAGCTTTGCCCGCATGAGGTGTTTCTCATCGGCTCTCAGGCGCGCATCACCCCCAAGACCAGCGGCTATCTTTACTGTTTCGCCAATGACGTCTGGTACGCCTATGCCAACAACAAGGGGAAGGTGCGCCTGACGGTTTCGGCGTGATGATCTCGGCCTGAAAATCCTAGGGAGACGGCGGCGCTGCCTAGGCCGCCTAGACCGCCATGCCGCGGGCGACGATGGCGAAACAGATCTTCAGATGGGCGTTGCGCTCCTGCATCCCCTCCCACATCAGCGCCCCCTTGCGATGCGATCCGGGCGCGCCAAAGGCGATATCCATCAGCATTTTGGCCGCGGTCCCTGCGTCCTCTATCGCGATCCGCCCCAAATCGTGCTGCCGCGTCAGCCAATCCACAAGCAGCTTGTGCGTATACGCAGGCCCCTCGCCCAGAAACACTTCGCCCAGCTCTGCCGAGCGTTCCGCCTCTGTGACCAGCATCTGCGCCAGTCCAAAGCGCCGCTGCTCCGCCGCCTTGTCGAGGTTCACGAAGAAGATCCGCTCAAGCGCCTCGGCAATCGGCAGATCGTCGTAGTCGCCCGGGAGATCCACCATGCTGCGGCGGTGCTCTCCGACCAGCGCGGCAAAAAGATCGGGTTTGCCGGGGAACAGCCGATAGACCGTGTTCAGCGAGACATGCGCCGCCGCAGCGATCTTCGACATGGTCACGCCCTGATAGCCATGCTCCAGAAACAGCGCAGTGGTCACCTCGATGAGATGCTTGCGCCGCTCTGCGTCATCCGCCGCTTTGGGCCGTCCCTTGCGCGGGGCCGCGCCGGTGCGCTCGTTCGTCTTCCCCTCCGAAGTCATTTCGCTCCCTCACAAAACCGCGATCTCCTCGCTTCCCACCATTTACAGTAATCATGATTACTATAAATGTCAAAGCGCACCCTGACGGGAGGTCATCGGCATCGCCGTGCCCCGCCCCGTCCCTCGACATGATGACCGACCCCGGCGCCGGAACCCGTTCCGGCGGGCGCGGAAGGCGTGACCGCACGCCGCCCCATGCCCTGCTGGCGATTGAATGGATGACCGATGATGACAGTTTCCGCAGCCCGTCCCGACCCTCTGGGAGCGCGCGCATGATCTCCCGCCGCCTCGCCTCCGCCGCCCTGCTCGCGCTTGTCTGCGCGGGGCCGGCTGCCGCGCAATCGGCGCAGGGCCAGTCCCAGCCGATGCAGGTGGGTGTGCTTGAGATGACGCTGCAGGACGTGCCCCAAACGCTCGACCTTCCCGGACGCGCGGTGGCCTTCGAGCAGGTGGACGTCCGCCCGCGGGTCGATGGGGTGATCACCAAGATCCTCTACACCCCCGGCACCCCGCTGAAGGTGGGCGATCCGCTGTTCCAGCTTGATGATGCCGCCTATGCCGCCACCGCCGCCTCTGACGCCGCCGATCTGGCCGAGGCGCAGGTCAACCTGCCGGTGAAACAGGCCGCCTACGACCGCGCGGTAAAGCTCAAGGACAAGGGTTACACCCAAGCCGAGATCGAAAGCGCGCAGTCCGAGCTTGCCTCGGCCAAAGCCGCGCTCGATGCCGCGCAGGCGGCGCTCGATTATGCCCAGACCCAGCTGTCGTGGACCACGGTGCAAAGCCCGATCGAAGGCTTTGCCGATGTGGCCGACGTCTCGGTGGGCGATCTGGTGACCTCGGGCCAGTCGGATGCGATGACCACGGTCACGCGGCTCGATCCGATCTATGTGGACATGCTGCAGCCCTCCTCGCGGCTTTTGGAGGTGCGCAGCCGGATCGAGAACGGCACGCTCACCCCCAATGCCGCGCTCGATGCCAAGCTGAGGCTGGAAGACGGGCAGGTCTACACCGGCTCGGGCAGCTTCGTATCGCCCAGCACCACCGTCTCGACCACCACGGGCACCGTCAGCGTGCGCTTCAAGTTCGAGAACCCCGACAACAAGATCCTGCCCGGCATGTTCCTGCGCGGCACGGTCGAGCTTGGCACCTCCAAGGCCTTCCTCGTGCCGCAGCGCGCCGCGCAGCGCGCCAGCAATGGCGATCTCACCGCCTTCGTGGTCGGGGGTGACGGCACCGCCAAGCAGGTCACTCTGACCACCACGGGCAGCTATCAGAACAGCTGGATCGTCACCGAGGGCGTCGAAGAAGGCCAGCAGCTGATCCTCGACGGGCAGAAGACCATGGCCGCGGGCACCGCCGTCGCGCCGGTGCCGTCGCAGCTTGACGAGAACGGGCTGGTGCAGCCGCTGCAGACCGCGGCTAAAGAGAGCGAATAGGCAGACCCCAATGGCCAGATTTTTCATTCACCGCCCGGTCTTTGCCTGGGTGCTGGCGATCATCGTCATGCTGGCGGGCTGGTTCGGCCTGAGCAGCCTGCCGATCTCGCAATACCCTCAGATCGCGCCGACCACCGTGCGCATCTCGGCCAATTACTCCGGCGCCACCTCGACCACGGTCGCCAACTCGGTCACCTCGGTGATCGAGGACGGGCTCACCGGGCTCGACGGGCTGACCTATATGACCTCGACCTCCTCGTCGGGCAGCGCCACGATTTCGCTGGTGTTCGACGAGACGGTCGATCCCGACATGGCGCAGGTGCAGGTGCAGAACAAGCTGCAGCTGGTGCAATCCTCGCTGCCCGAAGCGGTGACCAGCACCGGTGTCAGCGTCACCCGCTCCACCTCGTCGATCCTGCTGGTCGGCGCGCTGGTTTCCGAGGACGGCAGCTATGACCAGACCGAGCTTGGCGACATCCTCGACCGCACCATCAAGGACCCGGTGCAGCGCACCGACGGCGTGGGCTCGATCAATTCCTTCTCGGCGCCCTATGCCATGCGCATCTGGCTCGATCCCGACAAACTCTACAAATACGGGCTGACGGCGAATGACGTGACCGATGCGGTCTCGGACCAGAACAGCAACGTCACCGTCGGCTCGCTGGGCGATCTGCCCGCCGCGACGGGCCAACAGATCACCGTGCCGCTAAATGCGCAGTCGCAACTCGCCAGCGTGCCGGAATTCGAGCAGATCGCGCTCACCACCGCCGAGGATGGCTCTACCGTCTATCTTGGCGATGTCTCCCGCATCGAGATCAACTCCGAAGACCTCGGCTCCAGCTCGCGGTTCGACGGCCACCCCGCCGCCGGTTTCGGCGTCAACCTCGCCACCGGCGCCAACGCGGTAGAGACCGCCGCGGCGGTGCGGGCAACCATCGACAAGCTTGCCACCGCCCTGCCCGAAGGCGTCACGGTGGCCTACCCCTATGACACCTCGCCCTTTGTCGAGGAGTCGATCAATCAGGTCTACCACACGCTCGGCGAAGCCATCGTGCTGGTCTTCCTGGTGATCCTGATCTTCCTGCAAAGCTGGCGCGCGACGCTGATCCCGACCATCGCCGTGCCCATCGTTCTGCTTGGCACCTTCGGGATCCTCGCGGTCTTTGGCATGTCGATCAACACGCTGACCATGTTCGCATTGGTGCTGGCCATTGGCCTGCTGGTCGATGACGCCATCGTGGTGGTCGAGAACGTCGAGCGGATCATGGAAGAGGAAAAGCTCGGCCCGGTGGAAGCCACCGAAAAGAGCATGGATGAGATCTCGGGCGCGCTGGTGGGCATCGTGCTGGTGCTCTCGGCGGTGTTCCTGCCCATGGCCTTCATGTCCGGCTCCACCGGCATCATCTACCGGCAGTTCTCGGTCACCATCATCTCGGCCATGGTGCTGTCGCTCTTCGTGGCGCTGATCCTCACCCCGGCCATGTGCGCCAGCCTGCTCAAGCCCAGCCACGGCGAGGCGCGCTTTGCCCCTGCGCGCTGGTTCAACCGCGGCGTCGGCGGCGTCACCTCCGGCTACACCGGCGCGGTGAACCGCCTCGTCCGCCGCCCGTTCCGCATGTTCATCGTGCTGATCGCGGTCGGCTTTGGCGCGGGCTATGTCTACACCTCGCTGCCGTCTTCCTTCGTGCCAACCGAAGATCAGGGCGTGCTGATGGCCATGGTGCAACTGCCCGACAACGCCACCCGCGTGCAGACCGAACAGGCGGTCGAGCAGGTCGAGGACTACATGCTCAACGACCAGTCCGACAACGTCGACGCGGTCTTCGCGGCGGTGGGCTTCAGCTTCGGCGGCTCGGGCCAGAACAACGCTATGATGTTCATCCGCCTCAAGGATTTCGAAGAGCGCGAGGGCATGGGCGCAGGCGATATCGCCATGGCCGCCAACATGCATTTTGGCGGCAACAGCATGGGGCAGATCATCTTCATGCAGCCGCCCGCCATTCAGGGCATGGGCTCGTCCTCGGGCTTCGACATGTATCTCGTCGATGATGGCGGCAATGGCACCGAGGCGCTGCACGAGGCCGCCGACACGCTGGTCGCGAAAGCGCAGGAGACCGGCATCCTGACCGGGCTGCGCGGCAATGACGCCGCCTCCAAGACCTCGATGCAACTCGATATCGACCGCCAGAAGGCGCAGGCCTTCGGGCTGACGATCTCGCAGGTCAACGCGATGCTTTCCACAATCTTTGCGGGAAGTTACGTCAATGACTTCACGCTCAACGACAAGCTGCGCGAGGTCATCGTGCAGGGCGACACCGAGTTCCGCATGCAGCCGGACGACATCACCAAATGGTTCGCCCGCAACAGCGACGACGAGATGGTGCCCTTTGGGGCCTTCATCGACCAGAGCTGGGACCAGACCGCCGCGAGCCTTGGCCGCTACGGGGGCACCAATGCCATCGAGATCACCGGCGATGTGGTCACCGGCGTCTCGAGCGGCGACGGCATGGCCAAGATGGAAGAACTGGTCGCCGATCTGCCGGGCAATTACAGCGCCGCTTGGGTCGGGCTGTCGCTGCAAGAGCAGGTCTCGGGCAACCAAGAGCCGATGCTCTATTCGCTCTCGGCGCTGGTGGTCTTCCTCTGCCTCGCCGCGCTTTACGAAAGCTGGACCGTGCCGTTTGCGGTGATGCTCTCGGTGCCCGTCGGCATCCTCGGGGCGCTGATCGCGGCGCAGGTCTTTGGGCAGTCGAACGACGTCTACTTCAAGGTCGGCATGCTGACCACGATCGGGCTTGCCGCGCGCAACGCCATCCTGATCGTCGAGTTCGCCGAAGGGCTGCGCAAAGACGGCCAGAGCCTGCTTGAGGCCACGCTGGTGGCGGCCAAGCAGCGCCTGCGCCCGATCATGATGACCACGCTGGCCTTCATGCTGGGCATCCTGCCGCTGGCCATCGCCACCGGCGCCGGAGCCAACGCGCAGAACTCCATCGGCATCGGCATGCTGGGCGGCATCACCTTCTCGGCGCTGTTCGGGATCGTGATGGTGCCGGTGTTCTACGTCGCCGTGATGCTGCTGGTGGGTAAATTCAAACGAAAGGAGACCGCGCAATGAACGTGGTGAAGCTGCTCCCTCTGCTGCTGGCCGCGGGCTGCGCGGCCGTGGGGCCCGACTATGAGCGCCCGCAGATGGCGCTTCAGCAAGACTTCGTCGGCGGCACCAGTGGCACCAGCGGCCCGGTTGCACAGGTCGCGGCCAAGGCGTGGTGGCAGGACTACCGCGACCCGATGCTGAGCGATCTCATCGCCCGCGGCCTGAGCCAGAACCTCGATGTCGCCGCCGCGCGCGAGCGCATCCGGCAGGCCGAGGCCAATCTGCGCGCCACCGGGGTCAATGCCGCGCTCGACGGCGCGCTGGATGCGTCGCGCACCCGCAGTGGCGGCGAGGCGAGCGCGATCAGCACCGCCTCCGCCTCCGATCTCAGTGCCTCGCTGGTGCTCGACATGTTCGGCGGCATCCGGCGCGAGCAGCAGGCCGCCGCCGCCAATCTCTCTGCCGCCCGTTCCGACCTGCAGCAGGCCCGGCTGGCATGGCTGGCCGATCTCGTCGCCGCCTATTCCGACGCGCGCTACTACCAGCAGGCGCTGGCGCTCTCGCGCGATACGATCAACAGCCGGGTCGAGACGGTGCGCGTCACCCAAGACCAATATGATGCCGGGGCCGAGACCGAGTATAACCTCGCCCAAGCGCAGGCGCTGCTGGATGCCGCGCGCGCCGATCTGCCGGGCTACCACGCGCAGTTCAACGCCAATGTCTTCGCCCTCGCGACACTGCTGAACAAGCCCGCCGGCCCACTCATGGCGCAGATGGAAAAAGGCGCGCCGCAGCTGCGCACCCCTGCGGGCGGCGCAACCGGCGTGCCCGCCGATCTGCTGCGCAACCGTCCCGACGTGCGCTACTACGAGCAGCTTCTGCAGGCCGCCGTCGCCGATGTGGGCGTGGCCGAGGCCGACCGGCTGCCCTCGCTGACCCTCAGCGGCGATCTTGGCGTCACCTCCGGCACCAGCAGTTGGAGCTTTGGCCCCGCCCTGTCGCTGCCGCTGCTCAATCAGGGGTTGCTTTCGGCCAAGCGCGACGCGGCCATCTCGGAGGCGAGGCAGGCCGAGATCGACTGGCGCTCTTCGGTGCGCGGCGCGGTCGAGGACGTGCAGGTGGCGCAGTCCAACCTCAGCCTCTACCGGCAAAAGTCCAATGCGCTGCAGACCTCCGCCGCCTCCTACGAGCGGGCGCTGGGGCTGGCGCGGGACAATTATCGCGGCGGGGCGATCACCCTGCTCGATCTTCTCGATACCGACCGGTCCGCCGCCTCGGCCCGGATCAGCGCCGCCTCGGCCCGCAATGACGCGGCCAAGCAATGGGCGACTCTGCAGATCGCCATCGGCGCAGGCGCGGGCGTGAGCGCGACCGGCGGCAGCTAACAGGTGGGCGTCCGGAAGAGGTAACTTTTGGGCGCCACGGGAAAAAAACTCAATCGGAGGCGACGGAAAGCCAGGGACTGTCCGTAGAACCTCCAACCCATGAAGGAGAAAGACATATGTTGCGCAACTTCACCCTCGGCCTCATCGGCGCGGCCATGATCGCGCTGCCCGCAGGTATCGCCAGCGCACAGGGCAAGGATTGCAACGCCGGTGGTTCCAAAGCCACCTGCAGCGCCCCGGCAAACGGTCATGGCGCTCAGGCTCAGAAAGGTCAGCAGCAAGGCGCTCAGCAGGCCAAGCAGCAGCAGGCCAAAGCCCCCGCCCAGCAGGCCAGCCCGACCGCCAAACAGGCGAGCGCGAAATCCTCCGCCCCGCAATCCTCGGCTCCGCAATCTTCAGCCAAGATGGCGCGCGGCGCGCATTTCGACGGGGGCGAGAAGATCGCGGACCCCAAGGCGCATGGTCTCAGCCAAGAGCGCGGCGTCAGCTACTACAAGAAGGACGGTCAGCTTTACCGCGTCGATGACGACACGCGCGAAATCCTCGCCGTGGTTGGCGCGGTGGCAGAGCTGCTGAACTGATCAGCGCAGACACAACAAGGCGCGGCCCACGGCGGGCCGCGCCGCAAAAAAGGCCCGACGCGGCCAGTGTCCGGCCAGTGTCGAGCAGGTGTCCCCATGGGGACAGCGGCTGTCCCCGCGGGGACAAAGCGGTCCTGCCCGGCATGACCTGAGGCGCCGCGTTAAGACATCGACACGCAATTTGCGGCGCATTCAGCTCCATTTTTGGATCAAAAACGTCTCGCACTAGTTTGATATTTCTACTTCTTTTGCGAACTCCCGCAAAACGGTTGCGCAGCCGCACCAGCACAATTCTTTACAACTTGTCGCCTTTATCTGGCCCCAATGGCGCGCAAGATCGCAGGCATGACAGATTTTGCCCCACACGCCCCGCGCGGCACCGACGCGCCACACCCGCTGCTCATCGCGGCGGCCGCGCTGGCTTTCGTGGCGCTCTGCGCGCTCTATTGGCCCTTTGCGGCAGATGACGCCTTTATCGTCGGGCGCTATGCGCGCAATGCCGCCGCCGGGCATGGGCTGGTCTACAATATCGGCGAGCAGGTCTCGGCGCTGACCTCGCCGCTGCATGCGCTGATCGAGGCGGCGCTGGCGAGCCTTGGGCTGGCCCCGGTGGAAAGCTACCGCCTGCTCGCGCCGCTGCTGGTGCTTGCAGGCTGGGTCGCGGCGCTGCGCGAGACCGGGATCCACGGCAGCGCCTTCGTGATCTTCACCGCCGCCTCGTTGCTGTCGCCCTTTGTGGCGCTCTGGACGGTGGGCGGGCTGGAAACCCCGCTGCTGTGCTGCCTTGCCACGCTGTTCGCCGCGCGGCTGGTGGTGATCAGCGGGACCGACGGCGCGCGCCCGCGCGATCTTATTTGGCTGGGACTGCTGGCCGGGCTGATGTTCCTGACACGCTATGACAGCGTTCTGGTGAGCGCGCCGATCCTGCTGGCGGTGCTGACCGTGGAATACCGCCGCCCGGCGCTGTGGCTCGGTGCGGCGCTCTGCCTTGCGCTGGCGGGCGGCTGGCTGGTCTTTGCGGCTGGCTATTATGGCGACATCTTCCCGACGTCTTACTACCTCAAGTTCGCCTATGCGCAGCGCGCGGGCATCGACAGCGTGTCGGCCCTGCTCAACTTCGTGCTGCTGTCCGGCCTGTGGCTGATCGCCCTGCGGCTGCGCCCCGCGCCGATCTCTGAAAAGCCGCTGCTGGCGCGGGCGATCCTGCGCGGGGCCGCCTTCAGCCTTGCGCTGTTTGCGGTCTACGCCAGCCGCAGTTCGGGGCAGCACATGATGTTCGGCTACCGGCTGTTCGTGCCCTACCTGATGGCCGCCAGCCTCGTGCTGGCGCTTGCGCTGCCCGAGGCGCGGCGGGGGCTGGCCGCGGCGGTGATGGCGGCGCAGGCGGGGATGATCGCGGTGGTTGGCTTTGTCGGGATCAACCCGGCGCCGCTGACGCGGATACCGGGGCTGCACCGCGCCTATGCCGAATATGAGTTCATCACCCCCGCCACCTATGGGGACTTCCTGCAGATGCTGCGCGACGACGCGCGTGAGATCACCGCGCATTGGCAGGCGCAGGGCCGCGAGGACCAGCCGCGCATCTACCTGCGCACCGGCGGCACCGGCTATTGGCTGCCCGAGTTCTATGTCTACGAGACGCTTGTCTCCTATCGCCACGACTGCGCCGTTCCGATGGCGGCAATGGTCGATGCGGCGCATTACATGCAGCAGCTTGGGTTCAGCCAAGTGGGCACGGTGGTCGAGGACCGGGGCCGCGCCCGCGACGATGTCGCCGATGATGCCGCGCTGCTCTTCGCCACCGAGATGGACTGGATGGGCCGCTACACCACCGGCTATCTCTACGGTCCCGATCCGACCCCGCTGGACCTTGGCCCGACGCTGGCCTCGCCCTGCCGCTAGGCGCCCCTACGCTTCGCTGGCCCGCCCTTCACTGGCCTGCCCTTCGCCAGTCTGCGCCACGAGGTGCCCGCCGCCCACGTCGATGAGCGGCAGGCGCGCCGGGGCGTCGCCCAGAGGACGGATCGGGGACGGCATCTCTCCGGCGGGGCGCACATGCGCGCGGTCCTTGCGCGCCGGATCGGGGATCGGCACCGCGTCGAGCAGGCGCTGCGTGTAGGGATGGCGCGGATCGCCAAAGACCTGATCGCGCGTGCCCATCTCGACGATCTGCCCCAGATACATCACCGCCAGCCGGTCCACGACGTTCTCGACCACCGCCATGTCGTGGCTGATGAAGAGGTATGACACGCCCATCTCTTCCTGCAGTTCTTCGAGCAGCGCCAGCACCCGCGCCTGTACCGACACATCCAGCGCCGAGACGCTCTCGTCGCAGATGATCAGCCGGGGCTTCAGCGCCAAGGCGCGGGCGACGCAGATGCGCTGGCGCTGACCGCCGGAAAACTCGTGCGGATAGCGGGTCATCTGCTCGGGCGTCAGCCCGACGCGCTGGAACAGGTCGGCGGCGCGGGCGCGGCGCTCTTCGGCGCTGCCGACGCCGTGGATCAGCAGCGGCTCGGCCACCGCCTCGCCCACGGTCATGCGCGGATCGAGCGCGGCCATCGGGTCTTGGAACACCATCTGCACGTCGCGGCAGATCTCCTTGCGGCCCTGCGCGGTCAGTTCCGAAAGCTTCTTGCCCGCGACCTCGATCAGCCCCTGATGCGGCACGAGGCCTGCCAGCGCCTTGGCGATGGTGGATTTGCCGCAGCCGGACTCGCCGACGAGGCCGAAGGTCTCGCCGGGGCGGATGTCGAAGCTCACCCCCTCGACCGCATGCACGCAGTGGGTCGGGCGTCCGAAGAAATTGGCGCCGATGTCGAAATGCACCTGCGCGTCGATCAGCCGGGCGACGGGCACAGGCGCTTCGGGCGGCAGCGGGGCGGCACGCGCGGCCCCTGCCCCGAGGCGCGGCACGGCGGCGAGCAGATCGCGGGTGTAGGGCTGCGCGGGCGCGTCGAAGATCTGCGCCACCGGGCCGGATTCGACCATGCGCCCGGCCTTCATGACCACCACGCGGTCGGCGGTTTCGGCCACCACGCCCATGTCATGGGTGATGAGGATGATCGCGGTGCCGGTCTCTGCCTGCAGATCGCGCAGCAGATCCAGCACCTCGCGCTGCACGGTGACGTCGAGCGCGGTTGTGGGCTCGTCAGCGATCAGCAGCGCCGGGCGCATGGCGAGCGCCATGGCGATCATCACGCGCTGCCGCATCCCGCCCGACAGTTCGTGCGGATATTGGCCCATGCGGCGCTCTGGCTCGGAGATGCGCACCCGGCGCAGTGCTTCGACAGCGGCGGCGCGGGCCTCACGCTGGGGCAGCGGATCATGCGCGCGGATCGCCTCGATCAGCTGCGTGCCGATGCGGTGCACCGGGTTGAGCGAGGTCATCGGCTCCTGAAAGATCATCGCCACCTTGGACCCGCGCAGGCCGCGCATCTCGGCCTCGGGCAGCGCGGGAAGATCGGTGCCCTCGAGCAGCGCCTGCCCGGAGGTGACCGAGACGTTGTTGGGCAAAAGCCCCATCAGCGCCAGCGAGGTGATCGATTTGCCCGAGCCCGACTCCCCGGCGATGGCCAGTGTCTCGCCCGCCGCCAGATCAAAGCTCAGCCCCTCGACGATGGGCCGCAGCGTGCCCCTGTCGCGGACCGAGACGGTCAGATCCTGCACCGACAGCAGCGGGGTGGCAGCCGCCCCCTGAACGGGGGCAGCCATGGTTTGCGCCAGATGCGTCATTCGAAGACCGCGCGCGGGAAGTAGAAAGAGACCACCCAATTCGGCGCGTCGACGATCTCGGAGATCCGCAGATCGCCGCAGGTCGAGACCAGCATATAGGCGTCGACCGCCGACATGCCGTGCTGCGCGCAGAGCAGATCGACCATGCCCGCCACCGCGTCGCGCGCACCGCTCATCAGGTCGGGCCCGACGCCGGTGGTGACCTCATAGCCCTTGGCGTCGAGATGGTTGGTCACCGGCCCCGCCGTGGTGAAGCGCGGCATCTTGAGGTTCGCGCCCTTCACCAGATCGAGCGTCAGCGTCACATCCATCGGACTTTCGATGGCGGTGCCGCAGACCTCGCCGTCGCCCTGCGCCGCGTGGGTGTCGCCCACCGAGAAGAGCGCTCCCGCCACCTCGACCGGCAGGTAGAGCACCGTGCCCGCCGAGATGTCGCGGATGTCGAGGTTGCCGCCCGTGCGGCGCGGCGGCACGATCGAATGCAGGCCGGGCTCGGCCAGCGCGACGCCGATGGTGCCGGTGAACGGCTTCAGCGGCACCTTGCCGGTGCTGCCCCAGAGCGCCGGGGCCAGCGTTTCGGCGTCATATTTCCACAGGGTCAGCGCCGGGTCGGTGAACTGATCGGCCAAGAGGCCAAAGCCCGGAATATTCGCCGTCCAGCCCCATGCCGAGCCTTCCTGCACCCGCGGGGCAAAGCCTTCGAGGGTGATTTTCAGCGCGTCACCGGGTTCGGCTCCGTCGATGTAGATCGGGCCGGAGACCGGGTTGATCTTGCCGAAATCGAGTGCGGCCACGTCTTCGACGGTGCTCGACGGGCCAAGCTGGCCCGCCGAAGAATCCATGCAGTTGAACAGGATGGTGCTGCCCGGCGCGACCGTCTCGACCGGGGCAATGGAATTGTCCCAGCCGAAATGATGCTGCGCGCCGTGGATGGTGTAATCGCAGTGTTTGCACATGGGATCACTCGGTCACATAGACGTAGTCATAGTTCACCGGGATCGAGACCGGATCGACGTAGAGCGCGTCATCGCCGCCCATGCGCTCGGATTTCATGGTGTAGCGCTGCTCGTTGAACACCGGCACCCAAGGCGCTTCTTCCATCACCTTCATGTAGACGTCCGACCACATCTCGAGCCGCTCGGGCGCCGAAGGATCGGTGAAGCTGTCGGCCTCGGTGGCCATGGCGTCGATGCTTTCGTCGCAGAACTTCGACCAGTTCCAGCCGCCCTCGCCCGCGCCAGCGCAGCCGAGGATCGGGCCGTAGAAGTTCGAGGGATCGGGGAAGTCGGCGATCCACGCCATGCCGCCCGACCAGATCATCGGCGCCTCACCGGCACCGCCGGCCTCGATCACATTGGCCTGCGCCAGCGAGCGGATTTCCACGTCCACGCCGATCGCCTTGAGGTCCTGCTGGATCGCCTGCGCGATGCGCGGGTTCGGATCGGTGTTCATCACGTAAAGCTCGGTCGAGAAGCCGTCTTCCAGACCTGCCTCGGCGAGCTTGGCCTTGGCGGCCTCGGCGTCGAAGGCATAGCCTTCGTAACCTTCGGTGTAGCCGGGCATCGACGGCGGCAGCGGCTGCGTCGCGGGCACGGCGCGGCCGTTGATGATCTGGGTGATGCGCTCTTTGTTGATCGCCATGTTGATGGCTTCGCGCACCTCGAGCTTGTCGAGCGGCTCCATGCCGACGTTGAGGGTGATATAGCCGGTGTGCAGCTGGCCGCCTTCAACCACGCGCTCGGCCTGCGCCGGATCGCCCATGACCTCTTGGAATTTCGCCGGGGGAATGCCGTCGCCCGGCACATCCACCTCGCCCTGTTGCAGGCGCAGCAGTGCGACGATCGGCTCTTGGCCGACTTCGAAGGTCACGCCGTCGAGATAGGGCACGCCGTCGCGCCAGTAGTCGGCGTTCTTTTCGAACACGAGGCGCTGACCGATGGTCCATTCGCCAAGGCTGAACGCGCCAGTGCCGACCGGGTGCTTGCCGAAATCGGTGCCGTATTCGTCCACCGCTTCTTTGGGCACGACCGAGGCGAAGTTCAGCGCCATCACGTGCAGGAAGGTGGCATCGGGGCGCGAGAGGGTGATCTTCACCGTCAGCGGGTCCACGACTTCGACGCCCGAGAGCGTGTCGCCCTCGCCGCTGGAGATCTCGTCAAAGCCCGCGATGGAGGCGAAGAAGCCCGCGCCGGGCGACTGGGTCTCGGGGGTGGTGACGCGGTCGAGCGAGTATTTCACGTCTTCGGCGGTCATCTCGCGACCGTTGTGGAATTTCACCCCTTCGCGCAGTTTGAAGGTGAAGACGGTGCCGTCCTCGCTGACCTCATAGCTTTCGGCAAGGCCGGGGCGCAGTTCGGTGGTGCCGGGCACATAGTCCATCAGACCGTCGAACAGCGATTTGATCATCGACCAGTTCTGCCAGTCGTAGCCGATCGCCGGATCGAGCGTGGCGACGTCGTCCTTATAGGTGACGGTGATCATCCCGCCGGGGGTGGCGTTGGGATCGGGCGTGTAGTCCTGCGCGAGCGCCGGGATCGCCGAGGCGAGCAGGATCGCGGTGGAGGTGAGCAGTGCTTTCATCTTGTGGTTTTCCCTGTTGCTTGTGGTGACCGTTGTCCGTGAGTGGTGGTGTCCGGTCTTTTCGTGAGTGGCCTTGTCGTGCGTGGTCTTTGGGTCTTTTGGGTCGTGAGTGGTGGTGGGTGTGGTCCCTGAAAATAGGTGGGACCGAGGGTAATGAGGCTCAGCGCAGCTTGATGCGCGGGTCGATGAACGGGGTGATCAGGTCGGCCAGCAGGTTGCCCAGCACGATGGCGGTGGCCGAGACCATGGTGACGCCCATGATGATCGGGATGTCGACGCGCTGGATCGCCTGCCACGCCAGCTGTCCGATGCCGGGCCAGCCGAAGACGCTCTCGACGACGACGATGCCGCCCATGAAGATGCCGATGTCGATGCCGATCATCGCGATGATGGGAAGGATGGCGTTGGGCAGCGCGTGGCGCAGCAGCACCCGGCCCCGTGTCAGCCCCTTGGCGCGGGCGGTGCGGATATAGTCCTGCCGCAACACGTCGACCATCGACGAGCGCATCATCCGGCTGTACCAGCCCGAGCCCATGATCCCCAGCGTCACCGCGGGCAGCACGAGGTGGGCAAAGGTGCCGTAGCCGCCGATGGGGAACCAGCCCAGTTGCACCGCAAAGAGATAAAGCAGCAGCAGGCCGACCACGAATTGCGGCGCCGAGACCGCGACGAAGCTGGTCACCATCAGGCCCTGATCGAGCGGGCGGCCCCGGAACACGGCGGCGACGATGCCCAGCGTCAGCCCGATCAGCAATTCGCAGACGATCCCGCCTGCCATGAGCAGCAGCGAGGCCGGGAGCCGCGCGGCGATCAGCGTCGAGACCTCGGTCTTCTGCAGGTAGCTGCGGCCCATGTCGCCCTGCACCAGCCCGGTGAGATAGCGCCAGTATTGCACCATCAGCGGCTGATCGAGGCCCAGCTGATGGCGGATGTTCTCGACCGTCTGCGCCGTGGCCGAGCGCCCGGCGATCTGGCGCACCGGGTCGGCGGGCAGCACGTAGAGCAGCAGGAAGGTAATGAAGCTCACGCCCAGCAGGATCAGCGCGGATTGGATCAGGCGGCGGGTCAAATAGCCGAGCATCAGTCGTTGCCCCTCTGCGTCGGGTCGAGCACGTCGCGCAGCGCGTCGCCCACGAGGTTGAAGGCCAGCGCCAGCAGCAGGATCGCCGCGCCGGGGATGAACACTAGCCAGGGCGCCGCCTGGAAATAGGTCTGGTTCTCGAAGATAATGTTGCCCCAGCTGGGGGTCGGCGGCTGCACGCCCACGCCCAGAAAGCTCAGCGTTGCCTCTAGCAGCACGGTGACCGAGATGCCCAGCGTGCCCCAGACGATCAGCGTCGGAATGAGGTGCGGCAGGATGTGGCGGAAGAGGATGCGCGCCTGCGAGGCGCCGAGGGTCTTCTCGGCGGCGATAAACTCACGCTCGGCAAGGCTGGTGGTCTCGGTGTAGACGACGCGGGCGGTCTGTACCCAGTTGACCAGCGCGATGACCATGGCGACGATCCACAGCGAGGGCTGGAAGATCGCCGCGAGGCAGATCGCCAGCAAGAGCGCCGGGAAGGCCATCATCAGATCGGTGAAGCGCATCAGCAGCGCGCCGAACCAGCCGCGCACGAAGCCCGCCAGCACGCCCACCAGCGTGCCGATGATCAGCGCCACGCCGTTCGCCACAACGCCGATGATCAGCGAGGTGCGCGCGCCGTAAAGGATGCGGGTGAAGAGATCGCGCCCGAGAAGGTCTGTCCCCATCAGGAAATCCCCGCCCGGCGGCAGCGGCTCGCCATAGAGCGACAGCCCCTCGAAAAGCTGCTCATCCGGCGCAAACGGGGCGATCCACGGCGCGAAGACCGCGCCGCCGACCACCAGCGCGATGATCGCCAGCCCGAAAAGCGCCAGCTTGCGGCGCAGCAGGCGGCGCAGGGCGCCCGCCGGAGCGGTGCCGGCAAGGGATGCGGTGGTGTCAGCCATGATCGCTGCCTTCCTCTGGCTCGGGATTGTGTGCCGCGACGATCCGGTCCGCCGCTTCTTCGAAGCTCACCCGCCATGCCATCGCCATGGCGCGCAGTTGCTCGTAGGCCTGATCCTCGGTCTTGCCGCGCGCCGCGAGCAGCGCCACGGCGCGCACCACGGTCTGGCGCTGGCCGAGACGGCGGCGCAGCGCGTCGATCTCGCCCGACTTCTCGACGCGCGCATCAAAGGTGGCGCGGGCGATCAGCAGCGCCGAATAGACGCCGCCATCGCCGACCGGCTTCAGGATCTGCGCGTCGGCGCCGAAGTTCATCAGCCATTCGATGCGCCCCGGCGCCTCGGACCCGATGAGCGCGATGGTCGGCAGCGGCGCCTCGCCCGGCTCCCACGGGAACTGGTCGTCATAGGCGGTGTCGACGTCGATAAAGAGGTAATCCGCGCCGCGCGCCGAGGCGGGAAGATCGGGCCAGTGGCAGTCGACCTCAAGCCCGATGGCCTGCAACTGGCGCACCAACGCGGTGACCGTGGCGTGCGGACGGTGGAGGATCGCGGCCTTTGCGCCGCCCAGATCGGGAATGCGCAGCCGCCGTCTCATTTCACCACCCGCAGCTTGGTCGGCGCGGGCTCACGCTCGCGGGTGAGATAGGGATCGCCCTCGACCGGCGCTTCGGTGCGCAGCGGCACGAAGGCCCCGTTCCGCACCTGCGCGATGGCCACCGGCAGGCGGGTGTGATGGGTCCGGGCACAAAGACCCATGGCCGCCGCGCGCGGCTGCGCCAGCAGATCCGACAGCGGCAGGTTTTCCGCGCCCGGCGTGTCCGCCAGAAGCCGCGCCAGCATCATCACCGAGGCGTGCCCTGCCGCTTCCAGCGACGAGCCAAAGTCTTCGCGCCCGAAGTTGCCCGGCAGCGCCGGGTGCTGGCCGCGGAACCAAGGCCCTGCCGAGATCAGCCCCTCGGCCGCCGCGCCCATGGCGGGCAGCTCGCACTCGGTGACATTGCACGACAGCACCGGGCAGCGCCCCGAGGCGAAAAAGGGATCGCGCTGCCGCAGTTCGGCCATGGCCGACAGGAAGGCGTATTGCGATGGGCCGATCAACTGGTTGAGCACGAAGTCGGGCTTGAGATCAGCGATCTCCTCGACGATCCGGGCGATCTCGGTGGAGCCGAGCGGCAGGTAACGCTCGCCCAGAACCTCGCCGCCCGCGCGCATGCCGATCTCGCGCGCCAGCCGGTTCATCTCCCAGCCCCAGATGTAGTTGGAGCCGGTCAGATAGCTGCGCGTGCCGAACTCGGCAAAGACGTAATCGAGCAGCGGCAGCAGGTGCTGGTTGGGGCTGGCGTGAGTGTAGACGATGCGGTCCGAGGCCTCGAACCCCTCGTAAGGGGCGGGATACCACAGCGCGCCGTCCATCCGCTCCAGCGCCGGGATCACCTCCTTGCGGCTCCACGAAGTGGTGCAGCCGATGACGTGGCGCGCACCGCTGCCCTGCAGGATTTCCTCGCAGAGCGGCGCATAGGCATCCACATTGCCCTGCGGATCGCGCTCGATCGGGCGGAAGCTGACATCGAGGGAGGCATCCGCGTTGACCTCTGCGATCGCCTTCAGCGCCCCGGTGCGGCTTGCCTCGCTGATGAGGCTGTAGGTTCCAGAGCGGGAAAACAGGATCCCGAGGTCTATCTCGCGCGTCACGGCGCCCTCCTAAAACGAAAAAAGCCCCGCTGATCCCAACCGCCCAAGAGGACGGAATGCGGGATCGCGAGGCGCTTTTGCCGACTATGTTGCGTTGAGCATCAACGCGGAGAGGACGCGCTGTCAACGCTCTTGCCGGGCGGTGCCAAGGGTGCCGCTAAGGAAATCGCGGCGTTTGCTGATAATTTGTGCCGCCAAGACACCCTTGGGCGACCATCCCGACGCAGTTTTCTACCCTAAGGCGGCGCTCGCCCCCGGTTTGGCGCGGCTACCCCGCGAGCCACGCCTTGGCCTGCGCCATCTCATCGGCGCGGAAATGCCGCGCGTCGAGGCCGAAGGCGCGCTTGCCGATCTGAACCGCCATCTCCTGCCAGCCCGCATCGCCGACCACCGCCGCACGGTGCACGCGCTTAGCGTGGCCGCGCACCAGAAAGAAGTGGTCGCGCAGCGCGTCCAGCCCCTGCCAGCCGTCGAAATCTCGCAGGTCGATGAGCAGCCGGATCGTCTCATGCTCGGCGAAATAGCTGTCGAGATCGCCGATCGCCTCTTCATAGGCCGCGCCATCGACCTTGCCGCGCAGCCGCACCTGCAGCAGCCCGTCGCCAAGGTCTTCCTGCTGGATCGTGCCGAGGCTTTCGCGCAGCCAGCGCCGCGCCGCGTCGGCATCCTTCATCTCGAAGGTGGCGACCGGACAGGGCATGAAGACGGAAAAGCCGCCGACCGTCCGGCGCAGCATCTTGTCGTCCGAGACGAGGGCAATGCGGTCGAAGCCGCGCCAGTGCTTGAGCCCGGTCCGCGCGTCCTGAAACAGCGCGCCGAGGGTGAAATCCGACGGGCGCGCCTCGACGGTCGCCAGCAGCCGCAGCCGATTGCCCGCCGTAAGCGCCTTGTCGAGCGCGGGCATCAGCGTATCGCGATAGTCGGCATCGGTGATCGGCGCTGTCATGCGCATCTCAAGGATGCCGTGTTCTCCGGTGTCGTGAACTTCGATCATGGCCGTATCCTCCCGCCGCAATTATGCGCCAATGGCCCGCATCGGCAAAGTCCCGGCAGAGACCGTCACGCAGTCCTGAATGGCGCGGATCGCGGCGTGCGCGTGCCTCAGCTTTTGTCTGAGCTTTTGTCTGTGCTTGCCCGTTGGCTGGGCACGAACACCCGGAGGGGCCAGACAAGCGGCTGTCAGCGCAGGGAATTTGATGCGGCGCAAAGTACGCCCCCGCGAATCTGCTTACCCTGCGGCAGGATTGTCCGAGCGAGGACCCGCATGACAGCAGAAATGATCGGCCCGGCAGGAGAGGTTGTCGCCATTCGCGGCGCGGTGGTGGACGTGCGCTTTCAGGGCGGCCCCCTGCCAAAGATCAACGACGCGCTGCTGGTGCAGCGGCCGGGCGGAGAGGATGTGACCATCGAGGTGCAGGCGCATCTCGACGCCGCCACCCTGCGCGGCATCGCGCTGCAGGCAACCGGCGGCTTGCGGCGCGGCGCGCGGGTGCGGCCCATTGGCGGCCCGCTCGAAGTGCCGGTCGGCGAGGCGGTGCTGGGACGGCTGCTGGATGTCACCGGCGGCATCGGCGACGCCAAAGCGCCGCTTCCCGCCGATGTGCCGCGCCGCCCCATCCACCGCGCGCCGCCGCCCTTTCGCACTGGCGCGGGCCATCCCGAGCTGTTTCACACCGGCATCAAGGTCTTTGATCTGCTCACCCCGCTGGCGCAGGGCAGCAAGGCGGCGATGTTCGGCGGCGCGGGCGTCGGCAAGACGGTTCTGGTGATGGAACTGATCCACGCCATGGTCGCCAGCTACGAGGGCATCTCGATCTTTTCCGGCGTGGGCGAGCGCTCGCGCGAGGGGCATGAGTTGCTGGTCGAGATGACCCATGCGGGCGTGCTGGACCGCACCGTGCTGGTCTATGGCCAGATGAACGAGCCGCCGGGCGCCCGCTGGCGGGTGCCGCTGACCGCGCTGACCATCGCCGAGCACTTCCGCGACGAGGCGCAGCGCAACGTTCTGCTGCTGATGGACAACGTCTTTCGCTTCGTACAGGCGGGGGCCGAGGTCTCGGGGCTGTTGGGCCGCCTGCCCTCGCGCGTGGGTTATCAGCCGACGCTGGGCACGGAAGTGGCCGAACTGCAGGAGCGCATCGCCTCTTCAGGCAGCGCGTCGGTCACGGCGGTCGAGGCGGTTTATGTGCCCGCCGACGATTTCACCGATCCGGCGGTGACCACGATCGCCTCGCATGTGGACAGCATGGTGGTGCTTTCGCGCGCCATGGCCGCCGACGGCATGTATCCTGCCATTGATCCAGTGGCGTCTTCGTCGATCCTGCTCGATCCGCTAATCCTTGGCGAAGAGCATGTGCGAGTGGCCAACGAAGTGCGCCGCGCCATCGAGCATTACCGCGGGCTGCAGGATGTGATCTCTCTGCTGGGGATGGAGGAGCTCGGCCGCGAGGACCGGCAGATCGTCGAGCGCGCCCGGCGGCTCCAGCGGTTCCTCACCCAGCCCTTCACCGTGACCGAGGCGTTCACCGGCATTCCCGGTCGCTCGGTGCCGGTGGAAGAGACCATCGCGGGCTGCAGGGCGATCCTCGCAGGCGACTGCGACGCATGGGACGAGCGCGCGCTTTACATTGTCGGCACGCTCGAGGAGGCGCGCGAGAAGCAGGGCGCCGGAAAGGACGCGGCATGAGCGGGCTGCATCTGACCGTCACCACACCGATGAGCGTTCTGGTTGACGAGACCGGCGTGACATCACTGCGCGCCGAGGACCGCAGCGGTGCCTTTGGCATTCTGCCCGGCCATACCGCGTTCCTGACGGTGCTGCCCGCCTCGGTGCTGCGCTGGCGCTCCGCTGACGGGGCGCTGCACTTCTGCGCGCTGCGCAGCGGGCTGCTGACGGTGGAGCGTGGCGAAGCGGTGGCCGTGGCCTGCCGGGAGGGGGTGCTGGGCGATGATCTTCATGCGCTGGAGGCCGAGGTCGAGAGCCTGCGCGCCGCCGATGCCGATGCCGACCGCCGCGAGCGGGTCGAGCAGATGCGGCTGCATGCCAGCGCGGTCCGGCAGCTGATGCAATATCTGCGTCCGGGGCGCCCGGCGGGTCCAACGGCCCCGCCCTTCGCTTCCGGTGGAGAGTGCTGATGACCGACGAGCAGAAGAACCATATCGCCGAGGCCGCCCGACGTTCCGCAGACCGCGACCGGCTTGGCAAAGAGACGCCCGAACCCTCGCTTGGGGCGCGCCTTGGGCAGATCGGCATCCTTGGCTGGGCCGTGGTGGTGCCAACCCTGCTGGGCGTGGTGCTGGGCCGCGTCGCCGACCGCGCCTTTGGCACCGGCGTCTTCTTCACCGCCCCGGCGATCATGATCGGCGCCGCGATCGGCTTTCACGCCGCATGGAAATGGATGCACAAGCAATGACCCTGCCCGACACGCCCTACGCTCTCGCCGCCCTCGCGCTCTGCCTTGGCTTCGCGCTGGGGTGGGCGCATTTCGCCAGCCTGCGGCGGGTGACCGACCTTTATCTCGAGTCCGGCCCGGCGTGGCGGGCGCTGGCCTTGCAACTTGGCCGCCTCGCCGTTCTGGCCGGGGTCTTGGTCGGGCTGGCCCTGCTGGGCGCGCTGCCGCTGCTGGCGGGCACGCTGGGGTTGCTTCTGGCGCGGCAGATGGTGCTGCGCCGGTCCCGGAAGGGCGCGTGATGGACAGCCCGCTTTCCCTCGATCCGCTGTTCTATCTGGGGCCGGTGCCGATCACCGAGCCGGTGCTGGTGACATGGGCGATCCTCGCGTTGCTGACACTCGGCTGCTGGCTTGCCACTCGCCACCTTTCGCTGACACCGGGACGGCTGCAGACCGTGCTGGAGCTGTTCGTCGGCACTGTCGACGCCCAGATCAGCGACACGATGCAGCGCGACCCGCGCCGCTACCGCGCGCTCATCGGCACGATCTTCCTCTTCGTGCTGGTGGCCAATTGGTCGTCGCTGCTGCCCGGCATCGAGCCCCCGACCGCGCGGCTCGAGACCGATGCCGCGCTGGCGCTGATCGTGTTCGCCGCCACCATCTGGTACGGCGTCGCCGCGCAGGGGCTGCGGGGCTATCTCGCCACTTTCGCCGAGCCGTCCTGGGTGATGATCCCGCTCAACGTCGTCGAGCAAATCACCCGCACCTTCTCGCTGATTGTGCGCCTCTTCGGCAACGTGATGAGCGGCGTCTTCGTCATCGGCATCATCCTCACGCTCGCCGGGCTGCTGGTGCCGATCCCGCTGATGGCGCTCGATCTGCTGACCGGCGCCGTACAGGCCTATATCTTCGCCGTGCTCGCCACCGTCTTCATCGGCGCCGCCGTGGGCGAGCAGGCGCCCTCCCCCACACCGCCATCCGCTTCCGCAAAGGAGACCCGCCCATGACCGCAAACCTTGTCGAGATCGTCAGCATTCTTGCCGCCGCGCTTGCCGTGTCCTTCGGCGCCATCGGTCCGGCGCTGGCCGAGGGGCGCGCCGTGGCCGCCGCTATGGACGCCATCGCCCGCCAGCCCGAGGCCGCAGGCACGCTGAGCCGCACGCTCTTTGTCGGCCTCGCGATGATCGAGACCATGGCGATCTATACCCTGGTGATCGCGCTGCTGCTGCTCTTCGCCAACCCCTTCGTCTGAGGCAGGCTTTGCCATGAGTTTCGACTGGTGGACATTGGCGCTGCAGACGATCAACCTTTTGGTGCTGCTGTGGATCCTGTCCCATTTCCTGTTCAAGCCGGTGTCGGAGATCCTCGAAAAGCGGCGGGCGGCGGCAACCGATGCGCTGGACCATGCGCGCAGTGCAAAGGCTGAGGCAGAGGCCGCTCTGACCGAGCTTCGATCCGGCGATGCCGCCGTGGCAGAGCGCCGCGCAAAGCTTCTGGCGACGGCGCAGGCCGAGGCCGAGCGCGCCCGGCGCGAACTGCTGGACGCGGCGCGCGAGGATGCCGCCAAACTGCGCACCGAGGCGCAGGCGGAGATCCGGCGCAGCCGAAGCGATGCCGAGCGCGCGATGCAGGACGAGGCGGCGGATCTGGCGGTGGACATCTCGCGGCGGCTGCTCGACCGGTTGCCCGCGCAGGTGCGCAGCGCGGGGTTCATCGACGGGCTGGCAGAGGCGGTGGCGCGGCTGCCGGAGCAGACGCGGGAAGGTCTCGGCGCTTCGGGTCCGGTGGTGGTCCGCGCGGCCAGCGCCCTCAGCGACGCGGAGATGAGCCTGCTGCAGGGCCGGCTCGCCGAGGTGCTGGGCCATGAGATCGCGCTGTCCGTGACCGCCGATCACACACTGATCGCCGGGCTGGAACTGGACGCGCCGCATGCGGTCGTGCGCAACCACTTCCGCGCCGATCTTGACCACATCCGGCAGGAGTTGCTGCGGCATGACTGAAGAGACCCCCTCTGCCGACTGGCTGCGCCGTGGCCGCGCGACGCTCGCCCGCACCGAGCTTGCCCCCGAGGCGGAGCCCATCGGCCGGGTGATCGCGGTGGCGGACGGGATCGCGCGGGTCTCGGGCCTGCCGGATGCGCCGCTTGGCGCGCTGTTGCGCTTCGAAGGCGGAGAGGCGGGATTTGCCCAGACGCTGGATGCGCGCGAGATCGACGCGGTGCTTTTCGACGATGTGACCGGGATCGAGGCCGGGAGCAAAGTCACCGACACCGGCGATGCGGTCCGCGTGCCGGTGGGGGACGCGCTGCTGGGGCGGATCGTCGATCCGCTGGGCCGTCCTATCGATGGCGGCGCTGCGCTCGAAACACAAGAGGCTCTGCCCATCGAGCGCCCTGCCCCCGGCATCATCGAGCGCGCCTTGGTTTCGGAGCCGCTGATGACCGGCGTGCTGGTGGTCGACAGTCTTTTCGCCATCGGGCTCGGCCAGCGCGAGTTGATCGTCGGCGACCGGGCGACGGGAAAGACCGCGCTGGCGGTCGAGGCGATCATCAACCAAAAGCACAGCGACGTCATCTGCATCTACGTCGCCGTCGGCCAGCGGGCCACTGCGGTGGAGCGGGTGATCTCGGCGGTGCGCGAGCATGGCGCACCAGAGCGCTGCGTCTTTGTCGTCGGCAACGCCGGAAGCGCGCCGGGAATGCAGTGGATCGCGCCTTTCGCGGGCATGACAATGGCCGAATATTTCCGCGACGCAGGTCATGACGTTCTGATCGTGATCGACGATCTGACCCGCCACGCCGCCACCCACCGCGAGCTTGCGCTTCTCACCCGTGAACCGCCGGGGCGCGAGGCCTATCCGGGCGATATCTTCTACCTGCACGCGCGGCTTTTGGAGCGCGCCGCCAAACTGCCGCGCGAGAGCGGCGGCTCGATCACCGCGCTGCCCATCGCCGAGACCGACGCGGGCAATCTGTCGGCCTATATCCCGACCAACCTGATCTCGATCACCGACGGGCAGATCGTGCTCGACTCCCACCTCTTTGCCGCGAACCAGCGGCCTGCGGTGGATGTGGGGCTGTCGGTCAGCCGGGTCGGCGGCAAGGCGCAGGCCCCGGCGCTGCGCGCTGTCTCGGGGCGGCTCCGGCTCGATTACGCGCAGTTTCAGGAGCTTGAGATGTTCACCCGTTTCGGCGGCATTTCGAGCACGCGGGTGAAGACGCAGATCGCGCGGGGCGAATGCATCCGGGCGCTGCTGGGCCAGCCGCGCTATGCCGGGCTGCGGCTCGTGGATCAGGTCGCGCTGCTGACGGCGCTGGCCGAGGGGGCGCTTGATGGCATCCCGGCAGAACGCCTGAGCAGGTTGCGGCAGGAGTTGCCTGGGCGGCTCGACACGCAGGGGCACGAGCTTGTCGCGGCGCTGCAGGAAAGCGGCACGCTCAGCGATGCGCAGCGCACGGCGCTCGTGGCGCTGGTGGTCGAACTGGTGGGTGAGCAGGCTGGGGGGGATGGGCCGGGATGAGCGGTACGCTTTCCGACGTCGAGGAACGCATCGGCACGGTCCACAAACTGTCGGCGGTGATCGCCGCGATGCGCGGCATCGCCGCTTCGCGCCTGCAGGACGCCAATGCCCATGTCGGTGCGATCCGCCTCTACGCCGACACCATCGGCGAGGCCATCGGTCAGGCGCTTGGCCTTTCCGAGGCCGAGCGCGCGGCCCCAACTAGCGCAGCCGGGGACGGCGCGCTGCACATCGTGCTTTGCGCCGAACAGGGCTTCGCCGGGAATTTCTCTGCGCGGGTGCTCGAAGCCGCCCAGCATGCGCTTGTCGAGGCGGACCGCACGCATGAGGTCTTGCTCATCGGCGACCGCGGGCTGCTCATCGCGCATGATTACGGCATCACGCCTAGTTGGAGCGCCCCGATGATCGCCCATCCGGCGCGCACGGCGCATCTGGCCGGACGCATTGCCGAGGCGGTGTTTCAGCGCATCGCGGGCGGGCGCGCCAGTTCGGTGACCATCCTGCATGCCACGCCGGGCGGGACCGAGGGGTATGACGTTGTGCACAAGCGGCTCGTGCCTTTCGACTACGGGCGCTTCCCCGCCCCCGAGACGATGCTGGAGCCGCGGATCACCCTGCCCCCCGAGGACCTGCTTGCCCGGCTGGTCGAAGAATATGTCTTTGCCGAGATCAGCGAAGCGCTGATGCTGTCCTTCGCCGCCGAGAACGAGGCGCGCATGCGCGCGATGATCGCCGCCCATGACAATGTCACCGCATCGCTTGAGGCGCTGGTCGGACAGGCGCGGCGGCTGCGGCAGGATGCGATCACCGAAGAGATCATGGAGCTTGCCACCGGCAGTCTGCCGGCGCGCTAGCCGCAGGAGGACGGACCATGGCTGACATTGACCCGCAAAAGCCCCACCCCGCGCCAGACCCGGAGCGCCGGGTCGAGTTGCCGGGATGAGCCCCGAAACCCGCCGCCGACGATCGGCGCGCCCCTGATCTGGTCAGCACGATCATGGACAGCCCCAGCTATCGCGAAGGCGACCGCGACGTGGAGTTTCTCGACCGTGAGGATATGCGGGGGGTGCGGCTGTTGCTCGACTACCAAAAGCCCGAAACGCTGCTACAGGCGCATGGCATCGCCCATGCCATCGTCGTCTTTGGCGCCACCCGCATCCCCGAACCGGCGCGCGCGCAGGCGCAGGTGGCGGACCGGCAGGCGGCGCTCGACGCGGCGCCCGGCGATCCGGCACTGGCCCGCGCGCTTGGCATCGCACAGCGCGTGGCCGACAAGAGCCGCTATTACGATGTGGCGCGCGCCTTCGGGCGGATCGTCGGCGAGCAGGAGGGGCACCATGGCAACCGGCTGGTGGTGGTCACCGGCGGCGGGCCCGGCATCATGGAAGCGGCCAATCGCGGCAGCCATGACGCGCAGGCGCGCACCGTGGGGCTGAACATCACGCTGCCGCACGAGCAGTACCCCAACCCCTATCTGACGCCGGATCTGTGCTTTCGCTTTCACTATTTCGCGTTGCGCAAACTGCACTTCCTCAAGCGCGCGCGGGCGCTGGTGGTCTTTCCCGGCGGCTATGGCACGCTGGACGAGCTTTTCGAGACGCTGACCCTGATCCAGACGCGGAAGATCCCGCCGGTGCCGGTGGTGCTGGTCGGCGAGGCCTATTGGCGGCGGGCCTTCGATGCGGATTTCCTCGTCGACGAGGGCGTGATCGATCCCGAGGACCGAGACCTTTTCTGGTACGCGGAGGAGCCCGAAGAGATTTGGGAGGACATTCAGCGCTGGTACCGCCGCGCGGGGCGCGAGATCACCTCTGCCGTGCCCGAACAGCCCTGCGACCGGTGAACGCTGGGCCACGCCTTGCGCGCCGCAGCTGTGCTCAATCCAGCCGCTTTCGGAACCGCAGCGAGGCGACGATCAGCCCCAGCACGGCAAAGCCCAGCAGCCAGCCCGCATCGGGCAGCAGATCGCCCAGCCCCGCATCGCGCAGCACCACGCCGCGGATGATCCGCATGAAATGGGTGGCAGGCAGCAGGTCGGCGAGCATCTGCGCGCCCTTCGGCATGCCCTCATAGGGGAACATGAAGCCCGACAGCAGGATCGACGGCAGCAGCACGAAGACGGTCATCTGCATCGCCTGCAACTGGTTGCGCGCCAGCGTCGAGAGCACCAGCCCGAGCGAGAGGCTGGCGAGGATGAACAGCAGCGTCACCAGCAGCAGCACCCAAAGCGCGCCTGCCACCGTCACCGAAAACAGCAGCGCGCCAAGCCCGAGGATGATCCCGACCTGTATGAGGCCGATGCCGACATAGGGGATGATCTTGCCGATCATGATCTCGACCGGGCGGATCGGCGTGGTGATCAGCATCTCCATATTGCCGCGTTCGCTTTCGCGCACGATCGCCGCAGAGGTGAACATGATCATCGTCATCGTCAGGATGATGCCGACCAGCCCCGGCACGATGTTCACCACGGTGCGCTGCTCGGGGTTGTAGAATAGCGCCACCTCGAAGGTCGGCACCGCGGCATTGGCGGGCTCGCGGAACATCTCGCCCAGAGGCATCGAGCGCAGCGCCCGGATCGCTCCGGCGACCAGCGTGTCCGAGCCGTCGGCGATCCATTGCGCGATGGGCCGGGCGGTCGGGTCGTCGACCCCCGAGGCGAACCGGCTGCCGATGGCGGGGCTGCGCACCAGCCGCTGCGCCACATCGCGCGGGATGATGAAGGCAGCGCGGGCCTCGGCCCGGACGATGGCGCGCTCGGCCTCGGCGACACTGGCGAGATGTTTTTCGAAGCGCACCACCTGCGTCGCCTCGACCATCTGGATCAGGCTGCGGCTGAGGTTGGTGTCGCTCTGATCCACCACCACCGCCGGGATGTGCCGGATCTCGGTGTTGATCGCATAGCCGAAGAGCACCAGTTGGATGAGCGGGATCATCACGATCATCCCGAAGGTCAGCCGGTCGCGCCGCAGCTGCAACAGCTCCTTGCGCAGGATCGCCATAATGCGCCGCCCCGAGATCATCGCCCGGCCCCGGCGGTTTCGGCGGGTTCGGCGGCCTTTACTGGCCGCTGCGTTGCCAGCACGAAGACATCCTCGAGGTTCGGCGCAATGGCCCGCACCTGCGTGCCCGGATGCGCGCTCAGCGCCTGCTGCACCAGCCCGACCGGATCGCCTGTACCTTGCGCCACCAGCACCCGCAGCCGTGCGCCGATCTGCGCCACCGAGATGATCCCCTGCTGTCCGCTCAATGCCCGGCCAATGTGGCGGGGATCGTCTGCGGCCACCTCCACCGCGCGCCCCTCGATCCGCGCCATAAGCTCATGCGGCGTGCCGTCGGCGCATTTGCGGCCCCGGTCGAGGATGGCGATGCGGTGGCACCGCTCGGCTTCATCCATCAGATGCGTCGAGACGATCATCGTGGTGCCTTTGTCCACCAGATCGAACAGCCGCTCCCAGAAGGCACGGCGGGTCTCGGGATCCACCGCCGCCGTGGGCTCATCGAGGAACAGCAGTTCGGGCTCATGCATGACCGTCGCCGCCAGCGCGAGGCGCTGCCGCTGCCCGCCGCTGAGCGATCCGGCCAGAACATGGGCCTGTTCGGTCAGCGTGTAAGTCTCCAGCAGTTCGGCGATGCGGCGGCGTTTGGCTTTGGCTGGCAGATCGTGGATGTCGGCGATGAACCGCAGGTTCTCGAGCACGGTGAGGTCGCGGTAGTGGGTGAAACCCTGCGTCATATAGCCGATGCGCCGCTTCACCGCTTCGGCTTCGCCCGGCAGCCGCGCGCCCAGCACCTCGGCGTGTCCCTCTGTGGGCGTCAGCAGTCCGGTGAGCATCCGCATGGCGGTGGTCTTGCCAGAGCCATTGGGACCGAGCAGGCCATAGACCACCCCCTTCGGGATCGCGAGGTCGAGCCGGTCGACGGCGGTCTTCTCGCCAAAGCGTCGGCTCAGGCCGAAGGTCTGGGCGACATTTGCGGTCATGGCAGCGCCGCCGAAACCGGCAGCCCCGCCGGCAGATCCGCCGCCGCCTCGGGCAGCGCGACCTCAGCCGGATAGACCAGACGGCTGCGCTGCTCTTGGTTGAGCGCGTAATAGGGCGTGAAGGCGGGCTCGTTGCTGATCCACCGCAGGGTGCCCTCATAGGCCTGCTCGGCGCCGTCGAGCCGGACACTGACGGGATCGCCGATCGAAAGCCCTGCCCGCCGCGTCTCGGGCACATAGACGCGGGCATAGGGCCGGTCGTCGGTGAGCAGCACCGCCACCGGGCTGCCCAGCGGCACGCGCTCGCCCCGGTTCCACGGCAGGCTGTCGAGCAGACCGTCGCGCGAGGCGCGGATGGTCAGGTCCGACAGCCGTGTGCGTTCCGCCGCCACCTGCGCCTCGGCCGCGGTCACCTTGGCCTCGGCAATGCGGATATCTTCGGGCCGCGCGCCGGTCCTGAGTTCCTGCAATGTCTGCTCGGCGCTGGTCAGCTCGGCAAGCGCAGAGTTGCGCCGCGCCACGTCCTGATCGAGCCGTGCGGCGGTGACGGTGCCGGTCTCCAGCAGGCGGGCGTTGCGATCGTAGCTGGCCTGCGCCTCCTGATAGACTGCCCGCGCGCCTTCGACCCGCGCCTCGGCGATGGCAATCTCTTCGGACCGCGCGCCGGTCTGCATGCGTTCAAGGTCGGCCTGTGCCTCGGCAAGCTGCGCCTGCGCCACCGCCAGTTCGGCCTGCTGCAGCGTATCGTCGAGCTGGACCAGAACGTCCCCGGCGGCGACCGCGCTGCCCTCGGCGACGGGCAGTCCTATGATGATCTCGTTGGCGGTGGCCGTCAGCACGACCCGCTCGCGCATCAGAAGGCCAAGCGCCACATCCGGCCCGCGGCTCTCGCAGGACGGCAGGGCGAGCGGCAGCAGCAGCGCCGGTGCCGCCAGTAGCCTCAGCAATGCGATCATGACCGTCCCCTCCTCACGCGCCCGCAGGCCAAGCCTCGCGCGCCCGGTCCTGCACGTCCATGACTTTGATCAAAGCCTTGCCTCGGGAGCCTTGCACGGATCGGCACAGCAAAAGGGCCGCTGCAAAGCGGCCCTTTGAGAGGTTTCGACAGATGCGCTGCGGCTCAGTTCGCCGTGCCGCGCCATGCGTCGCGGTCGATGTCGAGGTCGGCGTAATCGTCCGGGTTCAGCACCGGACGGTCGACGCCCGCCTTGAGCTGTGCCCGGAAGTCGCGCAGCAGGCGCAGCGCCACCGGGAAGAGCATCATGATCGCCAGAAGGTTCACCACCGCCAGCACGCCCATCATCGGATCGGAGAAGAAGAACACCGCCGTCGCGCCGGGCGCCACCGCGCCGACAAAGACGATGGCCATGATCGCCAGACGGAAGAGCACCAGCGACACCGGGTGCTTGGACAGCACGCTCAGGGCGTTCTCGCCGAGGTAGTAGTTGTAGATGATCGACGAGAAGGCGAAGAGCAGGATCGCCCCGGTCAGGAAATACTGCGCCCATGCCCCGAGGTGCGACACCAGCGATTGCTGCGTCAGCGCCACGCCGTCGATGCCTTCGGCTCCGGGCACGTAGACGTCGCCCAGCAGGATGATGAAGGCGGTGCACGAGCAGATCAGGATGGTGTCGATGAACACCGAGAAGGACTGCGTGATGCCTTGGCTGATGGGGTGGCGCACTTCGGCGGTGGCCGCCACGTTGGGCGCCGAGCCGAGGCCCGCTTCATTCGAGAAGAGCCCGCGCCGCAGACCCTGCGCCAGAGCCGCGCCCATGCCGCCGCCAACCGCCTGCTCGAAGCCGAAAGCGTTGCTGACGATCGACGAGATCACGCCGGGGATCTCGGTGATGTTGAGCACGATGACGATCAGCGCCAACGCCAGATAGCCTACCGCCATGATCGGCACGATCACGTCCGAGGCCTTGGCGATGCGGTGGATGCCGCCGAAAATGATCGCGCCCGCGATCAGCGACAGCGCGATGCCGGTCCACAGACGATCGATGCCGAGGCTGTCCTGAACGGCGCCCGCCACGGTGTTGCCCTGAAAGGCGTTGAAGCCGAAGCCGAAGGCCGCGATCAGGCAGATCGCGTAGACCACCGCCAGCCAGCGGAACTCTTTGCCCAGACCGTGGATGATCGACAGCGCCGGGCCGCCGCGGAAGGTGGTCTCGTCGACGCGGCGCTTGAACAGCTGCGCGAGCGAGCATTCGACGAGGCTGGTGGCCATGCCGACCAGCGCCACCGCCCACATCCAGAAGACGGCGCCGGGCCCGCCAAGGGTGATCGCCACGGCGACGCCCGCGATGTTGCCGCCGCCGACGCGACCGCCGACCGAAACCAGCAGCGCCTCACGCGCCGAGATGCGGCTCGGGTCATCCGAGTTGTTGGCGCTGCTCAGCACGCGGAACATGCGTCCGAAGAAGCGGAACTGGACGAAGCCGGTCGCCAGTGTGATGAAGCAGCCAAAGATCACGAGGATCGGGATCAGCGACCAGCCCCAGGTGAGATCCCCGATCTTGCCGAAGATCATTTCCAGAAATTCCATGCACTCCTCCTAGGTCTATGCGGTCAGTTTCACGCGGATTGGCGCGCACACTAGGCAGGCAAAAGCGGAATACCATTTCACTAGCTTGCGCCCCCCTGACGCGGGTTGATACGGGGGCGCATCAACTAGCGAAGGATGTGCGTATGTCGCGCGATCTGCCCCGGAACCTCAGGCTGCTTTGCAGTTACCATAAGTCGATTGCCGAGGTGTGCAGACAGCTTGGAGTGAATCGCTCGCAGTTCAACCGCTACCTTTCGGGCGAGACCTTTCCCTCGCTGCGGCTGATGCAGCGTATGTGCGATTTCTTTGGCGTGGACGAGAGCGAGCTGCTGCTGCCGCACGCCCAGTTCGCAGAGATGGTGCGCCTGCGCCCCGGCCATATCGCCGCCACGGTCGAGCGCAACGTGGTGGCCACCACGGCCAATGACATCAGGCTCGACTCGCAGCGCGCGCTGCAGGCCTACACGGGCACCTACCGGGTCTATTACAACTCGATGTCGCATCCGGGGCAGATCCTGCTCTCGGTCGGGCGCATCTACGCGACGCCCTTCGGGGTGAACGTGAAGACCATCGAGAACGTCGGCAAGCCGGGGCGGTCGAAATTCACCTGCAAGTACCAAGGCGCCTGCTTTGTGCTGGGCGACCGGATCTTCATGACGGTTATGGAGACGCTGACCCGCAACGAGGTGATGCAGATCATCCTCTATCCCAGCTACAACAACCGCATCCGCTATCTGACCGGCGTGGTCTCGGGCGTGGCGGCGCGGGCGCCGCGGCCTCCGGCGGCGACGCAGATCGTCTTTGAATACCTCGGCGACAAGGCGGACCTGCGGCGCGAGATCCGGCGCAGCGCACTTTACGCGCCCGACAGCCCCGACATCCCCGAAGAGGTGCGCGACATGCTGGGCTCGTGGGAGCAGCGCCGCGGCCCGCTGATCGAGGCGCCGCTGGCCTGAGGCCCAAGCGCCCTAAGGCTTAAGCCGTGCGCATCTCGCCACAGACCGGGGTTTCGAGGAAGGCGCGGCACTGGTCGAAACTGGCGTGCAGCGACAGCGCGTAGTGCAGCTTGGCATAGGCCATCTCGGGCGTCATGTCGCGCCCGTCGATCACGCCGCTCTCGCGCAGCACCCCGCCTGCCGCATAGGTGCCGAGGCTGATGCCGCCCTCGGGGCTCTGGCTGACCGCCACCACGGGCACCTGCCGCTGAGCCGCCAGCGCCAGCGCGGCGCGCAACTGCGGCGTGTCCGGCGCGGTGCCGGCGCCGTAGCAGCGCAGCACGATGCCATCGCATTGCTCTGCCGCGAAGCGCAGCACATCGGTGCAAGCGCCGGGCGCGATGGACAGCACGGCGACACGGTGTGGTAGCACCTCAACCGCCATGGGTTCCGCCGCCCGGGACAGCGGCGCTGCGGCACTCTCTGCCGCGACGAAGGCATCCAGCGCAGAGGAATGCGCCTTGCGCACGCGCGCGCCATGCAAAAGCCGTCCGGCGAATTGCACCCAGACACCCGGGGCCGCGCGCGTCGCGGCATTGAGCGCATCGGCAAGGTTGTCCCACCCGTCGCTGCCCTCCACCGTCAGCGGCAGCATCGACCCGGTCACGATCACCGGCTTTGTGAGCCCGCGCAGCGCGAGACACAGCGCAGCGGCACTGAAGGCCAGCGTGTCGGTGCCATGGGTCACGACGACGCCGTCAAACTCGGCCTGCGCGTCGGCCAAGAGGCGGCTGAGGCGGTTCCATTCGCGCGGCGTTGCCTCGGCGCTGTCGATCAGCCGATCGAGCTGGCGCAGCGTGACCTCCTGCGGAATGCGCCCCTCGGCTTGGAGCCGCTGCAGCGCGTCCTCGATCACCCCGGCCTGCGGCGCGAAGCCCTGCGGCGTCGCCGCCATGCCGATGGTGCCCCCGGTGTGAATCAGCAGAAGTCGCACGTGTCCCCTTTCGCGTTGCGCGGCGCGGCGGCCGCGGGCCTGTCTCTCGAATTTTCCGGCGCCGGGCCAGATGCCCCGGCAGAGCCGCCTGACGCGGACCATGCCCGGGGTCGCGTCAACCAGCGTCACCTTCGCCGCTACCATAGAGATTGCACGTTGCCACCGCATCCCGGCGCGGTAAACGCCGCCGCGAAGTCACCGGGAGGGAAGACGATGCGAACCGAATTCGATTCACTGGGCCACTATGAGGTGCCCGACGATGCGCTCTACGGCATTCACACCATGCGCGCCTATGACAACTTCCGGATCTCGGATGTGCCGGTTTCCGAGTTCCCCGAGCTTGTGCGCAGCCTTGCCATGGTCAAGAAAGCGGCGGCGGCGGCGAACCACCGTCTGGGCGTGCTGAGCGCCGAGAAGACCCATGCCATCGACGTCGCCTGCGACGCGCTTCTGGCGGGCGAGCACCACGAGCATTTCATCGTCGATATGATGCAGGGCGGCGCGGGCACTTCGACCAACATGAACGCCAATGAGGTGATCGCCAACCTCGGCCTGCGCCACATGGGCCATCCGCCGGGCAGCTACGCGCAACTGCACCCCAATGACGACGTGAACAAGTCGCAGTCCACCAATGACGCCTACCCCACCGCGCTTCGCCTTGCGGTGCTACAGCGGCTCGAGGGGCTCTCGGTCGAGCATCAGCGCCTGTGCGACGCCTTCGCCGCCAAGGCCGAAGAGTTCGACGCCATCCCCAAGCTGGGCCGCACCCAGTTGCAGGACGCGGTGCCGATGACACTCGGACAGGAATTCCGCTCTTTCGCCAACACTATCGAGGAAGATATCGAGCGGCTGCGCGACGTGTCGGACCTGCTGATGGAAGTGAACCTCGGCGGCACTGCCATCGGCACCGGGGTCAACGCGCCCTTGGGCTATGCCGCCGTGGCGGTGGAAGAGTTGCGCCGGGTCTCGGGGCTGCCGCTGCGGCAGGCGCGCGATCTGGTCGAAGCCTCGTCGGACCTCGGCGGCTTCGTGGCCTTCTCTGGCATCCTCAAGCGGGTGGCGGTGAAACTCTCGAAAATCTGCAACGACCTTCGTCTGCTCAGTTCGGGCCCGCGCTCGGGGTTTGGCGAGATCCGCCTGCCCGCGGTGCAGGCCGGCTCGTCGATCATGCCGGGCAAGGTAAACCCGGTGATCCCCGAGGTGGTCAATCAGGTGGCCTATCAGGTGATCGGCAACGATCTGACCGTGACCATGGCTGCCGAGGCGGGACAGCTGCAGCTCAACGCGATGGAGCCGGTGGCGATCCTCAACATTCTGCAGTCGATCCGTATCCTCAAGCGCGCCATGGCCTGCCTGACCGACCGCTGCGTGGTGGGCATCGAAGCCGACGAAGCGCGCTGCCGCGGCCTGCTGGAGAACAGCCTCGCCGTCGCGACCTCGCTGGTGCCGCAGATCGGCTATGAGAGCGCGGCGCGCGTCGCCAAACACGCGCTGAACAGCGGAATATCGGTACATGAAGCGCTGAGGGAACTGGGCATCGAGGCCGAGCCGCTGGCCTCCTGAGCCGACCTTCCGCCGATCCCAGAACGGGCGACCCTTTGGCCGCCCGCTCCAAAAGCGCGATCAGCCCGGCGCGTACCAGATCGGCGAGGTATAGGCGCGCTCGGTGGTGATCATCGGCACCTCTTCGGGCATCTCGACGCCAAAGCGTTTCGCCTCATAAGCGGTCCAGCGCGGCGTCGGGATCTCGATCACCCGCGCGTAGTAGAAGGCAGGCAACGCCGCATCGAACTCTGGATCCTGCCAGACGCCGATCAACTCGGGCGCGCCGATGGTGTTGGTCCAGCTCGCGTTGGCCACATCGACCGTATTGCCCACATCCGGCAACTTGCCGTTTTCGTCCGGCGCCCGGTCACCCGACCAGACCACGTCGAAGACCTTTTCATGGGTCTCGCCTTCGGCGTCGATCCAGCCTTTCACCACCTGAATGCGGTCAAGGTTGCCCGACAGCGGATCCTTCAGCGCAGCCATCAGAAAGCTGGGCGCGGCGCCATCCGGAGCAGACCCGAGATCGCCGCCCATGGGCACGCCCTTGGCATAGCCCGCGTCCGCCGGAAGGCGGCTGATCGTGTCGGCCTCGGAAAAGTCGTAGCCGCCGAAGAAGCGCACCGTCATGCGCGAACCGGTGGTCGCATAGGTCTCTTTGCGCATCATCGCGTCGAAGATCGCGGCGCGGGTGTTCTCGGAGGCCCAGACCGCGCCGAGGCCGCCCGCCGCCTGCTTCCAGCCGTAGATGGTCAGCGAGGGATCGGGCGCTTCGATCACCACATGCTCCCAGCGGTGCGGCTCGGGCTCGACGCCCGAATGCTTGCCAAAGAAGTTGTCCTCCTGCGCCGTGGCCATGCCGGTGTGCGAGTCCGTGGCGCCGACCATGCCGAACTTGAACGGGTTCACCCCTAGGTCGCGCTCGATGGCAAGCCCGCGCTTGAGCGCCTCGCGGGCGTATTCCCCGGCGAGCATGTCGGGCGTCTTCACCTCGGTGCCATTGAGGTTCGAGGCGTCCCAAGTATCGTGATCGGCGAACTCGTCATCCGGGCTGAGGAAAGGATGCGCCTCGCCGTCGCCCTTGATCTGGGTCGGCTCGTAAAGCGGCTCGAACCGCGCGCGCATCTGCGCGATCTCTTCGGTCAGGGCCGAGCCGTCATAGGCATTCATCGAGAACATCCGCCCGTTCGACAGGTTGCCATTGTGCGGGATGGCCAGCACCTCGGCGCCGCTGCGTGCCTCATAGTCGGCGAGATAGTTCCAGAGGTCTTCGGGGTTCTTGCTGTCATATTGCGAGAAGGGCCGGGTCTGGTTCGCGCGCGCCGCATCGTCGCGGAACAGCACGTTGCGGTGCAGGTTGTTGGCGCCCTCGGTGGTGTATTCATAGCCAATGATCGCCGAGAAGACGCCCGGCTCGTTGTAGCGGTCGGCGAGCGCGGTGTAATTCTCCCACGCGTGCTTGATGGCCTTGGGATTGTCGATCGGCGGCTCTTCCCCCGACAGCGAGGCGACGATCTCCATCGCGGTGTCGAAGGCTTTCTGCGCATCCCCGGCGGTCAGCGCCTCGTGCCAAAGCCGCCCCTGCTCGGTGGCGAGCACCTGCGCATCGCCCGACAGAAGCTGCGGCATCAGCCCGTACATCTCGGCGTGGTCGGAGATCACCAGCCAGTCGAGCGGACGCGACAGCTTGGCCCGCAGCCCGTGGGTGGTGGTCACCTCCTCACCGCGCGCGAAGCGATAGGCATCTTCCTGCGACAGCCGCGTCATGGTGCCCGCGTCGACCGAAACCATCGTGTGCAGGTGCGAGTCCCCCCAGAGCGGCATCTGCGGGAAGTTGCGCCCGGCGTAGGGCGAGAAGGCGTCGGGCGCGAGCACCACTTCGGTGTCCGCCTGCTCGGTGGAATACTCCTGCGCGGCGGCGCCCAAGGCCCCCAGACCGAGCGCGGCCGCGCTGAGCGTGAGCGCGGCGCGACTGGATAAGGTGTATATTTGATTAAAGAATATTGGCATTGAATGTTTCCTCCCCAAGACATTTTCTCAAAGGAAGCACCAAGAACCCCACACCGGGGTTTGTATCACATTTTCCCATGCCACGGGATGAATATGAGCGCGGGCGCGCCCGAGTTGGGGCCGAGACTTCCGGTCCCGGCCCTGCTCAAGCTTCGTCTTCGCTCAGCCCGCCAAAGGGCCGCCGTGCTTGTGACGCGCCGCTTGGCTTGTGCGTGGAAACCGTCAGTCGCAGCGCACCGACATGCCGCCGTCGACGACGATCTCGGTGCCGGTGACAAAGCGCGCCTCGTCGGAGGCGAGGAAGAGCGCCGCATTCGCCGTGTCGCGCCCGTCGCCCATCCAGCCCATCGGGATCCGCGCCAGCCGCTGCGCCAGCAGCGCGTCCACATCGCCGCCCGCGCGCTGGCCGGCCAGCCGCGCCTCGACCATCGGCGTGTGCAACTGCCCCGGCACCACCGTGTTCACCCGCACGCCCTTGGGCGCGTATTCCACCGCCGTGACCTTGCCGAACTGGATCACCGCCGCCTTCGACGAGGCATAGGCCACCTGCGCCGCACCGGTCCAACGGGTGCCCGAGGTCGAAGAGGTGTTGACGATCGCGCCTGAGCCCTGCGCCTCCATATGCGGCAGCACCGATTTGCAGGTCAGGAAGACGGACTTCAGGTTGAAATCCATCTGCCGATCCCAGTCGTCCTCGGAAAGCTGCGCCGCGCCGCCCTTGAACGAGCCGCCGACGTTGTTGACCAGAATGTCGACCCTGCCAAAGCGCGCGATGCAGGCCGCCACCATGGCCTCGACGCTGGCGCGGTCGGTGACGTCGCAGAGGTAGGGTTCCACTTCACCGCCCGCATCGCGGGTGCGGCTCAGGGTCTCTTCCATCGTGTCGGCGCGCAGATCGACGGCGAAGATCTTTGCGCCCTCCTCGGCAAAGCGCACGCAGGCGGCGCGGCCATTGCCCCAGCCCGGCCCGACACAGCCCGCGCCGGTGATGATGGCGACCTTGCCTTCGAGCCGCCGGGTCATGCGAGGTCTCCGAAGTCGTAGAGCCGTGCGGGGTTGTCCACGAGCAGACGCTGGAGCGCATCCGCCGTCGGGGCGATCACCTTCAGCGTATCGACCAGCACGCCATCGTCCGGCGGTGCGGCGCGGAAGTTCGGATGCGGCCAGTCGGTGCCCCAGATGGTGCGCTCGGGGTAGAGCGCGACCAGTCTGGCGGCAAAGGGCGTTGCGTCAGCATAGGGCGGTTCCTGAACCGAGCAGCGCTCGGATCCCGACACCTTGAGCCAGATATGCTCGTTCTCGCCCAGCCGGATGAGATCCTGAAACGGTGCCTGATCCATCCCGAGGCTGGCGTCGATGCGGCCCATGTGGTCAATCACCACTGGGCACGGCAGGTCGGCCAGCACTTGCGCAAGCTCGGCGATCAGCGTTGCCTCCATATGGATCAGCAGCTGCCAGCCGTGCTGCGCCAGCCGCGGTGCCAGCGCGCGCAACTGGTCGTGGGTGGCGCCGGGCGCGAGATGAGACATGTAGTTGAAGCGCACGCCGCGAAAGCCCTCCGCGTGCATCTCGGCGATCTGCGCATCGGTGATCTCGGGCGAGGCCAGCGCAATGCCGAGGTACCGCCCCGGTCGCGCTGCCATGGCGTCGGCCACCACCGAATTGTCATGGCCGTGACAGCCGGACTGGACGATCACGCAGCGGTCGATCCCCAGCATGTCATGCAGCGCGAAAAGCTCTTCCTTGGGCGCATCGCCGGGCTTGAAGCCGCTCTCGGGCGCATAGGGAAAACGGGAGGTGGGACCGAAGACATGCACATGGCAGTCGGTGGCGCCCTTGGGCAGGGTCAGCGTCGGGGCGCTGCGGTCCGGGTTCCAAGTGATCGGGGCGTCGTTCATGTCAGCTCCTTCGGCGCGTCTTGGGGCGGGGAGATGCGGAACACGTTGAGCGTGGCAGAGATCAGCGTGTAGTAGCCGATGACCCCCACCAGATCGACGAGCCGCTGCGTGCCGAGCACCGCTTCGGCTTCGGCGTAAAGCGCATCGGGCACGTTGTTGGTCGTCAGCACAGAGACGGCGACGAGGTGGGTCACGCGCTCTTCGGCGTCACCGTAGGGCGGCTCGGCGCCGGCGCGCAGCGCCTCGACCAGATCGGGCGAGAGACCGGCCTTGAGCGCCGGGGGCTTATGCGCGAACCACTCGTATTCGGCGCTCCAGTGACGGGCCATGGTGAGGATCGCCAGCTCGCTCAGCCGTGGCTCCAGCGCGCTGTCATAGCGGCAGTACCGCCCAAGCTCCTGCGCCTTGGCGGCCAGCTCGGGGCGGTGCAGCCAGACCGCGAGCGGCCCGCGCACGCCGCCGCGCGGGCCTGAGGCGATGGCCTCGTGGATCTCGCGCTGGCGGTCGGTGTAGGTTTCGGGATCGGGCGCCGCGAGGCGCTGTTTCGGCCAATCGGTCATTGCGGGGCCTCCGTTGCCTTGAATGCGGGTTCGGCGGCGGCGAAGCGCTCGAGCCAAGACGCCAGTTCGGGCCAACGGTCGCGCCACAGGACGGGCGCGCGCCAGTCGAGGTAGCCAAGCGCGCAGGCCAGCGAGATCGCCGCCGCGTCGGTACGGGCCGGGTCCGGCGGCAAGGCGGCGAGCGACGAAAGCCCGCGCTCGACCTTGCCACGCTGATGCGCCAGCCAGTCCTCCGAGATTTTCTCGGCGCTGCGGAAGCGCCCTTCGTAGACCATCAGCAGCGCCGCATCGGTGACGCCGTCGGCAAGGCACGCGCGGGTCAGGCAATGAAAGCGCGCCCGCCCCTCACGCGGGATGAGGCCGCGCCCCTCGGCGAGCGTGTCGAAGAACTCGAGGATCACCCGGCTGTCGTAGAGCGTCTCGCCATCGGTCATCAGGCAGGGCATCTTGCCCAGCGGATTCTGCTGGCGCAGGTCGTCGGCAGGGTCGCGGGTGTCGGCGGCGACCAGTTCGATCCGGTCCGAAAGCCCCAGCACCTGCGCCGCCATCCGCACCTTGCGCCCATAGGGAGAGGTCAGCGTGGTGCGCAGGATCGCCCGGCCGCCCTCCCCCGCGCCGCACAGCGCGAGGGGTTTGTCGAGGGTCATGCTCATAGCATCGTCTCCGGCAGGAAGAGCGCGATTTGCGGCACCAGACACAGCAGCACCAGCATCGCAAAGCCCGCCAGCACGAAGGGCAGCAGCCCTTTGAACACCTGCTCCAGCGACACCCGCCCGTTCGAGGCCGATTGCACCACGAAGCAGTTGATCCCCACCGGCGGCGTCACCGCGCCGATCTCGACCAGCAGCACCACGAAGATGCCGAACCAGATCGGATCGAAGCCGAGGTTCATCATCACCGGGTGGGTGATCGGCAGGGTGATGGCGAGCAGTGCGGGCGCGTCCATCATCATCCCCAGCGCGAGGTAGATCAGCGAGACCAGCAGCACGATCACCCAGCGGTTCACGTCGAGCCCGGTCAGATAGCCGCCCACCGCATTCGCGACGCCCGAGAGCGCAAGGAACTTCGAGAAGACCAGCGCGCAGATCAGGATGCCGAAGATCATCGCCGAGGTCTGGATCGTTTCCAGCAGCGTCTTGCGCAGCTCCACGCCCTTGATCCCCCGGTGCCGGATGATCGCCAGCAGGAAGGTGGCAAAGGCGCCGATGCCGCCCGCCTCGGTCGGGGTGAAGATGCCGACGTAAAGGCCCACCACGATCAGCAGGATGATCAGCACCAGCGGACCGGCCAGCTTCAGCGAGGCGAATTTCTCGCGCAGGGTGAAGCTGTAGCTCTCTTGCGGTGCCAGCGACGGGTTGCGCAGCACGGTCAGCCAGATTGCGAGGCAGAGCACGATGGCGAAGACGATGCCGGGGATGAAGCCCGCGATCAGCAGCGCGCCGATCGAACTGTCGGTGAGGATGCCATAGACCACCACCAGCGCCGAGGGTGGGATCATCACCGCCAATGTGCCCGCGATGGCAATCGAGGCCGAGGCGAGGCTCTTGTCGTAGCCCCGGTCAAGCATCTGCGGCAGCGCCAGCTTGGTGAAGACGGTCGCCGTGCCCACCGAGGAGCCCGAGGCCGCGCCGAAGGCCGCAGCGCCAAGCGTCGTCGAGATCGCCAGACCGCCGCGCAGGTTGCCGAGCCATTTGGTGGTGGCCTCGAAAAGGTCCTCGCCGAGGCCCGCGCGCATGGCGAAAAAGCCCATGAGCAGGAACAGCGGGATGACCGAGAAGTGGAAGCTGTGGGTGGTGTCGAAGAAGACGGTGCCAAGGATCGCCGTCGCGGCCTTGAAGCCGACGAGCGAGGCAAGGCCGAAAGCGCCCACGAGGCCCAGCACCACCATCACGTTGATGCCCAGCAGGATGCCGCCGAACAGTCCGGCCACGCCAATCCCGCCAATCAGGAGCGAGCTCATTCCATCACCTCATCAGAGTCATCGTCGAGAGTTCCGCCAAGCGCCACCCAGATCCCGTCGAGCAAGTACTGGATCGCCAGCAGGCCAAGGCCAAAGCAGATCGCGAATTTGATCGGCCAGATCGGGAAGCGGATCGAGCCGCGTTCAAGCTCGCCAATGGCGAAGCTCTTGGCCGCCATCAGCCAGCCCGCGTAGGCGGCCCATGCGAACAGCACAAAGCCCGCCAGCATCGCCAGCACCTTTGCAGCGCGCGCGAGGCCGTGCGGCAGGCGCTGGGTCAGCAGCACCACCTTGATGTGGCCGCCATGCATCTGGGTCAGCGCCAGCGACAGGAAGATGATCAGCGGCAGCGCGCTTTCGGTCAGCTCCAGCGTGCCGGTGACCGGCTGGTTGAAGACGTAGCGCATCACCACATTGGCCACGACGAGCAGCATGACCGCGAAGATCAGCACGCCCGAGGCGAGGCCGCATAGCGACAGGAATGCGCCGTAGCGACGGCGCAGGGTTTCTAGCGTTTGCATCTTTCGGGACTCTTTCGAGGGAGAGGTCCCGCGCCGGGGGTACGCTTTGGCGCGGGACCGGTCACGTCCGGATCAGGACGGTGTGTCGAAGTCGAAGCTCTTGGCGATCTCGTCAGCCGGAACGCCGAGGCCGTTCGCCTTGTCGATCCATTCCTGACGCACGTCCTGCACGCCAGCGTCGTCCAGAACGCCCAGCAGTTCTTCTTGCGGGAAGGGGATCACCTCGACGCCCAACTCGCCTGTCCAAAGCTCGCGCACGCGCGCCGCGTCTTCGTCGAGCACGCGGGCGTATTCCACGAGGTAGTCCTTGCCGAGCTGGTCGATGACAGCCTTGGTCTCGTCGTCCATCCCGTTGTAGCTGTCGAGGTTCATCGCCAGCAGGTGGCCAAAGGAGGCGCCCAGCGGGATCTCGATGTAGTATTTGGCAACCTCGTCGTACTTCCAACCGCGCGCCAGCGCCGGGCCGATGGGGGTGCAGTCGATGATCGAGCGCTGCAGAGCCTCATAGGCCTCGGAGGTGGCGATCGACACCGGCGACGCGCCGAGCGCCTCGATCAGCTTGGGATAGGCAAAGCCATAAGAACGGATACGCAGGCCCTTCATGTCCGCCGCGCTCTTTACCGGCTTGGTGCAGAGCAGGCCGTAATCCTCGAGCGGACGGAAGCCGAAGGCGTGCAGGTTCTGGCTTTCCAGCTCTTCGCTGAACTGCGGATAGGTGGCGTGCATCTCTTCCATGAACTGCCCCACTTCGAGGGTGTTCATCGGCTGCGGGATGAAGAAGCCGACCGCGTTGTTGAGCGGCATGAGATCGGGGAAATAGGGGGTGATGATGTCGCCGAAATCACCGACGCCCGCGGCCAGCGCCTCGGGGATCTCGCGGGTCTTGGCGACCGATCCGCCCCAGAACACCTCGATGCTGTGCGTGCCGCCGGTGCGCTCGGCGAACTGATCAACGAGCCACTGCGTGGTGATCGCCTGCGCGTCGCCCGCGCCCTGCGGCTTGAAGGTGATCCATTTGTAGGTGTCCGCCTGTGCCATGCTGGCAAGGCCGGTTGCCGTCGCGAGCGCAAGCGCCGACGACCGCAGGAATGCGTTCAGAGACATGTGTCCTCCCAAGGTTGCGGACCCTCCTCCGGGCCCGTCTGAGGCGATAGTCGGGGATCGCCAGAGATAATTCAAATACTGTAATATGATCGACGCGATACCTTTTAGGTATTGCTCAGCGCCAGATGCCGGACGCCACAAGTTCGCCGACGATGTCACGCACCAGAGCCTCGACCACCTGAATTGCCTTCTTGCCGCGCTGGTCGGCCTTGGTGGCGGTGCAGAGCGTCCATGCCATCTGCGGCTTTACGATGGGCCGCGCCTCGAGCGTGCCGTTCTGCACCTCCGAGAGCACCCCGCCATAGGTCAGGATGGTGAACCCATGGCCGTGCCGGACCAAGGATTTCAGGTGCCACACCCCATCCACCCGCTGCACGATGTTCAATTCGGCGCCGATCTCGTCGGCGTGCTTGTCGACGAGGATGCGCAGAAAGTTGGGGCGGCTCGGCATGATCAGCGGCATCGCCGCGGCCTCGGCGAGCGTATAGCTGTCCTTGTCGAGCGCGCCGCAGGGGCCGACGACATTGAGGTGCTCGACCAGAAGCTCCGTGGTGACGATGTCGTCCTGCAGCGGCGCGTCATGCATCACCGCCAGTCCGATCTCGCCTTGCGAAAGCTTGTGCTCGAGCGCGTTCGAGAACCCCTCGACGAAGCGTAGCTCGATCTCGGGATACTCGGCTTTGACCCGCGACAGCAGCGGCGGGGTGATGAACTCTCCCGGCGTCGGAGGCATCCCGACCACGACCACCCCTTGCGGGCGATCGGCATGGGCGGTGACATCGTGATGCGCCTGCGCGATCTGCGCCATGATCGCATAGGCGCGGCGCTGGAGGATCTCGCCCGCTTCGGTCAGTTCCATCCCCCGCGCCGTGCGGTTGAAGACCTTGAGCCCCAGATCGCTTTCGAGCCGGGCGATCTGGCGGCTGAGCGCGGGCTGGGCGATGCGCAGCCGCTCGGACGCGCGCGTCATGTTCTTTTCCTCCGCGACGCAGAGGAAATAGCGCAGGGTGCGCAGTTCTGGCTGCCAGTCGCGCAGCGTGCTTCCAGTCTCGACCATCTCCCCCCTTCCCCGGCTCAGTCGTCGGGCCGGATAAGCTCCCACGCCTCGGTGACGGTGGCATAGTCGCGATAGCCCATGCGCGAAATCGGCCGGGCCTTCACCGTGTCGAAGCGCCCGCCGGTGATGTATTCGTCGCGGATGTGGGTCTGCACCACTTGCCCGATGACCATGAAGCGGTTGATCGGCGTGCCGGTCCGGTCGGTGAGTTCGGTCACCGAAAGCGTCACGCATTCCAGCGCCGCCGGGCTTTCGGCGACGAAGGGCGCATTGATCTCGATGCTGGTGCCGAGGGTCAGCCCCGCCTTCTCGAACTCATTGGCGCCGTCGGGCATGGCTTCGGAGGAGATATTCATCTCCTGCGCCAGCGCCTCGGTCGCCAGCGAGAAGGTGAACTCACCCTGATCGCGCGCATTGATCACCGAGTGCTTCAGCCCGTCCGAGGTGAAGCAGAGCATATGCGGGCTGTTGCCGATGGCGTTGAAGAAGGAATAGGGCCCGAGGTTCGGCACACCTTCGGCATTGCGCGTGCCGATCCAGCCGATGGGACGCGGCGCGATGATCGCTTTGAACGGGTCAAACGTCAGGATGTCGGGGCGGGTATCGCCGTAATGCATGGGGCCTCCTCGGGAATTCACCCGCTTTTCTAGGGCGAAGCAGGACCGAAAGACCATGGCTTTCGCAGCGTCGCTGCGATTCAGGGCCGCATCGCTAAGGCCGATGCCGAAAGGTCTTGGCGCAGCAGAACAAGCGAGGCCGCACGTAATAGCTGCGGCAGAGTGCCCATTCAGACAAACTCGGGCGACGCCAACAAAGCGCCGCCCGAAGCAGCCATGACCGGGACGAGCGATCAGGCGAAGACTGCGTCGCTTGGCGTAAAGGCGAGCGTGTCGATGCGGAGCGGCTCGCTGCCGCGATCTCCGCTGCCATAGAAGATGATCTCGTCGCCCGCTTCGATATCGACATCCTTGATCATGCGGTAAGTGAGTGTCTTCGCATCGGCGTAGGCACTGCCAAGGTTCTGGTCCCAGTACCATGCGTCGAGCACTTCGTCATTGAGACGCACCTCAAGGTAGGACACCCCGTCATTCTCATCGAAGTAATCGATGCGCATGTCGTAGGTGCCCGACTCGCCGTCGAACGTGGTGGTTGCCGTCCCCTCGTCCAGCGATCTGATGACCCTGCGTCCCGAAGCATGCCCCAAGCTGGCGGTGGAGAAACCCCCGGAAAGGTCAAAGTCCTCTGCCTCGATGCTGAAGGCCGCGGCAGAGCCCGTGCTGTTGCCACTGGCGCTCTGTGTCTGCTCGCCGACGCCGGTATCCTCTGTGCTCTCTTCCGGGCTGTAACTCACGTCGACCGAGACGGTCGGTGCGGCACCAGAGCCATCGAGCAGCCCGTTGATGTAATCCTCGATATTGGCGATGCCGTTCCCATCCGCATCGGCCTGCGCGTCGGCCTTGGTGACGTCGGAGCCCAGCAGCACCTCATGGACGTCAGGGATGCCGTCGTCGTCGCTGTCGCGCAGCACCAAGGACGTGACACGGTCAAGATAACCACCGACGTCCTTTGGCGCGTCAATGAGTGTGCCGATATCCTTCAGCACCGTGTCGATGATCCGCGCGTCGATCTTGCTGCGCTCACCGCCGATCATCACCCCGGCGTGCGACAGCACCCAATCGAGAACCTCGCTTGTCGGCAAGACCTCCTCTGTCGCAGCATCGAACACGAGGCCGCTCTTGATCTTGCCGGTCGCATTGCCACCGATTTCAGAGATATTGTTCGAAATATAGAAGGCGTTGTCGCCCGAACCGGTGTTGAACCGGATCGCCGCACGTCCGTTTGAATCTTCCCCGGAAATCATCACGTTACCGATGGCGTGAAGGCTGCCGCCATAGACCTCGAGCCCCTGCCGACCGTAGTTGTAGACGACGTTGTTGATGAATTCGATGTTCTCGGAGGCGTCTTTGACGATCGCGTTGCGCTGATCATTGCTGGCCAGCAGGTTGCCGATGATGCTGATATTCGTGCTGCCATCGCCGATCAGCATTCCCATGCTGTGATCGCCCTTCGAGTGCGAGGAATTCACCAGACCTTCGGCGATGATGTTGTTGGACCAAGTGACATTGCTGGGGGCACCCCAGGTCGCTGTGTTCTCGTCGATCGCCCAAGAGATCGAGTTGCTGTCAATGATGACATTCTCGACCACATTCCCCCGCTTGCCGACGGAAATACCATCGCGGTTGTCCGGATCGTGCCCGTCGTCCGAGTCGCCCGGCCGCACGTTCATGCCGCGGATGATCACATTGCTTTCGACAACCCGAAGCCGTGCCCCGGTGACGGTGATCCCACCCGGCGCGGTTTGCCCGGCCAAAGTGACATCGCCGTTAATTTGAATCTCGTCCTTGAGGTCGATTTGTCCACCGACTTCGAACACCACGATCCGCGGCCCGTCGAGGTCCTCGAGGGCCCACCGCAGCGAGCCCGTACCGGAGTCATTCAAATTTGTAACCTTAACAACCTCTCCGCCACGCCCCCCGGTCGTGTCCGCACCAAATCCTTGCGCTCCCTCGAACGCCAAAGCTTTATTGTTTTCAATGCCCATCTGAAACTTAATCCCGAATTTCATCCTAAGGTTGCAAGCTCTTGGTCCAACGTGTAAATTGGCCCCAGCCGACATCCGCCCAGACACGTCTTTCAATGGGAAGCTTTGCGGGTTTTTCCGGGTGATTTACCGCCGACACAAAGCGGGCGGTTCTGCGCTCAATTGCAGAATTTCGAGCGATCGGGCGATAATTTCGGCCTGCGGCTGGCGTGGCCCAGGCAGTCACATCGCGGCCTTTGAATTTCCCGAAGTGAAACAATTAGGTATTTTCGCACTATGTACGGAAACGGTAAAAATGCGGCTGAAACCGGCTCAGCGAAGGCTCGCCGAGCGGCTCTGAGCGAAGTTTCGCGCTAGCACTGGTCACAAAATAGGCATTGGCGCAATTATTGGCGTTCTGCGCATGACCCCCGAGCAGCTTTGTCCGCGTTGATCAATGCACAGGCGCAGATGACGGGGCCGTCGACGCGCGGCCCAATGTTCGGAACATTTGCAGCAAAGCGAACCCATGCCGCGCGCGCCGGAGCCAAATGATATAAGCGCTCGCAGATTTTGAAGCTGGAAGGCCCCGGACCCGGAGGGAAACCGGTTCGGGGCCTTCTCGCTGTCCGCACCACCATGGCAGGCGTGCCTGCCCTGCCATAGCGACGGGTCTCAGAACGTCATTGCGGACGCCCCTCTGAAGGCGTGCGCAGCGGCGTTACGGGACAGATACCGCCGATACTCCCGGTTGAAGCGGTTCTCCAGCCCCAATCGTCGTTCCGTCCCGTCTTCGACAGTTTTACTTGTCTGCGCGCTCGCCTTCAAGTTGCAAGAACCCGCCTCACGCGGGAACGCGGCACGTTCCGAGGGCCCAGAGGCAGAGCGCCCGGCTCAGCGCCGGCGGAAGGTCATGTAGTGGGGCGTACGGCCTTCGCGCAGGGCCTTCTGCTCGTAGCGGGTCGAGATCCAGTCGCCCCAAGGCTCGCGCCAGTCGGCGGGGCCTTCGGCGAGCCATTCGAACCCTGCTTTCGGCACTTCGACCATGGTCTGGCGCACGTAGTCGGGGATGTCGGTGGCAACGCGGAAGATCGCGCCCGGCTTCATCGCCTTCGCCAGCGGCTCAAGGTGCTCTTGCGTGACGAAGCGGCGGCGGTGGTGCTTCTTCTTCGGCCAAGGGTCGGGATAGAGAAGGAATGCCCGGTCGAGGCACCCATCTGGCAGCACGTCGAAGAGGTTGCGCGCATCGCCCGGATAGACCTTGAGGTTGTCCACCTTCGCGTCGCGGATCTTGCCCAGCAGCATGGCGACGCCATTGATGTAGGGCTCGCAGCCGATGATCCCCACGTCGCGATTGCTGGCGGCCTGATGCACCAGATGCTCGCCGCCGCCAAAGCCGACCTCGAGCCATACCGGCTTGCCGCCGAACATGGCGTCCATGTCGAGGGCGTCGCGCTCGGGGTTCACCTCCCAATCCACCGGCCCCGGCGACAGCGCCGCCAGATCCTCTTCGAGGTAGGTCTCTTGGCTCGGACGCAGGGTCTTGCCCTTCACGCGGCCATAGAAATTGCGCCAAGGGGCGCCGGGATGCTTGTTCGAGGTGGTCATGCGCCGCGATTTAACGGCGAAGCGGGCGCGGAGCAATCCTCTCCGCGCCCTTTTGTGCTGGGGCATGCGCGTCCCGCTGCCGCGATGGCTTTGGTTGGCCCGCGCGATGCCGCCCCTCAGTAGGGGAACGGATGCGCCTTATGGGTGGCGTCGATACGTTCGAGCAGCTCGTCGGACAGTGTGACCTCCGCCGCGCCGAGCAGATGCTCGAGCTGGCCGAGGGTGGTCGCGCCGAAGATCGACGAGGCCACGAAGGGCCGCCGCGCCGACCACGCCAGCGCCATATGCACCGGGTCGATGTCGAACTCGCGGGCAAGCTCGAGATAGGCCGCCACCGCCGGGAAGACACGCTCGGAGGCGCGTCCGCCCAGATCGCCGTTGATCGACATGCGCGAGGCTTCGGGCACCGCGCCATCCTGATATTTGCCGGTCAACAGCCCGGCCCCGAGCGGCGAATAAGGCAGCAGGCCCACGTCTTCGTTGACCATCAGCTCGCCAAGATCGGTGTCGGCCATCCGGTAGAGCAGAGAATATTCGTTCTGCACCGAGGCGACACGCGGGCCGCCCACCTCATCAGCCATGCGCAGCCATTCCGCGGTGCCCCAAGCGCTGTCGTTCGACAGACCGAAGGCGCGGATCGTACCACGTTCGACCTCGCGCTGCAGCGCACCGAGCGCGTCAGCCATATGCTGGCGCGTCGCCTCGCGGTCCTGTTTCCACGGTGCGAAGGTCCAGTTCTGGCGGAAGGCATAGCTGCCGCGGTTCGGCCAGTGGAACTGATAAAGGTCGATATAGTCGGTCTTCAGCCGCTTCAGCGAGGATTCGACCGCCACCGGGATCGTCTCGGAACTGATCGGGGCCTCATCGCGGACCAACTTGGACGGCCCGGTGTGCTTGCTGGCGAGGATCCATTCACCGCGGCGACCGCTCTTCTCGAACCAGTCGCCGAGGATTTCCTCGGTCCGGCCCACGGTCTCGGCGCGCACCGGGTTCACCGGGTACATCTCGGCGGTGTCCATGAAATTGATGCCCGCGTCGAGCGCGCGCTCGATCTGCGCAAAGGCGTCCTCGGGCGGCGTCTGGTTGCCATAGGTCATCGTCCCGAGGCAGAGCTCGGTCACCGACATGCCGGTACGGCCCAGCGGATTTTTCTTCATTGGGAGTCTCCTGTTAGCGCAGGGGCGGACACTAGTGGCCTTTGCCGCTTTGCCAAGCCCCCGAGATGCACAGTGACTCTGCGGCAATGCGCTTTGCACAGACCGCAGGCACTCGATAAGTCCTGAATAAGTCCGGACAAGCCCGGCAGTTCAAGGAGAACATCTCATGCCTTCCATGCGTTTCGACCGTCAGACCGCCATCGTCACCGGCGCGGCCTCCGGCATCGGTGCTGCCATCGCCGAGCGGCTTGCCGCCGAAGGGGCCACCGTCATCATCGCCGATCTCAAGCTGGACGCAGCCGAAGCCATGGCCAAGACCCTGCCCCGCGCCATCGGCATTGCCGTGGATGTCTCGGACGAGGCATCGGTGGCCGCGCTGATCGAGAAGACCGTGAAGCATACCGGGCGGCTCGACCTGCTGGTCAACAACGCCGGGATCGGCGGCCCCGCCGCCACGGTCGGCGACTACCCCACGGACGCTTGGCGCAAGGTGATCGACGTGAACCTCAGCGGTGTCTTCTACGGCATGCATTTCGCCATCCCCGAGATGAAGAAGACCGGCGGCGGCGCAATCGTCAACATCGCCTCGATCCTCGGCTCGGTCGGCATCCCCATGTCGCCCGCCTATGTCGCCGCGAAACACGGCGTGGTCGGGCTGACCAAAGGCGCGGCGCTGGAGCACGCGAGCGACAAGATCCGGGTCAATTCCGTTGGGCCCGCATTCATCCACACGCCGCTGCTGGACCAAACGCTGGACGCGGCGACGCAGGATCACCTTGCCGGGCTGCACGCGATGAAACGCATGGGCACCCCCGAGGAAGTGGCCGCGCTGGTCGCCTTCCTGCTCTCGGACGAGGCGAGCTTCATCACCGGCTCTTACCATCTGGCCGACGGCGGCTACACGGCGCAGTAATTGCGCCTGCCTCGCGGCCTTTTCGCCTGTGAGATAAACCTGTGAGATAAAAACGACTCCGCCCTGTCGCCTTCGGTCGCGACAGGGCGGCGCGGGCATGGCCCTAAGCCCCTATGCGCCTGCCACTTTCCTTTGCCGCCCTCTTCCTCTCCGTTATCCTGCAGCAGCTCTCGTCCGGCGGCGTCGGTCCGCTGGATGCGCTCTCGGGGTTCGCGCTGAATTTCACCACCGCGCAGATCGGCTTTCTCGGCTCGGCGCATTTCATCGGCTTCTTCATCGGCTGCTGGTGGGCGCCGCGACTGATGGGCTCGGTAGGCCATTCGCGCGCCTATGCCGCCTTCACCGCTGCCGGGGTGATCGGTCTTGTGGCGCACCCGCTGCTGACCACCGCCGAGGCATGGGCCGTCTTCCGCATCGCCACGGGCCTGTCGGTGGCCGGAGCCTATACGGTGATCGAAGCGTGGCTGCAGGCCGAGGTCACCAACCAGACCCGCGGCCGCGCCATGGCCGCCTACCGCATGGCCGACATGGGCGCGGCGCTGGTGGCGCAGATGCTGATCGGCGTGCTCGAGCCCGCGCATTACGTCAGCTACAACCTGCTGGCGCTGCTGTGCTGCACCGCGATGCTGCCGATCACCCTGACCCGCCGCGCGCAGCCCGCCACGCCCTCGGCCCCCCGCCTGCGGCCCGGCCTTGCCGGCGCGCGCTCGCCGCTGGCGGTGGCGGGTGTCATCGTCTCGGCGCTTTCGGGCGCGAGCTTTCGGATGGTCGGCCCGATCTACGGCGCGGGTGTCGGGCTGCGGGCCGATCAGATCGGCCTGTTCCTTGCCGCCTACATCGCGGGCGGCGCGGCGGCGCAATACCCGGTGGGCTGGCTCGCCGACCGTGTGGATCGGCGCACGGTGCTGATATGGCTGTCGGTCGCCTCGATCCTTGTCGCGCTGGCGACGGCGAGCCTGCCCGCCCTGCCCGCGCCAGCGGTGATGGCCATGGCCGCGCTCTTTGGCGTCGTCACCTACCCGATCTATTCGGTCTCTGCCGCCCACGCCCATGACTTCGCCGACAGTTCCGAGCGGGTCGAGCTCTCGGCGGCGCTGATGTTCTGGTACGCGGTGGGCGCCATTGCCGCCCCCTATGGCGCCGCGCTGCTGATGGCCGCATACGGCCCGTCGTCGCTGTTTCTGCTGATCGCCGCCGGGCATCTCATGCTGGTGGTCTTCGGCCTGATCCGCATGCGCGCCCGCCCTGCCGAGCGCCGCACTCCATATGTCTACGCGCCGCGCACCAGCTTCCTCATCGGTCGCCTGCTGTCGCGCCAGCGTGACGACAGAGGATAGAACCTCCACTTCGTCTAGAGGCAAATATCCTCGGGGTAGCGCGAGGGGGCAGACAGCCCCTTCGCTCCCGCACTGGCAAGCCCGCGCAACATCCGCTAAGGACGCGACAACTCCAGATTCATTCGCGGGACGAACATGGCACGTCATCTGATCACCTCGGCGATCCCCTATATCAACGGGATCAAGCATCTCGGAAACCTCGTGGGCAGCCAGCTGCCGGCCGATCTCTTCGCCCGTTACCAGCGCGCCCGCGGCAATGAGGTGCTGTTCCTCTGCGCCACCGACGAGCATGGCACCCCCGCCGAGCTCGCCGCCGCCAAGGCTGGCAAGCCGGTGGCCGAATATTGCGCCGAGATGCACGAGACGCAGTCGAAGATCGCCGACGGCTTCCGCCTCAGCTTTGATCACTTCGGCCGCTCGTCGAGCCCGCAGAACCATAAGCTGACCCAGCATTTCGCCGGGGTGCTGGCCGAGCGCGGACTGATCCGCGAAGTGTCGGAGACGCAGATGTATTCGCCCACCGACGGGCGCTACCTGCCGGACCGCTACATCGAGGGCACCTGCCCCAACTGCGGCTTCGAGGATGCGCGCGGCGACCAATGCGACAATTGCACCAAGCAGCTCGATCCGGTGGATCTGATCAACCCGCGCTCGGTGATCTCTGGCGCCACCGATCTGCAGATGCGCGAGACCAAGCACCTCTACCTCTGCCAGAGCCAGATGAAAGACGAGCTTGAGGCGTGGATCGACAGCAAGACCGACTGGCCAGTGCTGACCACCTCGATCGCCAAGAAATGGCTGAACGATGGTGACGGCCTGCAGGACCGCGGCATCACCCGTGATCTCGACTGGGGCATCCCGGTCAAGAAGGGCGACGAAAACTGGCCGGGCATGGAAGGCAAAGTCTTCTACGTCTGGTTCGACGCGCCCATCGAATATATCGCCTGCTCGCAGGAGTGGGTCGACGCCGGCAAAGGCGACGATTGGGAGCGCTGGTGGCGCACCGACAAGGGCGCGGAAGACGTGACCTACACCCAGTTCATGGGCAAGGACAACGTGCCCTTCCACACGCTCTCGTTCCCGGCCACGATCCTGGGCAGCGGCGAGCCGTGGAAGCTGGTCGACTACATCAAGTCGTTCAACTACCTCAACTACGACGGCGGCCAGTTCAGCACCTCGCGCGGGCGCGGCGTGTTCATGGATCAGGCGCTGGAGATCCTCCCGGCGGACTATTGGCGCTGGTGGCTGCTCAGCCACGCCCCGGAAAGCTCGGACTCCGAGTTCACATGGGAGAACTTCCAGTCCTCGGTGAACAAGGACCTCGCCGACGTGCTGGGCAACTTCGCCTCGCGCGTGACCAAGTTCTGCCGTTCGAAGTTCGGCGAAGTGGTGCCCGAAGGTGGCACCATGGGCGATCTGGAGGCCAAGCTGATCGCCGATCTGGCGGAGAAGATCCGCGAGTATGAGACGCAGATGGAAGCGCATGAGGTGCGCAAGGCCGCCGGCGCGCTGCGCGCCGCATGGGTTCTTGGCAACGAGTACCTGCAAGAAGCCGCGCCCTGGTCGACCTTCAAGACCGATCCCGAGGCTGCGGCGATGCAGATCCGCCTCGCGCTCAACATGATCCGGCTCTACGCGGTGATCTCCTCGCCCTTCATCCCCGACGCCTCGGCGCAGCTTCTGGCGGCGCTGAAGACCGAGGACGACAGCTGGCCGGGCGATCTGGATGCGGCGCTGAGCACCCTGCCCGCGGGCCATGCCTTCGAGGTCCCCGACGTGACCTTCCGCAAGATCACCGACGCCGAGCGCGACGACTGGCAGGAGCGCTTTGCCGGGACGCGCTGAGACGCCTCCGGCGGGCGTATTTGAAGAAAGATGAAAGGGGGCGCGGTCCGGTCGGGGCCGCGCCCTATCTGCTTTCACAATGTCGCCAGAGCCATTAGGCAACGCTATCTCTGCCAGTGAGGGACCTGTCATGGCGCAAAAATCCACAATCTATAAAGTTGAACTGTCCGTCTCCGATATGGACCGTCACTACTATGAGACCCACAAGCTGACCGTGGCGAAACATCCCTCTGAGACCGACGAGAGATTGATGCTGCGCCTGCTGGCGTTTGCCCTGAATGCCGATGAGCAACTGGAACTGACCAAGGGCCTTTCTACCGACGACGAGCCGGACATCTGGCGAAAGAGCCTCAGCGGCGAGCTTGAACTGTGGGTGGCGCTAGGGCTTCCGAGCGACAAGGTCATTCGGCAATCCTGTGGCAAGGCTGACAAGGTGATCATCTATGCCTACGGCGGAAAGCCCGCAGAGGTGTGGTGGGATAAAGTCCAAGGCAGCACGACCCGGTTTGACAACCTGCGGGTCGTGAACCTCTCGGAGCAGGCAAGCGGTGATCTGGCGGCGCTGGCAAGCCGCTCGATGAAATTGCAGGTCAACATCCAAGACGGCGACGTCATGGTCAGTGCCGATGACAGCATTGCCTATCTGTCGCCGGTCACATGGAAGGACATGGCCTAGCCTTGGGTGCGCCCGTTCCCAAGGCTTTGCGCCAGCGCGGCGGACGCGCTGGCCGCACCAGATCCGGCATCACGCCAAGCTGCGCATCGGAGCGCGCCAGACCGATGTCTCTGGCATATTCGCGGCAAGGTCTTTCATCAGCGCGGGCGCAAGGCCCAGCAGGGGCGCGGCTCTAACCCAATCGCTTTGCGTGGCATAGGGCGTCAGCACACCGCCAGCCTCGCGCACAAGGGCGATGCCCGCGGCCACATCCCAAGGGTAGATCTGTGCCTCCCAGAACCCGTCGATCCGGCCCGCCGCGAGATGCGCGAGGGTCAGCGCCCCCGCTCCCGGCATGCGGTAGCTGCCGCCTGCCCCGAGGATGTCGCCGATCAGCCCCGCGTGCGTGGCCACTTCCGACTTGAAGCTGAAGCCGAGCCCGAAGACCGCCCGCGAGACCTGCGAGGTCTCCGAGACATGCATGGCCGTACCGTTCAGAGTTGCCCCGCCGCCCTTGTGGGCCGAGAACATCTCGTCATTGCAGGGGTCATAGATCACGCCCAGCACCGCCTCGCCCTCGACCACCAGCCCAGCCGAAAGGCACCAGTAGGGAAAACCGCGCAGGAAATTGCTCGTGCCGTCGATGGGATCGAGGATCCAAGTGACGGACGCAATCTGCCCGCCGCCCTCTTCGCCAAGGATCGCATCTTTGGGAAAGGCCGCGGCGAGCCGCGCGCGCAGCAGGTCTTCGGTCTGGCGGTCGATCTCGGTGACAAAATCCTGTTGCCCCTTCGTTTCGACCGTAAAGCTGCGGTTGCGGCAGGCCTCAAGAGCCAGCAGCCCGGCCTCGCGCAGCAGACCCTCCGCCATCGTGCGGCGGTGTTTCAATTCGGCATCGGAGAGCATCGGAACCTCAGAAGAAAATATGCTTTAGGGGCGTGATTGCCGCGCCAAGCGCGGCGGGATCGGTCTCGGTCTGTCCGGTCAGCAGCACCGGACCGGGCATGGGAACATCGTAGCGGTGGCTCTGCAGCGGCACGATGCGGGCGATCATCATCTCTGCCAAAGCCGGCGGCAGCTGCCCGCCAAAGACGATGGCGTCGGGATCAAGCACGCCGTGCAACGCGCGGACCACACGGTGCACCTGCGGCATGACGGTTTCGAGCCAGTTCTCCACGCCGGGCCAGAGCGGATCGAAGCGCGCGACAAGGTCCGGCAAGCTCGCCACCTCGACCCCGGAGCGGCGCAGTTCCGCCATCAGCAGACGCAGCGCCGGACGGTTCTCGATCTCATCGCCAAGGAACATATGCGAGAGTTCCCCGGCGTTGCCGCGGGGGCCGCGAAAGACCTCACCGTCAAAAACCAGCCCGCCCCCAAATCCGTAGTCAAAGCCCAGATAGGCAAAGGAGCGGTATCTGCGCCCCGCGCCGATGAGGCTCTCGCCGATGGCCCCGGCGGTGGCGCTGTTTTCCAGCAGCACGCTCAGACCGAAGGCCGCCTCCAGCTCTGGGCGAAAGTCGACCAGCGACCAGTCCTCGAGCGGCTCGGGCGAGTTCATATGCCCAGGGGTGCCGGTGAAATAGCCCGGCAGGGCAACGCCGAGCCCGCAGACCCGTTCGCGCGGCACCCCGGCCTCGGCCAGCAGCGCGTCGAACTCTGACTTGAGGCGAGCGATCCCCGCCGCGCGGTCCGGCAGGCCTTCTTCGATCCGGCGCAGCGCCACGCGGGCGCAGGTCAGATCGACGAGGCAGAGCACCGCGCTGTCGGTGTTGACCAGCACGCCCGCGCCATAGGCCGCTTCGGGGCGCAGGCTCAGAAGCGGGCTCGGCTTGCCCGGCAGGCTGCGCTCCGGCGCGCGGGTCTGCACCAGTCCGAGGTCGAGAAGACCCGAAACGATTCTATGGATCGACTGCTGCGTGAGCCCTGTCTGCGCCGTCAGAGACGCACGTTCCACCGGCGACAGGCGGCGGATCAGGTCAAGAAGAACCCTCTGGTTCGGGCTTAGGTCTGCAAGGTCCAAAGCTCTGGCAACTCCTGATTTTTCCGTTGTTCCGTCCGGGCTGCAACGAAGCGTTCAGTGAAGAGTTACGAGAAATTTGTGCCCCTGTCACATGAATTACACATGACAGTCGTTAAACGCACTCAAAGTGTAATACCTCCCCAAAAGAAGCCGGAGCGACAATCATGGCGACCCTCAGAGCCACCGACATCGCGGTGACATTCGACAGCTTTCACGCCCTGAGAGGGGTCACGCTCTCTGTCGAGGCGGGCCGGTTCGTCACGCTTTTGGGGCCGTCGGGCTGCGGCAAGACCACGCTGCTCAATGTCATCGCCGGGTTTCAGACGCCGACGCGCGGGCGCGTCGAGATCGCCGGGCGGGATGTCACTTTGCGCAGCCCCGAGCGCCGGGAGACCGCGATGTGCTTTCAGTCCTACGCGCTCTTTCCGCATCTCGATGTGGCGGGCAACATTGCCTTCGGCCCTCGGCAAAAGCGCCATGGCCGGGACGCGACAGCCGCGCGCGTGGCGGATTTGATCGAACAACTCGGGCTGACCGGCCACGCCGAGAAGCTGCCCAACGCATTGTCGGGCGGTCAACAGCAGCGGGTGGCGCTGGCACGCGCATTGGCCGTGGCACCGGGCATCGTGCTGTTCGATGAGCCGCTCTCGAACCTCGACGCCAAGCTGCGCGATCAGGTCCGGGCAGAAATCCGGGCGCTGCAGCGCGAGATCGGCTTCACTGCGGTCTACGTCACCCATGATCAGTCCGAGGCGCTGGCGCTGTCGGACGAGGTGTTCTTGCTGAACCGCGGCGTGGTCGAGCAGCAGGGCGCGCCCCGCGACATCTACTTCAACCCGCGCACCCGTTTCGCCGCCGATTTCATCGGCGCTGCCAATATTCACGATGGCGCGCTGCGTGGCGGGCGGATGGAGACACCCTTCGGCGCGATCCCCGCGCCCGGGCCAGACACCGAAAACGCGACGATCTGCTGGCGTCCAGAAATGGCGCAGGCCGAAGGCCCCCTCTCGGGCCGGGTCGCCGCGGTGGCCTTTCAGGGCGGCTGGACCGATGTGACGGTAGAAGAAGGCGGCCAGAGCCTGCGCGTGCAACTGCCGGGCCACGCCCAGCCGACGCTTGGCGCGCCATTGCACTTCGGATTGAGACCAGAGCACATCACCCGGCTGGAGGCCGCGTGATGCCCAAGGCGCTCAAGGTCTCCCTCCTGCTGCTGCCCGGCCCCGGCCTCGTGGCCGTGGTCATGGCGATGGTGCTCTACCGGGCCTTCGCGCAGTCTTTCGGTCTCTACGATTTCGGCGGTGAGGACACACTGACCCTCGCCCATTGGCAGGAGGTGCTCGGCAATCGCCGGTTCTGGAGCGCGCTGCGCTGGTCGGCCTATATCGCCACTGCCTCGGCGCTTCTGTCCGTGGCGCTGGCCTATCCGCTGGCCCTTTGGCTGCGGCGGCCGTTTCGCGGTTCGATCATGCTGTCGGCGCTGATCAAGGCCCCCTACTTCGTGCCCGGGCTGGTCGCGGCCTTCCTGCTGATCAACGTCATCTCCTACCACGGTTTCGTTAACGAGGTGCTGGTGGGGCTCGGCATCTGGGACGCGCCCAAGCGCCTGCAGAACGACCGGCAGGGCTATGCGGTGATCGGGCTGCAGGTCTGGAAGCAACTGCCCATGGCCTTCCTGCTGCTCTCGGGTGCCGTGGCCGCGATCCCTGATCCGGTGCTGCACGCGGCGAAGGATCTGGGCGCCGGTCCGATGGCGCGGTTCCGCAAAGTGGTGCTGCCGCTGACCGCCAAGGCCATGCAGGCCGCGCTCATCCTGATCTTCATCGGGGCGGCGGGCGACTTCAGCTTTCAGTCCGTGGCCGGCCCGATGCGGCAGAACTCCATGGCCACGCTCATGGTCCAACTGCAGGGCGCCAGCTTCAACGACTGGAACGGCTCGGCGGTGGTCGCCGTCGCGCTGATGGTCCTCTCGCTCGCCGGGGCGTTGGCGCTGACCGCCCTCGTCCAGATCGCCACCCGCCTCGCCGCAAGGATCCGCTGATGACCCGCCCGCTGCAAACCACGCTCGCCATTGCGAACTCGGTCCTGTTGATCCTCTGGCTCGCCGTCCCATTTGCCATGGCGGTGCTTTGGAGCCTTGTCGACCCCGGCACCCCTTGGGGCTATCCCGACATCCTGCCGCCGAAGCTTTCCTTCGGACGCTGGGTGCAGATGTGGCAGACCACCGGGCTCGCGCAGGCCATGCTCAACAGCTACCTGCTGGCTCCGGTTGCTGGCCTGCTGGCGGTGATGCTGGCGCTGCCGGTCGCCTATGCCTTTGGCCGGATGGAGTTCCCCGGCAAGGGCGCGGCGCAGATCGTCATGCTGCTTCCGATCGTGCTGCCCGGCTTTGTCACCGCGATCTTCCTGTCGTCCATCCTGCTCTCGATGGGGTTCTACGACCGCTACAGCGCCATCCTCTTCGGCCATGTGATCCTTTTCATGCCCTATGCGGTGCGCATCCTGTCGGTGTCTTTCGGGCAGGTGAGAGAGGACGTCATTCGCGCCGCCCGCGACCTTGGCGCCTCCCCGCTGAATGTGGCGCGCGCCGCCTTCCTGCCAGTGCTCAAGCCCGGGCTCTCGGCGGCCTTCCTCATCGTCTTCGTGCTGTCGATCGAAGAATTTGCGCTGAGCTTCGTCATCGGCTCGCCGGATTTCATCACCATCCCGACCATCCTCTATTCCTATCTGGGCTACGACTTCATTCGGCCCAACGCCGCCGTCGTCGCCCTGATCCTCGTCGTTCCCAACGTGGCACTGATGCTGGTGCTGGAACGGCTGCTGCAATCGGCCAACCCCGCGAATGTTTCGGGCAAGGGCTGACCTCCTCCCATCATCCTCTCACCGGAGTTTTCCAATGATCCGCACTCTTGCCACCGCAACGGCGCTTTGCGCCGCGCTGAGCGGGCCTGCCCTCGCGCAGGATCTTACCGACATGTCCTGGGACCAGATCGTCGAGCAGGCCAAGGCCGAAGGCGAAGTGACCTGGTACAACTGGTACTTTGAACCCGAGCTGCGCACCTACGCCAAGGCCTTCGAGGAGACCTATGGCATCACCGTCACACTGCCCGACGTCAGCTCCGGCGATGACGCGCTGAACAAGGCCATCGCCGAGCAGGGTCGCGACAGCACCGACATCGACGTGATCTCGATGCCGGGCCAATGGGCCGGTCGCGTGAGCCTCGACGAGCTGCTGCTCGGCCCGATCCAGCCCATGCTGCCCGAAGCGGACGCGGTGACCAGCCTTGCCGAGGGGCAGGACTGGCAGGGCTATGCGGTGAAGTTCTGGGGCAACCAGACCGGCATCATCTACGACAGCAACCGCATCGAAGCCGCAGAACTGCCGCAGACCCTGGCCGACTTCGAGACCTTCATCGCCGAGCGCCCCGGCCAACTGGGTTTCAACCTCGAGAACGGCGGCTCTGGCCCGTCCTTCATCGGAAATATCTCCCGCAACGTATTGGGTCTTGGCCCCGACAGCGACGCCGCCGGGATGCCCGACATGGCCCCGGTCTACGAATGGTTCACTGAACGTGACGGCGAATACATCCTGACCGCCTCGAATGCCGACAGCCTCAGCCGCCTGAACGCCGGTGAGTTCCTGCTGGTCCCGGGCTGGGAGGACATGCTGGCCGGCATGATCAAGCGCGGCGAGATCGGCGAGAACATCAAGATTTACGTCCCCACGCTCGGCATGAACGGCGGCGGCAATGTGGTCGGCATCCCAAAGAACGCCGGACACCCCGCCGCGGCACTGCTGTTCATCTCTTGGCTGACCTCGGCAGAGGCGCAGACCGCGCAGAACATCGACTTCGGCACCGCCCCCGCGAATACCGGCGCCGATGACAGCCGCTCGCTGATCTCGAACGACCAGCGCGCCAACTCGCGCAGCTGGATCGCACCGCTGAACAATGACGAGATCGTCAAGGACGTGATCGAAAACGCCTTCATGTACTGATCACGGCGCACTGCCGCTGCGGCGCCCGGATGGGCCGGGTGCCGCCTCCTCCACATGACACCAAGAAGATAACGCCAATGCCGCTCTCCCTTTCCGCCTTTCTGGCCCGCGCCGACGCGGCGCCGCTGATCATCTCGCACCGTGGCGACTGGCTCAGCCACCCCGAGAACTCGCTAGACGCCATCACCTCTGCCACTGCGCGCGGCGCGGACATGGTCGAAATCGACGTGCAGACCACCCGCGACGGGCATCTTGTGCTGCTGCACGACGAGACGCTGGACCGCACCACCGAGGGCAGCGGATTGCTGGCCGACCACGATCTCGACACGGTCACAAGGCTCCGTCTGCGCGAGGGCATGGGCGACGGCAGCGCGCTGACCGAGATCACCCTGCCGACACTTGGTCAGGCGTTGGACACGGCGCAGGACCGCGTCATGCTCAACATAGACACCAAGACGCAGGCCGATCTGGACCGTGTCTGCGCAGAGGTTCTGGCCCGTGGCATGGGCGATCAGGTGCTGGTGAAGGGGCCGGTTGATCAACCCTCAGATATGATGCGCTTTCTGGATGCGCCATGGTGGGGCAAGATCGCCTTCATGCCGGTGATGCTGCGGGTTCCGCGCGGCGGGCTGATCGAGACCGTCCTGACCACCGCCCGCGCGATGAACCTGCGCATGGTGGAACTCTCCTTCGACGACGAAGAAGAACTGCGCGCGCTGTCCGGGCACCTTAGGTCCGAAAACGTCTGGATCTGGACCAACACGCTCGATCCCGTCCACAGCCTGCACTATCGCGACAGTTCGGCGCTCGAAGACCCCAAGGCGATCTGGGGCGAGCTTCTGGCCATGGGCGTGCGGGCGATCCAGACCGACCACAGCGCCGCTCTCGCGCGGTTCCGCGGCCGGATGTGACCCCCTGCGGCGGGCGGCGCCGCCCGCCAAGATCGTCTTGCCAAGATCGCGGGACCGCCAAGCGCGCGCGCGTTCGGCACAGGCCAAGTCAGGCAGGGAGCCGCGCGTGTATTTCGATCGGGGCAATCAGCCCGTTGGTGATGTTGCGCACCATGTGCTGAACTTTCAGCGCGGTATTTTCGCCCATGATCAGATGCAGGCCCAGTGGTGGAGGGCCGCCCGCCTGGCTTTGGGCTGCCGCAAGATCGGCGAAGAATTTCTCCGCAAAAGCGCGGCGATCGATCCAGTCCGTCACCTCGAAGCCGACGGATTTCAGCGCAGCTTCGTAGGTCTCCGGCGGCACGAGCGCGCTTTGTTCCGGCGAAGACGCCCATGGAACTGGGTAGTCCATCTGGCCCTCGCCAACCTGCATCACATCGTAGATCGCAAAGACACCGCCGGGCTTGAGGACCCGTTTCGCCTCTCGCGCGATACCCGCTTTGTCGGCGATATTCATGCCGACATGGATCATATACGCAGCGTCCATCGAGCCGCTCTCGAGCGGCAAGTCGAGCACGCTGCCTTCGATGAGATGCACCCGGTCCGAAAGGCCGCTCCAGTCTGTCAGAACGCGGCCCGTGTCCACAAACTCCGCCGTCAGATCGACGCCTGTAACATGCGCCCCTGTGTTCGCCGCGACATACCGCGCCGGCCCGCCAAGGCCACATCCAAGATCGACAACTTTGCTTTCAGGCGAAAGGTTTAGGGCCTCTACGAACGGCTTGGTGGCGAGCCGCCCGCCGATATGAAATTCGTCCACAGGAGCCAAGGCATCGTGAGCTATGGGCGGCGTCAAGCCGAGCGCTGCGCAGCCATCCGAAATCCGCTCTAGCAAGTGTCCGGAATGGTAGTGGCGCGCGACAGTATCAGGGTTGGTCATTTCAATGCACCTCTGTCTAATTCCGGCAGGCTACACAGGGTGATCGGAAAAGTCAGCTTTGCTCATTTATACGGGCCCGCGCACACGCGAAAATGCGCGCGGGCCATTGGCCGTGGCTTATGGAATGCGAACCATCATCGGCGTGATCTGCCGGATACCGCCAAAGCCGATCATGCGAGGCGCGGTTTCGATCTCGATCCCCGGCGCCGCCTCAAGGAGGGCCTTCAGGCTCTCCTCCATCTCGATCCGCGCCAGCATCTCGCCGATGCACCGATGCGGCCCCTGCCCGAAGACGAGGTGCAGACGGGGATGATCGCTGCGCCGCATGATGAACTCTTCCGGATCGGCGTAAAGCTCTGGGTCGCGCATCGCGGACATGGTGCTGAGCTGCAGCAGAACGCCCGCAGGCACCGTCGCCTCTCCGATCCGCATCTCCGCCACAGTGAAACGCGGCACGTTGCCGACCGAAGGCTCGAACCGCAGGCACTCTGAGATCGCAGCGGGAATAAGATCGGGATCGGCCTGCAGCGCCGCCCAATCTTCGGGGCGCTGGCGCAGCAAGGAAATGGCGATAGCCAGCGCCGCGCGCGTGGTGTCGCTGCCGCCCAGCATGAAGGCGAGCACCTGATTGACGAGGCTGCTGAATGGAATGCCCCGGGCCTCGTCCCAATCGGCGACCAGATCCGAAAGCAGATCGTCCTGCGGCATCGCGAGCCGCGACAACATGTGCTTTTCCACATAGCCAAAGACCTCGCGCGCAGCCGCCTCGACCCGGCTATGTTTTTCCATCGGGTAGATCGGCCCGATAGCGCTGGCCATCTCATAGATGCATGGCGCAAACTCTGGGGCCTCGGTGACAGGCAGGCCAAGGATCGCGGCAATCGTCTCGGAAGGCACCCGCGCGGTCATGCGCGCGACAAGGTCAAAGCTTTCGCCGCGCGGCAGTTCGGCGACGATCTTGCGGGCGACCGCCTGAATATCGTCCCGCGACGCAAGAATGGCCTGATGCGAGAAGGCACGCGCAAAGGGTCCGCGCTTTGCCCTGTGGTCCGCGCCATTGGCAAAAAGCAGGATGTCGCGCAGGAATTGCGCCATTGCCCCGTCCGGAATTTGGTGGAGCGCGACGTAATCGCTGCCCTCAACCTGAACGGTCCGATCATCTTTCAGCAGCGGAAAGACGTCATTTGCACGAAGCGCGTAGTAGTTGTGATCGCTGACCCTGATAACCGCGTGGTCGCGCCGAAGCTGCGCGAACCTCGCATGGGGGTCCTCCAGCAGCCAGTCCGGGTCGATCAGGGGCGCTTCGATAGAAATAGAGGCAGTGTGGTTCATTTTGAAATCCTTCGTCATCTTGGGTGAGTTTGGCAGCCCGGTGCCGGAGCGCGTGGAGAGGGACCCTCCACGCCAAAGCCCGTTTCAGTGGGCAGGACTGCGATCGCGTCAGCTCCAGAAATCTCGGCGGCGGGCGCGCGCGATGTCGCCGCGGGTCAGTCCGATATCGTCGAGCAGGTAATCCGGCAGCTCTTCGAGGTACTGATACTGCCGCCGCCTGCCCCGGGCATGGCGAAGCGCCCTGAGCCAGCCCAGAAGGCCGATGAAAGCCGGAACACCATGCGGTTTGCGCGCGCCGCGCTGCTGTTTCTGCGTGAAGGCGGTGTAGAAATATGTGGTCATCATTTCGAATAATCCGTTGAAAAAATTGTTCTTCTGCGCAGTCTCTAGGTCGCCGCGATCTGCACCAAGGCTGCGTCACGGTCGGGCGCGAAACGCAGCAGATGGCAAAAGCTTTCGCGTCTGACGAAGGCTTCGGTTTCTGGCGAGGCGCCGCAGATACGCATCTGGCCCCGTCGCGCCAGCAGCAGCTTTTCGGCGACCACGAGGCCCCGCAGCCCGGGCCGGGTGAGCACCGCCTGCGCTGAAAGCTCGACAACCATGTGCCGCCAGCCAGCGCGGATATGAGCCACCAGCGCATCGCACAGCGCACCGGTCGCAGAGGCGTCGATACACCCGCTCAGGCGCAGGATGATCACCTCTCCAGCGGACTGGACGGTCATCTGCATCGGTTGCGGGCGCGTCGGCGCGGCAGCCGAATGAAAATCGAGGCTCATGACAGGCGCACCCGCATCGGCGTGGCGCGGCGCAATCCGCCAAAGCCCTCGAGCCGGGGGCTGAGAAGCAACTCGGGAAAGCCCGTCTCTTGCAACAGCGCCGCGAGGCTCTCTTCCAGTTCGATCCGCGCCAGTTTCTCGCCAAGGCAGCGGTGCGGCCCGTGGCCAAACACGGGATGCAGCCGGGCGTTGTCGCGGCGGCGGATGTCGAAGAGATCGGGCGCATAATGCAGCGCGGGATCCCGCAGCGCCGACAGCAGGGAAAGCCGCAGGGCGCTGCCCTCGGCGATCAGCACGTCGCCGACCTCCAGCGGTTCCGCAGCAATGCGGGTGACCGAACCGACCGGCGGATCGAAGCGCAGCGCCTCGGCCACCGCACCGGGGATCAGCGCCGGGTCATCGCGCAGATCGGCCCAGTCCCGCGGTCGCTCGAGCAGGATCGCCGTGCTGCGCGCCAGCGCGGTGCTTGTGGTGCCGATGCCAGCGACCAGCACGCCGATGATCTGAAGGATCAGGCTCCCAGCCGAGATGTCCGGCTCGGAACGCCAGGCTTTCACCAGCTTGCTCAGAGGATCCTCGCGGGGCCGGATCAGCCGCTCCTGAAGCTGCCGCTCGACGTAGACATAAAGCGCCTCGGTCGCCTCTTCGATCTGGGAATGCTCGTGGCGCGGATAGATCGGCCCAACAGCCCGCGCGACTTGTTTGACCAGCCCCGCCAGATGCGGTGCGTCCTCTTCCGGCAAGCCAAATACGGCAGCCACGGATTGCGCCGACATCCGTGCCGCGAAAGCCATGCTGAAATCCAGGCTCTCGCCGCGCGGCAGTCCCGCCAGAATGCGCGCCGCAGCGGCACGGACCAAAGCACGGCGCGTCTCAATTTCGCTATAGGCAAAAACGCGGGCGAAAAGCGCGCGCTTGTGGCGATGCTCTGCCGCATTGGCAAAAGGAAAAAATTCCGCCTGCAACTGCGACGTCAGCCCCTCGGGAACCTGATTCAGCGCGATATATTCCGGCCCTTCAAGCTGGCGGGCCCGCGGGTCGTGCAGCAAGGGCAGCACATCGTCCGCACGCAGCACGAGAAATTGCCCCTCACCGATCTGGACAATGGGATGTTTCTCCCGCAGTTCCGCCAGCCGCGTGTGGCTGTCGCGCTGCAGGCTGCGCGGGTCGATGACAGGGCAGCCGCTCAAGTGTAAGGTCTTGTCTTCAAACATCAAGTCACTCCAATGCAGTAAACCCGCCGATGAAATTTCGCTCCGAGAGCCGCGGCAGGTGCCCTTGGGGTATCGCAGAGGGGCGTTGTCACCAGCGTTGTAACCGGAGTGGAAATGGCCTGCGGGCAGCGTTGTATTTGCCCATTCAGCGGGTCTGACAGCTCTTCGCCGCGCGCTTTGACGGCGCTGGACAGACCGCGGGGCATTTGCTCAAGATGAATCTGAATTTCGAATTTCTCTTTCCAATTGCATTTTTCTGGAGACAGCATGGGATTGCACGACCGTCCCACTCAGGCCTTGGCCCGAAGCGACCGATTGCAGGTCTCTTTGCTTGGCGAGTTGCGGGTGCGGCGCGGCGGGCAGGACGTGCCGCTGCCCGCATCACGCAAGGCCCGGGCGCTGCTCGGCTTTCTGGTGGCCACCGGACGCCCGCACCGGCGCGAACGTCTGTGCGAGTTGCTGTGGGACATGCCTGACGATCCCAAGGCGGCCCTGCGCTGGTCGCTCACCAAGCTGCGCCCTGTAGTGGACACGCCCGAGCAGCGGCGCATCCTGTCAGACCGCGAGCGGGTGCGCTTTGACACCGAAGCCGCCGAGATCGACCTGCACGACATCTACAACCGACTTCGCGGCTCCGCAGACCTTACGGTGGCCGAGCTTGAGCAGATGGCGCAGGCACTGTCTCCGGTTCTGCTCGACGGGCTTGACGGTGCGGGCGATGCGGCCTTCCTGTCGTGGCTGGAAGCCGAACGCGAGGACGCGCGGATTGCCCGCGTCGCGGTGTTGCGGCAACTGGTGAACCATCCAGAGCTTCCGGCCCTGTCCGCGCAGAAATGGCAGCGCCTGTGGCGCGACGCCGATCCCGACGCCGAAGAACTGCTTGCACCGGCGGCACAGGAGGCTCTTCCGCCCGCGGAACGCCAACCGCGAACCGACCGCGCGTCGGGCCTGCGCAGCCAGCGTATCGCATTCTGCGAGGCACCGGACGGCACCAAGATCGCCTTTGCCACGCTTGGGTCCGGCCCGCCGCTTTTAAAAGCGGCAAACTGGCTGACCCATCTCGAGTTCGACTGGACGAGCCCGATCTGGGGCGAATGCTTTGCCGAGATCGCCCGGCAGCGCAGGTTCATCCGCTACGACGAACGTGGCTGCGGCCTGTCGGACTGGGACGTGGCAGACCTTGGCTTTGACGCGTTTGTCGAGGACCTCGAAGTCGTTGCCGACAAGCTGGGCCTTGAACGGTTTCCCCTGCTCGGGATCTCTCAGGGTGCTGCCGTGTGCGTCGAATACGCGGTGCGGCACCCGGAACGCGTCTCGGGGCTGATCTTGGTGGGCGGTTATGCTGCGGGCTGGCGGCACATGGTCAGCGACGAGGAAAAGGCCCGTCGCGAGGCGGTGCGGGCGCTGACCGAACTGGGCTGGGGTACGGACAATCCCGCCTACCGGCACATCTTTTCGCAGACATTCATGCCCGACGCCGGGCCGGACGAGCTGACATGGTTCGACGAGTTTCAGCGGCTGACCACATCGCCGGGCAACGCCGCCCGCTTTCAGGATGCCTTTGGTGAGATTGACGTGCGCCACAGGCTCGGGTCGGTGCGTGCCCCAACCATCGTTCTGCACTCAAAAGACGACATGCGCATTCCCCTCGACATGGGCCGTGCGCTTGCCTCGGGGATTCCAGACGCACATTTCGTTCCGCTCGACAGCCGCAATCACGTGCTGGTCGATTATGAGCCCGCTTGGCGGACATGCATGCAGACGGTGCGAGATTTCCTTAAACACTACGACATCTGAACACGGCCCGGGCCAAGACCTTCGGTTTCGCGTGATCCGCGCTCCGATGGCCTTGACTGCGGACAATACATGCGCGAATTTTGAAGCGTTTAATACCTCGGAATTCCTATGAACCTGTCAAAGTTTACGGACTACGCGCTGCGCGTCTGCCTCTATCTTGGGGCACATCAGGATCGCGTGGTGCCGATTTCCGAGATGTCCCGAGCCCATGGCCTGTCGCAAAGCAACCTGATGAAGGTGGTGAACCAACTGGTCGACGGCGGGTTCCTGCAAAGCACGCGGGGCCGCTCTGGCGGCGTGGCGCTTGCGCGTCCGGCGGCAGAGATCCGCATCGGTGAAGTGGCGCGCTTTATGGAAGGCGACCACGCACTAGTCGATTGCTCGAGTTGCATCTTGCGAGGATCATGCGGCCTTGTCCGCGGGCTGAAAGAGGCGAAAACAGCTTTTTATCAGTCCCTTGATAGGCTCAGCTTGGCCGACGCAGTATTGGCGCACCCGCGAACCCTGTCGATCCTTATGGGTGCGACGCATGCGCAAGACAACCAAGTTCCCGTCAAGTGACACGACTCAGTGCTGGCCAATCTGCTCTCACGTTCGATGGCAGGCCTGCGCACAGCCATAAAGCGCCGGATCACCTTTGACGAGGTTCGGATCAATCGATTCAAATGTTGCCCACCCGGCATGCAAACGGCCGGTGCCGACGCTCAAAACTGCTCACGCGATAGGCGCAACATGTCCGACGCCCGCAAAAATGCCGGTTCTCAGAAAAAACGATTGCGCCGATAATACATTCTAACTTACTGCATGTTTAAGCGAGGCCGAAACGCCTCCACCCTGCCGCAACGGCGCGGCGATTTCAGTCAAATCGGCCCAAGGTCCTTCGGATCAATGGCCACGCAGCAACGGCGCTGCTCGACGCTCTGATCTTCAGATCGCGGGATGCGCCTTGCCATCGGCTTCACGCCTTCCCTGACAGAAACCGCCGCGGCCCGGATTTCCCCGGTTCCGCAAGAATGAACCGGAGGACATCATGTCCAGGCAGAAGCTTGTCATCATCGGAAACGGCATGGCCCCTGGCCGCATGCTGGAACACCTGTTCGAGGCTGAAGGCGCCTACGACGTCACCATCTTCAACGCCGAGCCGCGGGTGAACTACGACCGCATCATGCTGTCGCCGGTCCTGTCCGGCGAGAAGAGCTTTGACGACATCATCATTCACGACGACGCTTGGTATGCGGACAACGGCATCACCCTGCACCGGGGCGAGAAAGTCACTGCGATCGACCGCGACGCAAAGACTGTGACCTCCGAAGGCGGGATCACCGCGGCCTATGACAAGCTGGTGATCGCAACCGGCTCTGCCCCCTTCATCATCCCGGTTCCGGGGCATCAGCTGCCGGGCGTGGTCGCCTATCGCGACCTCGACGATGTGGAAAAGATGAAATCTGCTGCCGACCTCGGTGGTCGCGCGGTGGTGATCGGCGGCGGTCTTCTTGGTCTCGAGGCTGCCGCCGGTCTTAAGGCGCAGGGCATGGAGGTCACCGTTCTGCACCTGATGCCTACCCTGCTGGAACGCCAGCTGGACCCCGCCGCGGGCTATCTGCTGCAGCAGGAACTCGAGGGGCGCGGGATCGACATTCGCTGCGGCGCAAACACCAAGCAGATCCTCGGCTCGGACAAAGTTGAAGGCGTCGAGTTGGAAGACGGCAGCGTGATCAACGCCACGCTGGTCGTGATGGCTGTCGGGATCCGCCCGAACACCTCGCTCGCAGCCGAGGCTGGTCTGGAGGTCGGGCGCGGGATCGTGACGGACGCGCAAATGCACACATCCGATCCCGACATCCTGTCGGTCGGCGAGTGCACCGAGGTCGGCGGGCTGGTCTATGGGCTCGTTGCGCCGCTTTACCAAATGGCCAAGGTGGCCGCCGCGACCCTGACCGGTGAGGCCGCCGCCTTCGCCCATACCGAAACGCCCACCAAGCTTAAGGTCACCGGCATCAACCTCTATTCCGTCGGCGATTTTGGCGACGGGCCGGACCGCGAGGACGTTGTGCTGCGCGATGCCGCGCGCGGCAGCTACAAGAGATTGATCCTGAAAGACAATCGTGTGATCGGTGCTGTGCTCTACGGCGATGTTGCCGACGGCATGTGGTTCAACGAGCTGCTGAAGTCGGGCGAGGATGTCACGGAGATGCGGGACACGCTGATCTTCGGGCAGGCGCATCAGGGTGGCGGCGTCGCAGCCGACCCGCTGGCCGCCGTGGCCAACCTCTCGGACGACGCGGAAATCTGCGGCTGCAACGGCATCTGCAAAGGCAAGATCGTCAATGCGATCAACGAGAAGGGGCTGACGTCGCTCGCAGAAGTGCGCGCCCACACCAAGGCGTCGGCATCCTGCGGGACCTGCACCGGCCTTGTGGAATCCGTGATCGCGCTCACCCTCGGGGACAGTTTCGAAAAGACGGCTGAAGGCATGTGTGGCTGCACGCCGCTCGGCCATGGCGAAGTGCGCCGGCTGATCGTCGCGAAGGGGCTGAAATCCATTCCGGCGGTGATGCAAGAGCTCGAGTGGTCCACCGCAAACGGCTGCGCCAAGTGCCGACCCGCGCTGAACTACTACCTGCTGAGCGACTGGCCGGGCGAGTATAAAGACGACCAGCAGAGCCGCTTCATCAACGAGCGCGTGCACGCCAACATCCAGAAGGACGGCACCTATTCCGTCGTGCCGCGGATGTGGGGCGGGATGACCTCCTCGGACGAACTGCGCGCCATCGCCGATGTGGTGGATAAGTTCAACATCCCCGACGTGAAGGTCACCGGCGGCCAGCGCATCGACCTGCTGGGCGTGAAGAAGGAAGACCTTCCCGCCGTCTGGTCGGACCTCAATGACGCTGGCCTCGTCTCGGGGCACGCCTATGCCAAGGGGCTGCGCACGGTGAAGACCTGCGTCGGCAGCACGTGGTGCCGCTTCGGCACGCAGGACTCCACTGGCCTTGGCATCAAGCTCGAAAAATTCCTCTGGGGGTCATGGACACCGGCCAAGGTCAAGCTTGCCGTCACCGGTTGCCCCCGCAACTGCGCCGAAGCCACCTGCAAGGACATCGGGGTGATCTGCGTCGAGAGCGGCTACCAGATCGTCTATGGCGGCGCTGCGGGTCTGCACATCCAAGGCACCACCGAGCTTGGCTCCGTCGCCACCGAGGAGGAGGTCCTCGAGATCGCGGGCGCCATGACCCAGATGTATCGCGAGCAGGGCTTCTACCTTGAACGCATCTACAAGTGGGCAGAGCGGGTCGGCTACGACACCGTCAGGGCCGCCATCTTCGACGATCTCGCGTCCCGCCGCGGCTACTATGACCGTTTCGTCTTCAGCCAGAAACACTCGCAGACCGACCCGTGGTCCGAGCGCGTCTCGGGCGTGGACAAACACGAGTTCAACCCGCTGGCCGTCTTTAGCCCCTCCGATGTCACCCCCAAGATGGAGCCCGCAGAATGAACGCCTCTCTGCATCAGACCGATCTCGACTGGCGCCTGATCGGCACCATCGACGACATCCCGCAACAGGGCGCGCGTTGCGTCGAGAATGGCGAGACCAAGATCGCCGTCTTCCGCACCGCCGCCGACGAAATCTTCGCTCTCGAAGACAACTGCCCGCACAAGAACGGGCCGCTTAGCCAGGGGATCGTGCACGACGGTTGCGTGACCTGCCCCCTGCACAATTGGGTCATCTCGCTCTCCACAGGCTCGGCGCAGGGCGCCGATGAGGGCCGGTCCGCAACCTTCCCCGTCCGTCTGGACGGTCGGGACATCTACCTGAACCTGAACCCCGGCGCCTGATCATCAGGCCCTTAAACCTCTGAGAAGGATACGAGAATGTCGTATGTCACTCCCAAGGAATTCGCGGTCAAAATGGTCGACGCTGGCGAATCCAAAATCTTCATGTCCACCAAAGACACCCTCATCCGCGCCTTCATGGCCGGTGCCATCCTCGCCCTCGCTGCGGCCTTCGCCGTGACCATCGCGGTCAACACCGGCAACTTCCTGGTGGCCTCGCTGCTGTTCCCGGTCGGCTTCTGCCTGCTCTACCTCATGGGCTTCGATCTGCTGACCGGCGTCTTCACGCTGGCACCGCTGGCGGTTATCGCCAAGCGCCCGGGCTGCACCTGGGGCGGCGTGTTCCGCAACTGGGGTCTGGTGTTCTGCGGCAACTTCGCCGGTGCCATGACCACCGCGATCCTGATGGCCGTTGTCTTCACCACCGGCTTCTCGGCAGAACCGAATGCCGTCGGCCAGAAGATCGGCCATATCGGTGAAGCCCGGACGCTCGGCTATGCCGCTGCCGGCGGCGCTGGCCTGCTGACCGTCTTCGTCCGCGCGATCCTCTGCAACTGGATGGTTTCGACTGGCGTCGTCGCCGCAATGATGTCGACCTCCACCTCGGGCAAGATCATGGCCATGTGGATGCCGATCCTCGTGTTCTTCTACCTCGGCTTCGAGCATTCGATCGTGAACATGTTCCTCTTCCCCTCGGGCATCATGCTGGGCGGCCAGTTCACCTGGGCTGACTACTTCATCTACAATGAAATCCCGGTCGTTCTGGGCAACCTCGTCGGTGGTCTGACCTTCGTGGGCGGCATGATCTACGCAACCCACTTCCGTGAATCGCCGAAGCGCAACGCGGGCCGCAACGACGACGTCGCAGGCATCCCGGCGGAATAAGTCTCCCTGTCTTGGCCCCGCGAAAGCGGGGTCATTTTTCTGTTCCGGAGAGCACCATGCCCAAGGATTCCGCTGCCCCCGCGACGCTTTCGGTCACGCTTGGCCAGTATTCGAACGCCGGAGCCAAGCCGGAAAACCAGGATTTTCATGGCGCGCTGATCCCGGAGGGATCAAGTCTTGCTCTCAAGGGCATCGCCCTCGCGATTGCCGACGGGATTTCCTCGTCAAAGGTCAGCCGTGAAGCGGCTGAAACCGCCGTCAAATCTCTTCTCACAGATTACTACGCGACCCCGGACGCCTGGACGGTCAAAACCTCTGCAACCCGGGTCATTGCTGCCACCAACGCTTGGCTTCATGGCCAGAATACCGCGATCGAGGATGTGAACGCGGGACGCGTGTGCACCCTGTCGGCCCTGATCCTAAAGGGGCGCGAGGGCCACATCCTGCACGTCGGGGACAGTCGCGTCAGCCGCTTGTCCGGTGCGAGCTTGGAGCCACTGACCACAGATCACCGCGTGACGCTGTCGGCAGAGGAAAGCTATCTGGGCCGCGCTATGGGCATGGGCGATCGCGTCGACATCGACTATCGCCGCGTGTCGCTGAAAGAGGGCGACATCTTTCTGCTGACCACCGATGGCGTGCATGAGTTCATCACCGCTGCAAGCCTGCGCGACGCACTCGGCGCTCCGAACCTCGATGCCGCCGCCCGCGCGCTCGCAGATGCGGCGCAGGTCGCCGGAAGTCAGGACAACCTGACGGTTCAGATCGTCCGGATCGACAGGCTGCCGGACACTCCGGCCGATCTGGACATCGACGCCCCGCGCCTCCCGGTGCCGCCGTTGCCCAAATCCGGCGACGTGATCGATGGCTTCCGCATCGAACGCCAGATCCACGCCACCTCCCGCAGCCATGTCTTTCTCGCAACCGCGCCCGACGGCCACCGCGTCGCGCTGAAGATCCCCGCCACCGACACCGCCCTAGACGCCGACTACCTGCGCCGCTTCGTGCTCGAGGAATGGATCGCCCGGCGGCTCAGGTCCTCGCATGTCCTTCGGGCTGCCAAGGCACCGGACAGACGCACCGCGCTCTATGTCGTGACAGAGTTCGTCGAGGGTGTGACCCTGCGCCAGTGGATGACCGACCATCCCAGTCCGACCCTAGATCAGATACGCGACATCACCGGCCAGATCGCCGCCGGGCTGCGTGCGTTTCACCGCCGAGAGATGGTGCATCAGGATCTCCGCCCCGAGAACATCATGATCGACGAAAGCGGGACGGCAAAGATCATCGACCTCGGCTCGACCTCTGTCGCCGGCGTGGAAGAGGCGATGCCGGGCATGCTCGGAGAGCTCCCCGGCACCTACCAATACACCGCACCCGAGTATTTCTCGGGCGATCCGATCAGCTGGCGCTCGGATCAATATGCACTGGGCGCAATAGCCTATGAGATGCTGACCGGACGGCTGCCCTATGGCCCAAAGGTTGCCCGGATCAGCAATCGCCGTGACCAGATGCGACTGTCCTATGCGCCTGCGCGCGACGACGACAATGCAGTACCCGGCTGGATGGACGAGGCTCTGCGCCGCGCCACCCATCCCGATCCGCTCCGCCGCTATGACGCGCTGTCAGAGTTCGTCACCGACCTGTCCCGTCCGGGGGCCACCTGGAGCGCCACGCGTCATGTGCCCTTGGCCGAACGAAACCCCGTCCGTTTCTGGCAGTCCGTCGCGGCGATCCTTGCCGTGCTCTGCCTCATCCTCGCCGCCCAACTAGTCGGCTGACCCAACCCCGGAGGACCACCATGAAAGACCTTGCGCCGATCGAAGATCTTACCAAAGAAGACGTCACCGTCCTGATCATCCGCGCCAAGAAGAAGGCCGGACTGACTTGGGAAGCCATCGCGGAAAAGATCGACATGTCGCCGGTCTGGACACATTCCGCCGCCATGGGCATGAACGCCTTCACCGAAGAAAAGGCCAAGGCGCTCGCGGCTCTGCTGGACCTGCCCGAAGAGGTCGTCGGCGTCATGGTCGAAAGCCCCACCAAGGTCTGGGAGCAGACCGTTCCGACCGACCCCAGCATCTACCGCCTGTACGAAATCGTTGGCGTCTACGGCCCGACCATCAAGGCGCTGATCCACGAGAAGTTCGGTGACGGCATCATGTCGGCCATCGACTTCGACATGACCGTCGAGCGGGTCGAGAACCCCAAAGGTGATCGGGTAAAGATTGAGATGTCCGGGAAATACCTCGGTTACAACGCTTGGTGACGCAAAATGCAGGCCGCCCCCGCGGCCTGCCCTTGCACGCCATCATGCAAAGACCGGCCAGCTCATGCGCCGCAGATTGGGTCGGCATCCGCCGCGTCCGATGATGCGCAGTTGCGCAAGCCTCCGTTCCGACACGACAAGGTGCAACTCATCGCGCACCGGACATCGGGCGCTTCTGCGGCGGGTCACGCCGTCCGCTTGCCGATGAGGGCCAGCACCGCGCCCTGCGGATCTCGGGCGTTCAAGATATATTCCCCACCCGGAATCTCCTGCGGGCCCATCAGCATCTCGCCGCCGTTGTGATCAATGTAGGCTGCGGCCTTGTCGATGTCGGCGACGCGGAAATAGAACAGCCACTGGGGCGGCATATCGCCAGAGGACATCACCGCACCGAGGAGCGAGGCATGCGGCGGGTTCCGGAGCATGTCGTAGGAACCGGCAGGCCCCATATCCATGCTGTCGGCTTTCTCCCATCCGAAGCAGGCCGCATAGACCTCGAGCGCCGCCGAGGGATCGGACGTACGCAGCTCATTCCAAGCGCAATGGCCCTCTCGCGGGGCGTCTTGCGCGAAGGCTTGGCTGGGCTCATCCGAGGCTCCATGCATGAGGTAAATCGGCGCGCCCTGCGGGTCGTGCAGCAAGGCCATCCGTCCGACGCCTTGCAGGGTGGTCGGCTCCATGATCACCCGGCTGCCGCGGTCTGCCATCTGCTGCACCGAGGCATCCACGTCGTCGACGCCGATATAGCCGGCCCACATGGTCTGCGCCCCGGCGTCACAGGCTTCTGCGGGCAGTTTGAGCAGTCCACCCGCCGGTGGCCCGTCCTTGGAAAACAGGCGGTAGTCGATATCTCCGCTGGGATCCGCCGGTTCGAAGGACCAGCCGAGGAGACCGGCGTAGAACGCCTCGGAGGCGTCCGGCTCGCGGCTCATCAGTTCATACCAGATGAAATCGCCATGATGGTTGGGCATCTCGGGGCTCCATTTTGCATCTCTGTCGTCATGCGTTAGCGCGGGTTGGGCCGCATGGCCCGCGCTGCGCCTTGGTGGTCAGTCCGCTTCGGACATGGCGGCCGGGCCCTCGGCAATGGCTTCGGCACTCATCCACATCGGCTCCCAGATGTGCCCATCGGGATCGGCGAAGCTGCGTCCGTACATAAAGCCGTGATCCTGTTTCGGGCAGGGATCGAGCGTGCCACCAGCGCGCCCCGCAGCCTCGGTGATCGCATCCACAGCCTCTGCGCTCTCGCGGCTGATGCAGAGCAGAACCTGCGCTTCGGTTCGGGCATCCACCCGCCGTTTGTCGGTGAAGGTCGCCCAGAACTCATGGGTGAGCAGCATCACGTGGATCGTCTCCGACAGGGTCATCGCCGCGGCCTTGTCATTGGTGAACCGCGGATCGTTGCGGAACCCGATCGCCTCGTAGAACTGCGTGGCGCGATCAAGGTCGGCAACTGGCAGGTTGATGAAGATCATCTGTGACATCTGGCTTCCTCCCTAAGCTGAGTCTGATATGGACAGGCTAGGGCTGCGGGGTTACAAATAGCAACCATGAAGTTACAAAAAGAAACCAATGAGCGGAAAAGCCCGCATGGCAGATGGTATGCGGACGCTTGCGGCACCGCCTTTGGGCTGGAGATCCTTGGCGAACGCTGGGCCCTGCTGATCGTGCGCGAGCTCATGTTCGGGCCGCGCCGCTTCTCTGACCTGCGCGCAGCTCTGCCGGGGATCAGCGCCAAGGTCCTGACCGAGCGGCTGGCGGGGCTGGAGGCCAGCGGTGTGCTGCGGCGCGAGACGGCGCCCGAGCCCGCGCCTGCGCAGCTTTACGGCCTGACGGGCTGGGGCTACGCCGCCGAGCCGATCATCCAAGAACTCGGCCGTTGGGCCGCCGCCTCGCCGCTGCATGACCCGACCCTGCCGCTGTCGCCGGTGTCCTTCATGCTTTCGCTGCGCACCATGTTCGACGCCGGGGCCGCAGAGGGGCTCGCGGTGACTGCGGTATTTGCGATCGGATCAGCCCGCTTTACCGCGCGCCTCGAAGACGGGGCTCTGCCGGTCACGCGCGGAGAGACGGACAATTGCGATCTGCATTTCGAGGCCGACAGCGCCCCTGCGCTTGCCGCCATGTTCTACGGCGGCGTCTCGCCCGAAGATGCAGGCGTCGCGATCCGCGGAGACCGAAGGCTGGCAGACCGTTTCATCCGTCTATTCACGCTGCCGGAGCCGTTTTCGGACTAGGGTCGGATCTTGTTCTCGTTCAGGGCCAAAAGGTTACGGTCGCAGCGAATGCGCTCCGAAAAGACCGTTTGTGGGCAGCCGCCCCACGTTGAGCAAGCAGCAATTGCCCCCGGGTGTCCGCATTTTCGAGTGTCTATCGCGTGGCGCCGCATCGGGCGGTTCGATTGCAGCCCTCGAGGTAGTCATGGCCCTTGGAAGCCAAGTCCAACAAGTCTGGCGGCAGCCGTTCTCCGGCCTTGTCGAGTTCTATGGCGAGGGTCAGCAGGCGCCGCCCCCACAACTCCTTCCATCGCTTATGAGCCCTCTGGCTCGAGTGCTCGGACAAGCCGCGCAAGTCCCGTTCGAGAAGGCTTCGGCAGCGGGCAGCCAGATGCTGCCCCGGGCGCGGAACCACCATGTAGACGGCGACCATTGCGAGGGTCCCGGCGGCCATACAGAAAGCTGAAGCAAGCACCTCCGAGCTTGGCGCGGCTGCAGCGCCAGCCTGACTGGCGAGCATGAAACACATGTTGGCATCCAGTGCATAAGGTGCGCTGCGAGACGTCGCGCGGGCCAGCGCGCCGACAGCAATAAACGGAAGAATGGTGATGATCAGGCTTAGCCAGCCTCCGACGTATGGCTGAACTCCGAGGCGGTAGGCGGCGCCCGCAGCGCACCCAAGCAGGACGCCCACAGCAAGTTTGGGCGCAACCACATGCGGCAGGGGCGCCGATCCCAGAACCAGCGCGAAGATCGCCATCGAGAATGCGGTGAGTTCCGCCGCGAAGCTGCCGCTGAGGATCAGCAGAACGGACCCGGCAAAGCTCGCGATGGCTGCAAGAAGTGCCGCCCGTGCTGCCATCGCGGCGTTTCCGGGAGGAGCGATACGCGAGAAGGGACGGGCCGAGGGAGCGACAGTCTGCAGGGAGGCACCTGCTTCGGCCAACGCGCGCCGTGCTTCTATGAAACGGGCGAGCGGGCCGGTTGAAGGGCCCGGCCCCGGCGCATCCTGCAAAGCCAGCTGGCGGTTCACTGGGTCCTTGGCCAGTGCGGTTGCCGCCTCGATCAGCGCGAGCCCCGCGGCAAGGATTCCGTCGAGCGCAGCCATCCGGCGATAGCCGTCACGCGATCCGGCGGCGATCATGCGTGCCTTGGTTTCCAGTGCGGCACCAACGTGAATGAGCTCGGAGACGCTGGCGTTGCGCTGCGTCGAGGTGGTTTCATGCGCCAGGAGCAGGGCCGCGGTCTCCTCAAAACCGCGCACCAGCGCAGCCCCTTCAGAGCGAAATCCCGCCATGTCCGCGCGGGGGGTGAACAAGCCGACGATGACGGCCACCGCCACGCCACCGATCAACGTGCAGGTAAGTCGGTCGAACGCGAGGTGAACGCTTCCGGTGGTGTCAGTCAGACTCGGAATGACCACGACGGCGACGGTAATCGCACTCATCAGCGGCAGGTAGCTGGAAACACTCTGCCGCAAGTGCATCAAAGCTGCGCCGAGCGACAGGAGCAGCGCCATTCCCAACGCCGTCACCCAAGGGCCCGGAGACAGCAGGAGAAGCGCGAGCCCCGCAGCGCCCCCGATCACGGTCCCGAGCAGCCGCCAAAGGGCGCGTTCGAAGATCACGCCGCGCCAAGGCTGCGCGACGACCCAGACAGGCATAGCGGCCCAGAAGGCATGTTCGATGCCAAGAGCCGTGGCAACGGCGAAGGCTGTCCATGCGGCCACGCCCAGTCGGAGCGCGAGCCCGAGATCCATGCCTGACATCTTCTGCGTCTTCCTTTCGCTGTTGTCTCCTCCCCTTTCTAATTTCGGCGTGTCATTCGCTGCGGATGACGCGCTCCATATTCGCATCGAGTTTCGACAGCAGGCTCAGCGTCGCGTCTATGTCTCGCTGCGGGATCCCCGAGAAAATCTGGCTCCGAAGAGCGTCCAACCGGTCTGCGAGCGCCTCGATATATGCATGCCCCTCATCCGTGACGGTGACGAGTTTTGCGCGCCTGTCTCCGGGGTCCTCCGCGCGTTTCAAGAGGCCTTGGGCAACGAGTGTGTCGAGTACGCGAACGAGTGTCGGGCCCTCGATGTCCAGTTCTTCGGCAAGGTCCTTCTGCCTGTAGGGCCGTCCCTGGCGAATGAGAAAGCGAAGCGGCAAAGTCGACGCATCGCTCAGCCCGTTTTCGGCAAAGATCGCATCCATCGCCCTGCGGTAACGCCTGGATACCGTGATGAGCTGGAGACCCACGTCCTCCTGTTTTCCCGGGCGGGGCATAGGCATTCTCCCATTTTGATAGGTCACCTACCTAAAGTCGTTCTCGCGCGCCGACAAGGCTTACAGGTCGGGCCGGTCGTTCAACGCAGCGCGTTTTGATTATTTTATACGAAATATCAATTGCTTGACTTCCAAATTCCGAGATCTGCAATTTTGCACATAGTCGTGTATATAAATAGCCTTGCAAATAGTTAGCCTGCCTACTTAGTTGGAGACATACGGTATGCATCGGAGTACAAACCGGCAGGTCCCGGTCTCCGTCTTAGCAAGTTAGGAGAAATCCATGTCCCAGGACGCATTCGACTACATCATCATAGGGGCCGGTTCGGCGGGCTGCGTTATCGCCTACAACATTCTCAGTCGGAATCGGGGGAGTGTGCTTCTTCTGGAAGCGGGTGGTGACGACAACAACCTGTTCATCAAGGCCCCCGGCGGCATGGCAAAGGTCATCCCGACCAAATCCTGGGCCTACATGTCTGAGCCAGAGGGCCCGACCGGCAACCGGGCCATGACCGTGTTGCAGGGCAAGGTGCTCGGCGGCTCTTCCTCGATCAACGGCATGGTCTACGTCCGCGGGCACAAGTCTGACTACGATGCCTGGGAAGCCGAGTTCGGCGCGACCGGCTGGAACAGCACGGAGATGCTCCGTTACTTCCGCAAAGCCGAAAACAACGAAGCCATGGCCGACGAGTACCACGGCACCGAGGGCAAGCTGCACGTCAGCGAGAACCGCTATCGCCACCCGCTGAGCGACGCTTTCGTGCGCGCGGGCCAGCAGGCCGGCTACGAGTACATCACCGACCACAATGGCGCGAAGATGGAAGGCGTCGGTTTCTACCAGACGACGACCCACAAGGGCGAGCGCGCCTCGACCTCGCGCACCTATCTCGCCGATGTCCGGAAGCACCCGAGCCTGAAGCTCGAACTGAACGCGACTGTCGAGCGTATCGAGATCGAGAATGGGCGGGCGACGGGTGTGACCTACACCAAAGGCAGCAGACGGACCGTGACCGCACGCAAAGAGGTGATCGTGACCGCAGGGGCGATCGGCTCGGCAAAACTGCTGCAGCTGTCCGGTGTCGGTCCGGGGGCGGTCTTGCAGCGCGCGGGCGTCGCACAGAAAGCCGAGCTGCCGGTCGGGCGGAATTTCCACGACCACCTGCACCTGTCGATAAATGCCGCCATCAAGGAGCCCATCTCGCTGTATGGCGAGGACAGCGGACTGAAGGCCCTGCGGCATGGGATAGAGTGGACGCTCAATCGGACGGGTGTGCTGACCTCGCCAATCCTCGAAGCCTTCGCCTTCGCGGACACCTGCGGGCAGGGCTATCCGGACGTGCAGTTCCACTTCCTGCCGATCCTCGACACCTGGGATGACCCGGATCTCGTTCAGCAGGGCCAGCGTCACGGCATCACCATCAAAGCTGGGCACCTCCAGCCGAAGTCGCGCGGCGAGGTTGAAATCCGCTCGGCCGACCCGAACGCGCTGCCGAAAGTTCGTGCCGCCTACCTCGAAGACGAGCGGGACGTGCAGGGCCAAATCCGTGCGGCGCAACTGGCGCTGAAGTTCTTCGATCAGCCGGCGCTGAAGGCCCATGTCGCAGAACTCTTCTCGCCCGCCGTCCCGGCCGACGATCTGGCCGGGCTCGAGGCCTTCGTTCGCGGTGGTGTGAAGACGGTCTATCACCCGGTCGGCACCTGCCGCATCGGCCAGGACCCGGCTACCTCGGTCGTCGATCCCGAACTCCGGGTTCACGGCATCGATGGGCTGCGCGTCGCGGACAGCTCGGTGATGCCGCAAATCCCGTCGGGCAACACGAACGCCCCCACGATCGCTCTCGCCGAGAAGGCGAGCGATCTGATCTGCGGCCTGCAAAACGCCGCCGCAGCCTAAAACTAGCAAGTCTGAAGGACCCATCCCCATGGCCAAAGTAGAACTCCTCCCCGAGGTTCAGGCCTTTCTTGCCCGCCAGCAAGGCCATTTCATCAATGGCCGTGCTCTTCCGGGCTCTGCCACGGATCGCGAAGAAATCAGAAACCCCGCCACCGGCGACATGGTTGGCAGCGTCGCACGCGCCACTCCAGAAGAGGTCGAAGACGCGATCGCAACCGCCCACGCCGCCTTCAAAGGGAGCTGGGCAGAGACCTCTCCGGCAGAGCGTGAACGCATCCTGTTCCGCTTCGCCGACCTAATCGAAGCGCACGGCGAAGAGATCGCCCAGCTCGAGACGCTGCAGTCGGGCAAGCTGATCGGATTGTCGCGCATGATCGAGGTTGGTTGGGCGGCGCAGTTCCTGCGCTTCTATGCCGGTTGGGCGACCAAGATCTCGGGCGAGACCCTTCAGCCGTCCCTGCCGTCGATGGGCGGTGAGCGCTACACGGCGATGACCCGCCGCGAACCCCTAGGCGTTGTGTTCGGAATCATTCCCTGGAACTTCCCGGTGATGATCCCGGTCTGGAAACTGGGCGCGGCGCTGGCCACCGGCAACACGGTGCTGCTGAAATCCGCGTCTCCGACGCCGTTTTCGCTGCTGCGCGTCGCCGAGCTGGGCAAGGAAGCCGGTCTGCCGGACGGGGCCCTGAACGTGGTCAACGGACCGGGCAAGCTTGGTGCACAGATCATTCCCGACCCGCGTGTCGCCAAAGTGTCGCTGACCGGCTCGGTGCAGACCGGCCGTGTCATCGCCCGGGAGGCGATGGAGGCCAACCTAAAGCACGTCACGCTGGAGCTTGGCGGCAAGAACGCGGCTGGCTTCCTGCCGGATATGTCGGTGGAAGAGATTGTCGACGGCATCTTCGAGGCGGGCTTTCTGCACACCGGACAAATCTGCGCCTCGGCGGAGCGCTTCTTGGTCCATCGCAGCCAGATCGACGCGGTGTCCGACGCCCTGCGCGCGCGCCTCGGCGGGATGCAGCCGGGCGATCCGATGGACGATGCCTCTGCCTTCGGCCCGGTTGCCACGGAGCCGCAATACAAGAAGTGCCTGGAGGCCTTCGAGACCGCACGCGCCGAGGGTGACGAAATTGTCGTCGGTGGCGAGGCCTTCGATGTCCCCGGCTTCTTCGTCAAACCGACGATCATCCGCCCGAAATCGCTCGACAGCACCTCGTGGCGCGAAGAGGTGTTCGGCCCGGTCGGCACGCTGGTGGCCTATGACACGGAAGACGAGATGGTCGCCGAGATGAACGACACGCCTTATGGCCTCACCGCATCGGTCTGGACCCATGACCTGTCGAAGGCGCTGCGGCTGTCCGAGAAGGTCGAGGCAGGCACGGTCTGGATCAACATGCACACGGTCGTCGACCCGGCGGTGCCCTTCGGCGGTGCCAAGGGCTCGGGCATCGGTCGCGAGTATGGCTCGGCCTTCATCGGCGATTACACCGAGCTCAAGTCCATCATGATCCGCTACTGACGACCTCCGGCGGGGCCTTCCGAAAGGCAGGCCCCGTCTTTCTTTTCAGGGTGTCCCGATTGGTCGGCCTCCTCGGCATCGCAGTAGCCGACGGCGGCTTGGGCTGCCTCGCCCGAGTGCGCGCGACCCGGTGCTCACTCGTCGCCAGCAGAGGCCGAAGACCTGCGTGCCTTGCTCGGGCTGCGCCCCGTCCAGCTCTTGAAAGCGCGCCAGAAAGACGTGCCGTCGGCGTAGCCCAAGGTCGAGGCGACCGCCTCAACTGAAACCCCCATTTGCGTCAGAAGGATTTCGGCGCGCTCTTGACGATAGGAGCGCAGAAGCTCTTTCAGCGTGGTGCCTTCTTCGGCGAGGCGCCGCTGCAGCGACCGTCGGGAGGTCTGCATGACAGGCGCGATCGTCTCAAGCGTGATGGGCTTTGCCCCGAGATAGAGCGCGATCAGCGCGCGCACCTGTTCCGATGCCGACTGCCCCTCCCCCGCCCTTTCCAGCATGCTCGCCAGATGCCGGTCGATCAGGTCGAGCATGTCCGGGTCCTCTTCCCTGTAGACCCGATGCGCATCCTTTGGATCGATGACCAGCATGTTGGTGGCCTGAGAAAACAAGACCGGCGCATCGAACCAGCGTTCGACCCTGCCGGGGGCATCGGGCGGAGGGTGAGAAAAATGCACCTCCAGAGGACGCCAGCGCAGATCGTAGCCCTTGCGGATCAAGCTGCACATGCCCGCGAGGGTGAACTCATTGTCCTGACGGCTCGGGCCGACCTGCGATGCGGTGATCATATACCGCAAGATCACATGCTCGGCCTCCTCTTCCAAGGTCACCTGTGTCCCACTCTGAAGCGCTGACGTGAAGCGGACGAGGCTTTCGAGGCCGCGGTAGATCGTGGCGCATTGCGTCGCGCGCAGCCCCATCGGACCAAAGCCGCCCGGCCTGACACTCGCGCCGAGACGGAGACCGAGGTTCGGATCGTCCAGAGAAACAGCCGCATCTTCGAAGAAGCCGAGGTAAGTCTGCAGCGGGACCGGGGCGTAATCGTCCTCGAGGACGCGCGAATCGAGTCCATGGCGCGCAAGCAGTTTTCGCAATGTGCCCGAATTTCCATCAAACATATCGAAAATGGGCCTAAGAATTATGGCCCTGACAGACAGCAAGTGCGGCAGTGGTCTGACCTCAGTCGTCATTTTGCGCGCCTTCCCGTTGCCAGATGCCACTTGGCGCAGAGTATCGGATTTCTGGCGCGCGCTGCAATGGCCTGAGTAGCCCCTCCTAATCCTAACAAGGGTCCAACCAAGACCAACATGTAACAGGGATGCACCTCATGACTGACGTGACTGGCAATGGCCGACTTCAGGGCAACTCCATAAGTCTTGCCCACATCGTTTTCTTCGTCGTGGCCGCAGCCGCTCCGATGACGGCGGTTGTCGGTGCGACACCACCCGCCTTCGCCTTCGGCAACGGCGCAGGCGTTCCGGGCGCATTCGTTCTGGCGGGGCTGCTCTATCTTCTGTTCTCCGTGGGCTACACGGCGATGACCCCCTACATCACCGGGGCGGGCGGGTTCTTCAGCTACATCTCCAAGGGCCTCGGCGGGGCGGCGGGGATCGGCGGCGCGCTGATGGCGTTGATGGCCTATTTCGCCATCCAGATCGGGATCTACGCGCTCTTCGCGGTCTTCATGCAGGCCACGCTGGCACCGCTCGGCATCGAGCTTCCCTGGTGGGTCTGGGCCTTGGCGGCGCTGGTGGTGATCGTTTTCTTCGGCCGCCGGAACATCGCGATCTCGGGGCGGATCCTTGGCGCCTGCATGATCGCCGAGCTGCTGATCCTGTTGCTTCTGGATGTCGCCATCGTTCTGCAGGGTGGCGGCCCCGAGGGCATGACCCTGTCGGGCTTCCGTCCCTCCGAGGTCTTCGGGCCCGGGCTGGGTGTCAGCATGGTCTTTGTGCTGGGCGCTTACATCGGCTTCGAGGCGACGGCGATCTTCGCCGAGGAAGCGCATCAACCGGAACGCACCATCCCGCGCGCAACCTATGTGGCCGTCTTCCTGATCACCGTCTTCTACGCGTTCTCGACCTGGGCGATCTCGCAGTACTACGGCCCCTCCTCTGTCCGCGCCTCGGCTGAGGCCGCGCTGGAAGGTTTCTACTTCGACGCGGCGGCCGACCTGCTGGGTCCGTGGTCGGTGCAGGCGATGAACCTTCTGCTGCTGACCAGCCTCTTTGCGTGCCTGCTGTCGTTCCACAACACGCTGAACCGCTATTTCTACACGCTGGCAAGCGAGAGCCTCGTCTGGCGCAAGATGGCGCATGTGCATCCCGATCATGGCTCGCCCCATGTCGCGGGACTGGTCCAAGCTGGCCTTGTGGCGCTGATCATCGCGGCCTTCGCTTTCGGAGCCGCCGATCCCTACACGGTCGTCTTCAGCTGGATGGCGGGCCTCGCGGTGCTGGCGATCCTCGGGACGCAAATCCTCGTCTCTGTCTCCGTCATCCGGTTTTTCCACCGCGAACAGCACAGACGCTCCGCGCTCGTGGTGCTCGTGGCACCGGCGCTGGCAACCCTTGGTCTGCTCGGTGCCTTCGCGCTGGTGGGAAGCAACATCTCCCTGCTGACCGGCAGCGAAAGCCCCATCGTCCTGGCCTTCCCGATCCTCGTCATTGCGACCGGCGCCTTCGGCGCAGTGATCGCCCTGACCATCAAGGCACGCAACCCGGCGCTCTATGCCGGACTGGGCCGTGGGCTCGACTGAGCCCGCCCTGATCCCCCGAAACGACATCCCATGAAAGGACCGCATTCGATGAATGACCTGAGCAACCTTCCGAAGATCGATTTCATTTACCTGTCGGAAGAGGACATGATCAAAGCCGGCGTCACCGACATGCCCGCCTGCGTCGACTGTATGGAGGAAATGTTCGCGCTGCTGCACCACGGCGACTACCGCATGGCCGGGCCGAACAGCGACAGCCATGGCGCGATGATCACCTTCCCCGAGAATTCTCCGTTCGAGACCATGCCGAAGCCCACCGCCGACCGTCGCTTCATGGCCATGCCGGCCTACCTGGGCGGAAATTTCGGCACCGCAGGCGTCAAGTGGTACGGCTCCAACATCGCGAACCGCGACAAGGAACTGCCGCGCTCGATCCTGATGTTCACGCTGAACGACGCCGACACCGGCGCGCCCCTCGCCTATATGTCTGCCAACCTGCTGTCGGCCTACCGCACCGGCGCGGTGCCGGGGGTTGGCGCACGCCACTTGGCGCGCAAGGACTCCCGCGTTGTCGGCATCTTCGGTCCCGGCGTCATGGCCCGCACCGCGCTGGCGGCCTTCGTCGCGGCCTGCCCGCAGATCGACACGGTGAAGGTGAAGGGCCGCGGGCAAAAGAGCCTCGACGTCTTCACCGCTTGGGTGAAGGCCAAGTATCCGCAGATCACCACCATCGAGATCGTGGATGACATCGAGGCCGTGGTCCGCGACAGCGACATCGTCACCTACTGCGCCTCGGGCGAGGTCGGGAACCCCGACGACTACCCGATGGTGAAACGCGAGTGGGTCAAGCCGGGCACTTTCCTGGCGATGCCCGCGCCCTGCAACTTCGACGCCGGCATGGAAGCGCCCGAGATCCGCAAGGTGCTCGACAACACCGGCCTCTACGAAGCCTGGTACGAAGAGGTCCCGAAGCCCGCGCACAATGTGATCCCGCTGGTCGGCGTCAAGTTCATGGACATGATCGCCGCCGGAACCATGGACCCGAACTCGCTCGAGGATCTCGGCGCCATCGTCGCGGGCGACGCGCCCGGCCGCCGGAACGACGAGGAAATCGTTCTGATGTCCGTCGGCGGCATGCCGGTCGAGGACGTGGCCTGGGGCACCGTCGTCTATCGCCGTGCGATCGAGCAAGGCATCGGCGTCAAGCTGAACCTCTGGAACGAACCCGAACTGCGCTGATCGCGCGGCCGAGGCCTCCCATGCTCCCGGCCATGGCCGGGAGCCTTCCATTCTGAAGGACCCTTCCACATGACCACGATCACCAAGATCAAAACCGGCTCGAAATTCGAGGATCACGCCAGCTACTCCCGCATCGTCGCGGTAGACGACTGGATCTTCGTGTCCAACACCGCAGGGCGGAATCCCGAGACCAAGGAAATCCCCGAGGACGTGACCGAGCAGACAGAGCAGGTCTTCGCCAATATCGAGCGCGCGCTTGCCGCCGTCGACAGCTGTCTCGCCGATGTCGTGGCCAGCCGCGTCTTCATCCAGGACCCGGCGGATACCGAGACGGTCATGACCCGCATCGGCGAGAAGTTCCGCGGCATCGACCCGACCACCACGGTGACCTGCCCGCCGCTTGGCTCCACCGTCTACAAGGTCGAGCTGGAAGTCACCGCCTATCGCGGAGCTTCGAAGGCCGAGATCACCTACAAGACCGTCGCGATCTGATCGCGGAAAGGAGGACCATCATGGCACCACGTATTGCGCCTGTCGCAACCTCGACAGAAATGCCCTCCCGGACCGAGGTCGTCATCATCGGCGGCGGCATCGTCGGCCTGTCCGCGGCGCTGACGCTGGCAGAGCGTGGCGTGCCCGTGGTGGTTCTCGAAAAGGGCCGGATCGCTGCGGAGCAAAGCTCGCGCAACCTTGGCTGGGTGCGCAAGACCTCGCGCGCGGCCCCCGACGTGCCGCTGGCGCTGGCGGCGGACCGGCTTTGGGCCGGGCTGCCCGAGCGGACCGGGCACGACGTGGGCTACCGGCAGGCGGGGATCATGTTCCTCGCCCGCACCGCGGCTGAACTGACCGCGCACGAGGCGTGGCTGCAATCGGTTGAAGGCCTCGACCTCGGGGCGCGGATGCTGAGCCCGGCAGAGATCGCGGCACAGGTTCCCGGTGGGCAAGGCAACTGGCTGGGCGGCGTCACCACACCGTCAGACGGCCGGGCCGAGCCGACGCTAGCCTCGAGCGCGATCGCCGCGGCGGCCATCGCCAAGGGCGCGCATATCGTCGAGGGCTGCGCGGTGCGCTGCCTGCAGACCAGCGGCGGACGGGTGAGCGGTGTCGTCACCGAGCGTGGCGAGATCGCCTGTTCCGAGGTTCTGCTGGCGGGGGGCCTCTGGTCGCGGCGTTTTCTGGGAAATCACGGCATCAGCCTGCCGACGCTGCCCCTGACCCTGTCGGCCTTCAGGACGGCACCGATGGAGGGGCCGACCGAAGCCGCCGTGGGCGGGCCGGACTTTTCGTTCCGCAAGCATCAGGATGGCGGCTTCATCATCACGCAGCGCGGGGCCCTGTCCTGCCCACTGGTGCTGGACCACCTGCTCATCGGCACCCGCTACATGCATCTGCTGAAAGACCAGCGCGCCCTGCTGCGCATCACGCTGAACGAGCAGACATGCCAGGACCTAAAGCTGGCCAGGCGCTGGAAGACACATAGCACGAGCCCGTTCGAAAAGGTCCGCGTGATGGACCCGCCGACCATCCCTGCCCTGAACGAAGAGGCGCTGACCAACCTCAAGGCAGCCTGGCCGGTCTTTGCCGAGGCGCAAATCGTCGAAGCCTGGGCTGGCACGATGGATATCACGCCGGATTCAAAACCTGTCATCGACCGAGCCGAGAAGATCCCCGGCCTGACACTTGCCACCGGCTTCTCTGGTCACGGGTTCGGCACCGGACCAGCGGCTGGACAGTTGGCGGCCGATCTGGTGACCGGCGCCGCGCCTCTCGTGGACCCAGCGCCCTACAGGTTCGACCGTTTCTAGGCCGGGGTTGCCTCGCAGGCGCAGACCAACGAAAGCTTGGCGCGCCCGCGGCCTGCGCTCAAACTGCTGTGCCGCGGTCAGCTTCCGATCAGGTTCTTGACGCCTGCGACAATCGCCGAGATTTCCTGCTGCGCGGGATCATCGTCGACGGCCTCTTCCAGAACGACCCCCGAACACACAAGAACCAGCGTAGAGACGAGAATCTGGCTCGAGACGCGCCAGGCAAAGAAATCGCGAAACGCCCGCTCGACGAACCTGCGCGCCGCCGCTTTTACGCCTGCCATCGGAGACGCTGGTGGATTTTCAGAGAGACCCTGCGCGCGACGGACGAGGGTCATGGCGGGGACATCTTCGATGACCTCGCCTTCCTTGGCAAAGCGCCCGGTCCGCTTCCATCCGGTGGTGATCTGCCGGCAATGGTGGAACAGGAAGGCGCTGCTGTTGAAGGCCCAGTTGAACATGAAGCCTTCAAGCTCGTGGGTACGCCACTGAACCTTGCCGAGCGGACCGGACGGGCGAATGCACCATTTCGGCGGACAGGGCTTGTCTTCGGCCTTGCGGAAGGCGTGGTCCTTGTGGCGGACCAACGTGCCCTCTTCGGCGCTGATCGCGTATCTCCAGACGCCCTTGAACCGCGTGAACCCGATCCACGATCGAGCGGTAACATCAAAGACCGTGTCCATGCCCTGCGACAGCACCAATTCGTCAATGTCGCAGGAGAGAACCGCGCGTGCCTCCCGAAGAAAGCGCAGCCGGGCGGAATTCAGCGCACAGGTTTGCAGGAACAGCTCTCGGTTCGCATAGGGTTTGACCCCGCGTGGTCCGAAGGGGAGCTCCGTGCGAAGGATCAGCGCGTCCAGCCCGGCATTCTCCAGAACGTCCTGCAACTCGTCGCGCGTGTAGCTGGTCGACCCGTTGTCGATAAAGATGATGGCCTCTGCGCCTTGGGTCTCGGCATGAAACCGGGCGAAATCCTCGATCCAGCAAAGATCGTTGTCCTTGGACATGGTGAGGATGACGTTCTTGTCGCGAAACCGCGCCGTCTCTGGGACCCGAACGTCGGTTTCAATGACATGCCCATCGATCTCGAGCGCGATGCGCTGCGGTCGTGTCGGGCTGCGAAGCAAAACCACGCTGTGCCGGTAGAAGGTCTGTATCTTCGCGCGCACGCGCTGGCCATCAAGGGACAGCCGGCCCCGCCGGAACAACGCCGCGAAGTTGTTCAGTCGCGGGCAGATGAGCGTGACGTAGCCATCCTCCCAGATCGCATCGAACCACAGGGTTGTCGCGTCGAAGCTCTCTTCGTAGCCGCAGCGCTGATATTCGATCATGACCCGGGATTTGCGGCGGTAATGCGTGTCCTGCAAACTCGCCGTGGCGAAGTCTGGTCCCATGATCTGCGGCCTTTCCATACAAGCTTGACCGCTGCGATATAGGTGCCTGGCGAGTCGCAAACAACGAAGAACGCGGTTCCCGCATCACGATGTCGTTTGCGCTGCACGCAAAGGGCATCTCATCCAGCGCCCTATGTTTGCGAAAACGCCTTTGGGACGGCGCCTTGGTCCGCGCCCTAAATCCGAACCGCGCGCTGTTTCGCGCTTCCCAGATGCGCCGCCAGCGCCTCTTCCGCGGCAGCGGCATCGCGGGCGATCAGCGCATCGATAAGGGCGAGGTGTTCGTCCATGACGGAAACCACGAGCTCTGGCAGCATCCGCGTGTCTTCGTTGCGGATCAGCCGGATTTTGATCGAGTTGGTGCGGTAGATCGCCGAGATGATGTCATTGTCGAGCGCGTCGATCATCCGGTCGTGCATGTCCCAGTCCATCTGCTGCGCGGTGGCCAGAAGCTGCGGGCTCACCCCCTGCAACGCCGCCTCGCGAATGTCGAGATGGCGGCGCCGCAACTCCTGAAGTTCATCGTCGGTCGCGACCGTGACGAAGTTGCGCACCGCCTCACGCTCGAGCACCGCGCGCAACTGGAACGCGTTGCGGATCAGGCCAACGTCCACCTGCACGATCTGCAACCCGCGGTTCGGCACGGTGCGGATCAGGCCATCCGCCTCAAGCCGGGGGATCATCTCGCGGATCGCACCTAGTGGCATGCCGGTGATCTTCACCAATTCGCGCTGCGACACGAACTGTCCCATCGAGATCTGACGGGACAGAAGCTGTTCGGTGAATGTCTCGTAGGCCTGGTCGCGCAGCGTCATGTCTTTCTCCGTCAGGGGACCTGTGTGGCCGCGAGTTCTTCCACGCGGGGGGCCAGTGCGGCAACCACTGACGCGTCGGCAGGCTGCAGAGGCGCGCGGGTGCGTTGCCATCCGTCCTCGCCGCGGGCAGCGCCGACAAGCGCCTTGACCAGCGGTGTCACCGGAACCTGCACAATCTCGCCCACGAGGGAATCCAACGCGGGCTGCGGCTCGCCCGCGTGCACGAGGCGCCGCATCACCCCGGGAAGCAGGTTGGCCATGCCGCTGATCGCGCCGGCACCACCAAGCGGGGCCGCGCGGGCAAGCAGCCGCTCGTCACCGATCAGGATCGCCAGATCGTCCATCGGCAAGAGCGCCGCCGCGTGATCCCAACTGCCCGCGCTGTCCTTGACGCCATAGATCGCCGCGCCGCAGGCATCCTTCAGGCGGCGCACCAGCGGCGCATCAAAGCTGACGCCGGTGACCTGCGGGATGTGGTAGAGGATGATCTCGGGGCTGGCATCGCCAAGGCGCGCGACAAATTCAGTCACCCAAGTGAAGAGCGCATCGTCGGTGATGCCCTTGAAGTAGAACGGCGGCGCCAGCAGCAAGCGCGAAGCGCCGCCCCTGAAAGCGGCACGGGCCTGCGCCTCTGCGGTCTCGGGATCACAGGCTGCAATGCCGACGGTGATCCTGTCGGCGGGCACGCCCGCGTCTTTCACAGCGTCCAGCATCGCCGCGCGCTCGGTCATGCCAAGCGAGGCGCCTTCGCCCGTGGTGCCATAGAGCGTGATCCCGTCCACCCCCTGCGCCACGACGTCGGCGGCATGCGCCGCCAGCCGCGCAAGATCCACCGATCCGCTTTCGGTGAACGGTGTCACCATGGCCACCGAGACCCCGAAAAGATGGGCACGGGGCGCGCTTTTGGCGCTCTGGTCAAGGGTCAAAGGGGCGGACATGTGTTTCTCCGAGGCTGAATGCATGACTGACATGTTGGTGGGTTGACAGTGATATTGCAAGCTGTAAATTTCGAAGCAGTTGGTGCCCTAGAGGAGGAGTGCGCTGCATGGACGGAGGAGTCCCCAATCCTGCATGCCAGCCGGAGGCCTTGGCCGCGATGCTGTCCGGACTGCCCGAGATCGCGCGCGCTGCGCTTGTCGATCCGGTGCCGCCGCGCAACTGGAACGACTGGTCAGCGCTCGCGCCGGAAGCGCCTGCCGCGCTGTTCTGTCCACGCTCTGCCGAACAGGTCTCGGCGATCCTCGCCGCCGCCAATGCCGCACGCGTGCCGGTGGTGCCGCAAGGCGGTCTGACCGGGCTTTGCGGCGGAGCGCGCCCGATCTCGGGCGGCATTGCGCTGTCGCTCGAGAAAATGGTCGGCATCGAGGAAATCGACGAGGCATCTGCCACGATGACGGTGCTCGCGGGAACACCGCTTGAGACCATCCAGAAGGCCGCCGCAGAGCGCGGGCTGTTCTTCTCGCTCGACCTCGGCGCGCGCGGTTCCTGCGCCATCGGCGGCAATGCCGGGACCAATGCGGGCGGCAATCGGGTGATCCGCTACGGCATGATGCGCGACCTCGTGCTCGGCGCCGAGGTGGTGCTGCCCGATGGCACCATCGTCAACGCGCTGTCCAAGCTCATCAAGAACAACACCGGCTACGACGTGCGGCAGCTGTTCATCGGCTCGGAGGGCACGCTTGGGGTGATCACCCGCTTGGTGCTTCGCCTGCACCCTGCCCCCGGCTGCACCCATGCAGCGATCTGCGGCCTGTCGGATTATGGCAAGGTGGTCGATCTGCTGCGCGGCGCGCGGCGCAAGCTGGGACCGACGCTTTCCGCATTCGAGGCGATGTGGCCAGACTACTGGCAGGTGGCCTGTGCCGTGCCGGGGGTGCGAGATCCGCTCGAGGGGACCCACGCCCATACCGTGCTGATCGAGGCGCAGGGCACCGACGAAGAGATCGACGGGCCGCGCTTCATGGCCTTTCTCGAGGCGATGTTCGAGGAAGGGGTGATCGAGGACGCAGCGATCTCGCAGAGTCTCTCGGACGTGCAGTCCTTCTGGGGCGTGCGCGATGCTTGCGCCGAGTTCAAGACCACGCTGGGGCCGCACCATGCCTATGACGTCGGCCTGCCTACCGGACAGATGGACGCCTTTGCCGATGCCTGCCGCGACGCCGTAGCCGCGGCGGTGCCCGAAGGTCGGTCGGTCTATTACGGCCATATCGGCGACGGCAACCTGCACCTGCTGGCTTGGGTGCCGGGGGCAGAACCGCAGCCGGGCGAGGCGCTCGATGAGGCGGTCTATGCCACGGTGCGCGCTTTCGGCGGCTCGGTTTCCGCCGAACACGGCATCGGCACGACCAAGAAGAAATATCTCGAATTCTCCCGCACTCCGGAGGAACTGGAGGTGATGCGCCGGGTCAAAAACGCACTCGATCCCAACGGCATCCTCAACCCCGGCAAGGTGATCGACGCATGAGACTGCTCCGCGCACTAGAGGCGCATTTCGAGCGCGCCATCCTTGCCACCATCCTCTTCGCGCTGGTCGCGATCCTCGCCGCGCAGGTGGTGTTTCGCTACATCGTTGGCTCGCCGCTGGTGTGGTCCGAGGAACTGGCCCGCTACCTTCTGGTCTGGTGCACTTTCATCGGCGTGAGCCTCGCGGTGCGCGAGGGACGCAATATCTCGGTCGATCTGCTGCCGGTGCTCTGCGGCACGCGCTGGCTGCGCGCCTTCGCGGTGCTGGCGCTGCTCGGCTCCGGGCTCTTCTTCGCGCTGATGGTCTGGTACTCGGTTCCGCTCACCCAGCGGATCGCGAAGATCGGACAGGCCTCGCCGGGACTGGGGATACAGATGTGGCTGGTCTACCTCGCGGTGCCGGTCGGCATGGGCATGGCCTTGCTGCGCGCCCTTCAGGCGCTCTGGCTGCTGGTCCGCGACGGGGCCGTTCCGGGCCTTGACCTGACGGACGAGCACGCCGTCATCCACGAAGACGTGTAGGGGGCCCTGATGCTTGCCGTTTATTCTCTTGGCTTCTTTATCGTCGTCTTGCTGCTGAGCATTCCGGTTGCCTTCGCGCTCGGATACGCGGCGCTGCTGCCCGGCTGGCTTGGCGCTCCGACCAACCCGGGGCAAGTGGTACGCTCGGTGGTCACTGCGCTCGACAGCTTCCCGCTGCTGGCAGTCCCGCTGTTCATCTTGGCGGGCGAGATCATGACGCAGGGCGGGCTGGCTCGCCGTCTGTTCAGCTTTGCTGACGCGGTCTTCGGCCGGTTCCGCGGCGGTTTGGCGATGTCTACCGTGGCGGCCTGCATGCTGTTCGGAGCGATCTCCGGCAGCTCGCCCGCGACGGTGGCGGCGATCGGGTCCATGGCGGTACCCTTGCTGGTGGCGCGCGGCTACGACCTTCGCTTCGCGACCGCATTGGTCACCGCGGCGGGCACGCTCGGCGTCATCGTACCGCCCTCAATCCCGATGATCATCTACGGCATGTCCGCGCAGGTTTCGGTCTCGGCGCTGTTCATTGGCGGCATTGGCCCGGCCCTTGTGATTGGCGCGCTGCTGATGCTCTACGCCCATTTCTACGGGCGCAAACACGCCGCGCGGATCACCTCTGACGCCGGAACGGTGAGCGCTGCGAAAGCCTTCCGCCAAAGCTTTTGGGCCCTCGTCGCGCCTGTCTTCGTGCTGGGCGGCATCTATGCCGGGGCGTTCACCCCGACCGAGGCAGCGGCCATCGCCTGCGTCTACGGCGGCTTTGTCGCCATGGTGATCTTCCGCGAGCTTTCGCCGTCCGATCTGGGCCGCGTGCTGGTCAACACAGGGCTGACCATCGCACCGATCCTGATCATCGCCGGAACCGGGGCGGCGCTTGGCCGGGTGCTGACACTGCTGCAGGTGCCTGCCGCCATCGGCGAGTTCATCGGCGGCGCGATTGACGAGCGGATCATCCTGCTGCTGCTCATCAACGTGATCCTGCTGGGCGTTGGCATGGTCATGGAAACGCTCTCGGCGATCATCGTGTTGACCCCGATCCTGCTGCCCGTGCTCGCCCCTTACGGCGTCGATCCGGTGCATTTCGGACTGATCATGGTGGTCAATCTTGCGATCGGCTTTGCGACGCCGCCGGTGGGGGTAAACATCTATGTCGCGAGCGGCATCACCAAGCTTTCGGTGATCCAGATCTGCCGCGGCCTCGTGATCCCCATCGCCTTGCTTATCATCGGCCTTCTGGTCGTCACCTATTGGCCGGGGCTGACGCTCTGGCTGCCAAGTCTCGCCGGTTGACGACCGCCGAGCGCAACACCCACAGGGAGGACACCACCATGAACTTGAAGACGCTTTCGGTTTCAGCACTGCTCGCGCTTGGCGCAGCGATGCCCGCCGCCGCCGCCGATTATACGATGATCCTCGCGCATACGCTCAACGACAAGTCGCACCCGCTCTACCAAGCGTTCGACAAGATCGAAAAGGAGATCGAGGAAAAATCCGACGGCCGGATCGACGTGCAGCAGCAGGGCGGCGGCGCATTGGGCGGAGACCGCGAACTGATGGAGTCGTTGATGCTGGGCGACGTGCAGTTCGTACCGACCTCGACCTCGGGCGCGGTGCAGTTTGTGCCGGAATTCGCAGCCTTCGAAATTCCTTACGTTTTCCCGACCGACACGGCGCGGCTGCGCACGATCCTCAACGACAGCGAGTTCTCGGCCTTCATCGACGGCAAGCTGGCGGAGAATGGCATCAAATTCGGCCTGTTCCACAACGCTGGCTTCCGTCAGCTCACCACCTCCGAAGTTGCGGTGCACACGCCGGAGGACATCAAGTCGAACAACCTGCGTATCCGCGTGCCCGAGAACCCCTATTCGGTCGCGACGTGGGAAGCCATCGGCGCTGCCCCGACCCCGATTGCGTTTCCCGAGCTTTACGGCGCGCTGCAGCAGAACGTCGTGGACGGTCAGGAAAACCCCTTCGGCCATATCCTGTCGCAGCGGTTCTATGAGGTGCAGAAATATCTGACCACAACCAGCCACATCCTGCTGGCCAACGTGAACCTCATCAACAAGGAGTGGTACGACAGCCTGCCCGAGGATCTGCAGCAAGTGGTCGACGAGGTGCTTGTGGATGCTGCCAACTTTGAGTGGGACGTGCAGGACGAAATGCTGAGCGAGCAGCGCGCGCAGATCGCCGAGCATATGGAGATCATCGACCTCAGCGAAGACGAACTGCAGCAGTTCCGCGATGCGACCGCGCCGCTGCAGGACATGGTGCGTGAGAAGATCGGCGACGAGGCCGTGGACTCGCTGCTGAGCGCGATCAACGCCAACAGCTGATGAGACACAGGCGTGGGGCGGCATTTGCTGCCCCACGCCATCGCCGATGCGAGCTTCCTCACCGGGATGTTGAACGGAGTGGGACCGGCAGCCAGCGCCAGATCGCGCGGCACTCTAGCTGTAGACCCGTGTCGCGATGCGGGCTCCCGCCCCCTCAAACCTACACTGGCCAAGACGCAAATTCCTGAAGGAACATCCGCATGACCATCACTGCATCCACGCCCCGGCCTGTTGGCGACACCGGGCTGACCCTCACCGCCCTTGGCATCGGCTCGGCGCCTCTTGGCGGTCTCTATGCCGATGTTCCGCGCGAGCAGGCGCTGGCCACGCTTGAATGCGCTTGGGACCTTGGCATCCGATATTTCGACACGGCGCCGATGTATGGGCTCACCCGCTCCGAGCATCTCGTCGGGCACGTGCTGCGCGAGAAGGACGACAGCTACGCGCTCTCGACCAAGGTGGGCCGGCTGATGACCACCGAGCGGCACGGTCGGCCACTCCCCCCCGAACCGCCGAAGAACCCGCTCGATCCGGGCTTCGTCAACGCCCTGCCCTTCCGCGAGGTCTTTGACTATTCGTATGATGCCGTGATGCGGAGCTATGACGACAGCCAGCAACGACTCGGCCTGCGCCGGATCGACCTGCTCTACGTCCACGACATCGGCCCGGTCACCCATGGAGAGGCGAACGCCCACCATTGGAACGCCCTGACCAAGGGCGGCGGCTTCCGCGCCCTTCAAGAGCTGAAATCTGCTGGCGACATCAAGGGCTTCGGGCTTGGCGTCAACGAATGGGAGGTGATCCGCGACGCGCTGGAGGAAACCGACCTCGATTGCTGCATGTTGGCTGGGCGCTATTCGCTTCTTGACCGCGATGCCGAAGACAGCTTCCTGCCGATCGCGCAAAAGCGCGGTGTCGCGCTGGCGCTTGGCGGGGTCTATAATTCCGGCATTCTCGCCGCACCCAAGGGCGGGCGGCGCAAGTTCAACTATGCTGACGCACCTGCCGAGATCATCGCCCGCGTCGAGGCGCTTCGCGAGGTTTGCGACGGCTACGGCGTGCCATTGGCCGCCGCAGCGATCCGCTTCCCCATCCGGCACCCTGCTGTCACCTCTGTGGTGATCGGCGCCAAGAGCCCCGCGCAGCTTCAACAGAATGTCGACTGGTTCGGCACCGAATTGCCGGACGGCCTCTGGTCCGACCTCGACGCCGCGCTTCTCGCGACCCAAGGCCACTGACAAAGGGCTTCGACAATGCTCAAAAATATCGACCCGCTGCTGACCGGCGACCTGCTCGCCATCCTGCGCGACATGGGGCACGGCGACGAAATCGTCCTGACCGACGCCAACTTTCCGGCGGCCGCCTTGGCCCGGCGCCTGATCCGCCTGCCGGGCATCGGTGTTGACCGCGTCGCCGAAGCAATTCTTTCGGTCATGCCCCTCGACGATTTTGTCGATGCCCCTGCCGCCGCCATGTCGTCTCCCGACGGTCGCCCGCCGATCTACGATGACTTTGATCGTATCCTTTCCGATGCAGCAGGCGCGCCGGTCACGATGGAGGAGATTGACCGCTTTGCCTTCTACGACCGCGCAAAGACCGCCTATGCCATCGTGGCGACGGGCGAACGGCGGCTCTACGCCAACCTCATTCTCAAGAAAGGGGTGCTGCGGGCATGACGATCGACGCCCATCAGCACTTCTGGCAGGTCGACCGCGGAGACTACGCTTGGATGACGCCGGACCTGACCCCGCTGTTGCGTGACTTCGGGCCCGAAGACCTTGCGCCCCTGATGGCCGAGGCCGGGATCGAACGCAGCATCGTCGTGCAGGCCGCAGAAACCGAGGCCGAGACGGATTTCCTGCTCGATCTTGCCGCACGGTCCGATTTCGTCGCGGGCGTGGTGGGTTGGCTCGACATGACCTCGCCGGATTTCGCCGCGCGGCTCGACCATTACGCGGAGCATCCGAAGTGGCTGGGGCTTCGGCCCATGTTGCAGGACCACGACCCCGCCCTCATCACCTCGGATGCCTTTCGGGCCGCCCTATGGGAGGTCGCCCGGCGCGACGTGCCGTTCGATATCCTGACCTTCCCGCGCCACCTGCCTGCGCTTTTGCAGGTGCTGCCCGACGTGCCCGGTCTGCGCGGCGTTGTCGACCATATGTCAAAGCCGGACATGACCTCCGGCGAGCTTGGACAATGGGGAGTGGACATCACCCGCATCGCCGCGCACCCCAACCTTTCGTGCAAAATCTCGGGCATGGTGACTGAGGCAGGGGCGGATTGGACCGCAGAACGCATCCGCCCCTTCCTGAGCCACGTGGCACGGTCCTTCGGTCCCCACCCGGCTGATTTTCGGAACCGACTGGCCGGTGTGCACGCTCGCCGCGACCCATTCAGAGGTCACCGAACTGGCCCGCGCGCTTCTTTCGGACCTCTATACGTCCGATGACCTCAGCAAGATTTTCGAAACCAATGCTGCGGAGTTCTACCGGCTGCCCGCGGGATGATGTGACCGGCTCCAAGGGTCCACCTCAATCATCTTACCGTTCAGCCAGCCAGTTCCTGACGGACAACTTCTGCACCCCCGCTCAACGCTTCGAGCTTGCCACGCGCGACGTTCCGCGACAGCGGCGTCATCCCACAATTGGTGCAGGGATAAAGCTTGTCCGCATCCACGAATTGCAGCGCCTTGCGCAGTGTGTTCGCGACCTCCTCGGGCGTCTCGATCTTGGGGGTGGCCACATCAATCGCGCCGACCATGATCTTCTTGCCGCGAAGCAGTTCCATAAGCTCAAGCGGAACGTGCGAGTTGTGGCATTCCAGCGAAATCAGATCGACGCCTGAGGCCTGAATGGCCGGGAAGATCATCTCGTACTGCCGCCATTCAGAGCCGAGGGTCGCCTTCCAATCCGTGTTCGCCTTGATGCCGTAGCCATAGCAGACATGGACCGCTTTCTGACACTTCAGGCCCTGCATGGCCCGCTCCAGCGTCGCCATCCCCCAATCATTGACCTCTTCAAAGAAGACGTTGAAGGCCGGCTCGTCGAATTGAATGATGTCGACCCCAGCAGCCTCAAGTTCCTTCGCCTCTTCGTTCAGCAGCGTGGCGAATTCCCAGGCCAGTTTCTCGCGGCTGCGGTAGTGGGCGTCATAGAGCGTGTCGATCATCGTCATAGGCCCGGGCAGCGCCCATTTGATCGGCGCATCGGTCTGTGCCCGCAGGAATTTGGCGTCCTCGACAAAGACAGACCGGGACCGTGACACGGCGCTGACCACCGTAGGGACGCTGGCCTCATAGCGGTTCCGGATCCGCACGGTCTCGCGCTTTTCGAAATCGACGCCATCGAGACCTTCAATGAAGGTGGTGACGAAATGCTGACGGGTCTGTTCGCCGTCACTGACGATATCGATGCCAGCGCCAAGCTGTTCGCCAAGGGTCACACGCAAGGCATCGCGTTTGGCCTGCGCAAGATCCTCCCCCGCAAGCTTCCAAGGCGACCAGAGCTTTTCCGGCTCGGCCAACCAAGAGGGTTTCGGCAGGCTGCCAGAGGTGGAGGTGGGGAGTAGTTTGGTCATTGGGGTGTGTCTCGTGCGGTAACTGAATTGGTCAAACGGCGGATTGAGCAGACCATTCGCCCAAACGGGCGAGGTGAGGCTTGATGAAATGCTCTTCGGCGAACCTGCCTTGCTCGGTCGCCAGTCGTGCGCGTTCCTCGCGGTCGTAGATGACGCGTGTGGGCGAGAAATCCCGGTGCTTCAGGCTGGGCTTGTAGCAGTGACCGGCCTCGGAATTCGCGTTGTAGATCTCGGGGCGGTAGATCTTCTGAAAGGCCTCCATCGTGCTGATCGTGCCGATGAGTTCGAGGTTGGTGTAGTCGTTCAGCAGGTCGCCGATGAAATAGAAGGCCAGCGGCGCGACGCTTCGGGGCGGCATGAAATACCGCACCTGCATGCCCATCTTGCGGAAGTACTGCTCTGTCAGCGAGGCACCGCTCGGCTCATACTCGACGCCAAGAACCGGATGGGCGTTGGTGGTCCGGCGGTAGGTCTTGCTCTCAGACACACTGATGCAGATCACCGGCGGCTTGCGGAACTGCGCCCTGAACGCCTCCGAGGCGACGAAGGCCCGGAAGATATTTCCATGCAACTCGCCGAAATCATCCGGCACGCTGATGCCGTCCCGCGCCTTGCGATGCGCGGGCAAGACGACGCTGAAATCATAATCCCGCAGGTAGGACGAGAAGTTGTTGCCCACGAGGCCGTCGATGCGCGCGTCGGTCTGCCTGTCATGTATGGTGGTCTTCAGCACCTCGATCACCGGGAAGGCTTGGCCTTTGCCGTCCACATCCAGATCGACCGAGATGATGTCGAGTTCGACGGCGTAGCGATCTCCCGAGGGATTGTCCCAATGCGCGAGGTCGTTGAACCGATTGTCGATCATGCGCAGCGCGTTTGTCAGGTTCTGCCGCCGGTTCGAGCCGCGTGCGAGGTTGGCAAAATTGGTCGTCAGCCGCGTGCTGTCGGTGGGCATGTAGTCTTCGTCGAACCGAAGGCTCGTGATTTTGAAGGCAGAGGGTTCGGGCATGATGCTTCGCTGTCCGGTCATTGTTCATGTTGCGCATCGCGGCAGGCGCGCTGCCCTGCGATGCCAGAGGTGCCGCTTGTATGGAGCGACAGACACATGAACAAAAATGACTTCTTCTCCGACTTTTATGACATGAGGTCATGCCGGAATATCCGCAACAAACGCTGCGGTTCTGCCTAAGGCAGGCAGTTCCAAAAACTTGGGATCAGACCTGAGCGGTCTCTGCCAGTTGAATGAACCCCTGAAGGTGGTTCTGGGATTCACCGGTCCGATAGCCCAAATGGATCGACTTGGGGATGCCCTCTCCGAGGCGCACACCTGTCACGCCCGTGGCATCACGCAGCAGCCAATCCGGCGTCGCGCTGACGGCTCGTCCCGAGGCGACCAGTCGAAGCATCAGATCGGTGGTCTCAACCGTGCGGTGCCGACGCGGCAGTGCATGGGCCGGGACCAAGAACCGGGTGTAGATGTCGAGCCGCTCGCGGGCGACCGGATAGGTGATTAGCGTCTCGCGTGCCAGATCGCCCGGCACGACCTGCCGTTTGCGGGCAAGCGGGTGGTCCTCGGCCACCGCGAGAACCAGTTCGTAATTGAAGACAGGCCTGTATTCGAGACCCGGGCGCTCTACAGGGTCAGGCGTGACCAGCAGGTCAATCTCATGCCCCAGCAACGCCGCCAGCCCGCCGAATTGGAAAGCGGAGGTCACGTCGAGATCGACATCCGGCCATTTCGCCAGAAATGGATCCACGATCCGCATCAGCCAATCCTGACAGGGGTGGCACTCCATCCCGACCCGGATCGCCCCCCGCCGACCGCGCGCATAGTCCTCCAGAACGGTGGCCCCGTGTTCAAGCTGGGGCAAAACCCGCGCTGCCAGCCCAAGCAGATACTCACCCGTCGGGGTGAGCCGCAGCTTGCGGCCCTCTCGCTCCCAAAGCTTCACGCCGTGCCGCTCTTCGAACCGGCGAATGGCATGACTGACCGCCGACTGTGTCAAATGCAGTCGGTCCGCGGCTTCGGTAAGGCTGCCGGTCCGGTCGATTTCGCGCAGGATGGCGAGTGGCTGTATGTCGATCATGTCTCTTGACCTATTTTCACTCCTATATGCCCTGAATGCTCCTGAGAGTCATGAATGGGATTGCCGCTGCGCGAAAGAGTTCCATGGCGCGACCGGTTCGGCGAAACGAAGCCATGACACCGAAGCCTGAGCGGGCCCGAGACAGGGCTCTTCTGCGGAAAGTACAGCGGACACACGCAATCCAGACTTTGGTGCCGGAACACCACGCTATTTCGGGATCACGCCCAAATGATGGAACTCTGCCATCATCGCACACATTCGGTTTCTTGATGGGAGCACGCAAGTAACTGCGGCTCCGGCAATGTTTGAACGGAGGTAACTGTGCGCGTGGCTAAACTCCGACGCCGCACCTTCCCTAAGCGCCAGTTAAGTTAACCCCAATAGTCATCTCTGGCTAATCGACGTTGGGCCGGTGACAGAAAGGAATAACCATGAATGCTTTTATGACGCGGCGCAGGACCCTGACGCTCGGCCTCGCCTCAGCAGCAGGTCTCGCGATGCCCGCGCTGCTGCGCGCACAGACCGCCACTCCGGCCCCCAGCGTGATACAACCGCAACTCGTTCGGTTGACGACCCCGCTGCCAGCCAACGAAGTTCACGTGTATCCAGACGCGTACCGGCTCTTCTGGTCACTTCCCGATGGCCAAGCGTGGGTCTATGCCATCCGCGTCGGCCGCGACGGGCTCTATGAGCCGGGTGAATACTTCGTCGGCGCCAAGAAAGAATGGCCTTCATGGACGCCGACGCCCGGCATGATCGAGCGCGAACCCGAAAAATATCAAAAATACGCCGATGGCGGTATGCCTGGGGGTCCCGGCAATCCTCTTGGTGCCCGCGCGCTCTATCTCTTCACCCCTGAGCGCGGCGACACCTTTTTGCGAATTCACGGGACGGATGATCCGGGAACCATCGGGCGGGCTGTCTCGAACGGTTGTGCCGGCCTCATAAACGACCAGATCACCCTGCTCTACGATCAGGTTCCGATGAACGCGCGTGTCGTGCTGCATCCCAAACGTCTTGGTGTAAGCACCCCGCAAGAAGGCTAGCGTCTGCAGCGAGGGCGCTGATCAACCGGCGCTTGGCGCGGTTTGAGAAAAGCGGGTTGGCAATGGTGACGCGCCCTTCCCAGTCAGGAAAGCTTCGCCGAAAGCTCTAGGCTGATACGGGGCCGCTTTCCGGGTGCACATCAAGTCGGCGCGTGGTCACGCCATGCCGCGCGGAGTGTATTTTCCAGACTTTCCCGCGGGTTCTTATGGTTACTCTTGAATGACTTGGCTAGGTTTGCGGTTCTAGTCCCGGCGCTGATCCCATGGCTGCCGCGAATGAGCTACTGACCGAAAGGACCCTCCATGACCGACCGCCCCGTAATGATGCTCACCGGCGGCAGCCGTGGGATTGGCGCAGAAATCGCCCGTGCGGCGCAGGCCCTCGGCTGGCACGTAAGCCTTGGTCTGCGCGACCCCACGCGCACACCAGAGGGGCTTGATCCGGCCTTGCTGGACACCTTTGCCTATGACGCTACCGACCGCGACGCCGAGACCGCTTGGGCCGAGGCTGTCATGGCGCAGCGCGGGCGGATCGACGCCATCGTCGCAAGCGCCGGGCTCTTCACCTCAAGCAGCATTGTCGAGGCTTCCGAGGCCGAGGTGGACACCCTTCTGGAGGTCAACCTGCGCGCCCCGCGGCGGCTGGCGATGGCGGCTTGGGAGGGTCTGAAAGGTGCAGGCCACGGCCGCGTCATCATCCTCGGATCGCTCTCCGGCAAGCGGGTGGCCTCGGCCGGATCCGGGCTCTACTCGGTCAGCAAGTTTGCCGCCGTCGGCCTTGCTCACGCGCTGCGCTACGAAGGTTGGGATCACGGCATCCGCGCGACCGCGATTTGCCCCGGCCTCGTGGCGACAGACATGGGGGAGACCGCCGCTGCGGGCAGCAGAGCCGCAGAGCAGATGACCCAGCCAGGGGAGGTCGCGCATCTGGTGATGGAAGCGATCGGCCTGTCGAATACCGCCTCGGTGCCCGAGATCCACATCAACTGCCGCACCGACGGGATCTTCTGACGGTCCGCCGTGCACCGGCAATCGGGTCTTGGGCGGCGCGCCAAGACCCCACCGGCCCTGCAAGAGCGTTTGCAGAGCCCAGAGGCCGCGCCGAGCGTTGCCTGATCACACCGCAGAGCAGTGGATTTCAACTCTCCAATGTGGAGGCAAAATACTGGCTCGGCGGCATCCCAAGAATTTTGCGAAAACAGGTCGTGAAGGCGCTCTGGTTCGCAAAGCCGCAATCCAGCGCCACATGAGCCAAAGGCTGTCCGTCCGCGATATTGCGCAGCGCTTCGAGCATGCGGGCCTGTTGCAGCCAAATCCCAAAGCTCAGCCCGGTCTCGGTGCGGAAGAGCCGCGTTAAACTGCTGCGACTCACGCCCATCCGGTCAGCGACATCGTCAATCGAGACCCGTTGACCGGGCCTGCGCATGATGTCTGCGCAGATCGCCCTAAGCTTGGGATGTTGCGGCAACGGCGCGTTGAGCGGTGTGATCTGGTTGAAATTAAGCTCATCCAGCATCAGCTGAGCGATCCGCCCGTAGCGGCTGTGTTCCGGGTATGTAAGTGGCATGTCGGCGGAGGCCCTGAGCAAGGCCCTGAGAAGCTCGGAAACCTCGACGACACAGCACGTCCCGGGATGGTCCAGCGTCGCCGCCAGTTCGGGCGCGATGTAAATGCTGCGCATTGAAACCCTGCCATTGGTGCGCGCGCTGTGCGGGGTGTCGGGTGGCAGCCAGACCGCGCGCTGTGGCGGCATGACCCATGATCCCGCCGGGGTATTGACCGTAACCACGCCGCGACTCGCATAGAGCAACTGAGCGCGGGCGTGGCGGTGTTCGGGAAATTCCAAATGCGCCGGATATTCATTCGCCGTGGCGATGACAGCGGCCCCTCCGACCGTGACGCTTTCAACTGCAGTCTGCCGCATAAGGCACTCTCTTCAACGCCGAGGGGCATTTCTGCGATGGAGGCGGGCCTTGGCTGTGACCGCACTGCAGGGCCTGACCCGATTTGAACAAAGATTAGCCCGAAGATGGAAGCAGGTCAATTTTTCGCCCATTACGATCTGCTGGAACGAGCACGGGACAGAACAGAACATGACTGACAGCCATCCTTTCGGAGACCTCGTCACAAGCACCGAAGAGTTGCGCGAGATCGTGCAACCGCCCTCGTCCCTTGTGCGGCGCAAGGTCATTTCCAGCATTGATCCGCATGTCCGCCGTTTCCTCGGCCTCACGCCCTACGTGATCCTCGCCACCTGCCGCCCCGATGGCCGCTGCGACAGCTCGCCGAGAGGCGGCGCGCCGGGCTTTATCGAAATCCTCGATGACCGGCATTTCCTGATCCGCGAAGCAACCGGCAACCGCCGATGCGACACCATGCTCAACCTGCTGGAAAATCCCGGCTTCGGTATGCTCGCCATCGTGCCCGGACTCGACGAGACTCTTCGCATCAATGGCCGGGCGTATGTTTGCAAGGGTGGTCCGCAAGCGGAGCCGCAGGACAAGGCTGGAACTGCGCCGCAGCTTGCGATCGGTTTCGAGGTGACCGAGTGCTATCTGCACTGCGCCAAGGCGGCCATGCGCTCGACGCTCTGGAATCCTCTCTCTTGGGTCGAGGAGGACGATCTGCCCCCTATCGCCGAGATCTTCCGTGACCACACTAAGGGCGCCGAAGGCGACGGATCCGTCGAACATATCGAAGCCCTCCTGCAAGACAGCTACACGAACAGACTATGAGCATTCCCAACCGCATCTTCGTGCGGGTCGAACGTGTGACGCGCGAGACAGGCACAATCCGCTCTTACGAATTGGTCGAGGCTGGCGGGCAAAATCTCCCGACCTTCAGCGCCGGCGCGCATATCGGCATCGCGGTGCCGACGATTGGCATCCGGCGATATTCTCTGATCAACTCGGTCTCTGCGCAGGGACGCTATGTCATAGCGATCGCCCGCGACGCGAAAGGAAAAGGCGGGTCGAAACTGCTGCACCGTCTGCTCAAACCCGGTGCGATCGCGCGCATATCACGACCGCGCAACGATTTTCCCTTGGCGGCATCGGGCGCGCATTGCCTGATCGCGGGGGGCATCGGGATCACGCCGATGCTTGCCATGGCCGAAGAGCTTGCCACGCGCGGCGACCCCTTCCACCTCCACCTTCTGGTGCGCTCGGCCGACGACATTCCCTTTCACGAGCGCATCGAGACGCTTGTGTCGCAAGGACAGGCCACCGTGCACCTGAGCGCCGAAACGGGTCGCGCCGATCTCCGCGCCCTTGTCGGCACTGCCGCAGACGACCGTCATGCGTATTGCTGCGGCTCAGCCGGGCTGATCGGCGCCTTTCAGAGCGCGACGCAGGACTGGCCGCGGAGCAACGTTCACTTCGAAGCTTTCGTCTCTCCGCCCGGAGAGGCCGAGAACCTTCCCTTCGAAGTGACCATCAAGAGCACGGGCGAAACCGTGCAAGTGAGTTCGCGGGAAAGCCTGCTCGACGCCCTTAAACGGTGCCGGGTTCCGGTCGACTCCTCTTGCGAGATCGGCAGTTGCGGCACCTGCAAGCTGCGCTTTCTGCAAGGCCACCCGCTTCACCGCGATCTGCTTCTCACGGACACCGAACGCAAGACGCACCTCCTCAGCTGCGTCTCACGCGCAGAGGGCACGACCATGGTCCTCGATCTATAGCCCCTCGCCGCCACAGGGAGGCGGGGATTTCTCCTCAACCGGAAAAGAAAGAAAAAACAAAATGAAACGCATTCTTTTGACAACCGCAGCGCTGCTCTCACTCGTCAGCACCGGCGCGCGCGCCGAGACCAGCTGGGATCTGCCGACGGCTTATGGCGCGGGCGTGTTCCATACCGAGGTCCTCCAGTCCTTCGCGGATGAGGTCGAGGCGCTGACGGATGGCGACCTGAAAATCACGGTTCACCTCGGCGCGTCGCTCTACAAGGCACCCGAGATCAAGCGCGCGGTCCAGTCCGGTCAGGTTCAGGCCGGAGAGGTCCTGCTGTCGAACTTTTCGAACGAGAACCCGCTGTTCGGCGTCGACTCCGTGCCCTTCCTCGCCGTGAGCTATGACGATGCCAAGCGGCTGGACGCAGCGTCCCGGCCCGCGCTCGACGCCCTGCTCGCGGATCAGGGCATGATGCTGCTCTACACCGTGCCGTGGCAGGGTCAGAACCTCTACAGCGAGAAACCCATCTCTGATGTCAGCGATCTGGCCGGCACCAAGATGCGCGCCTACAACCCTGCCACATCCGAACTGGCCACACTGCTCAAGGCGCAGCCGACGACGATCCAATTGTCCGAGATGGGACAGGCGCTTGCGACGGGCATGGTGGAAAACCTGTTGAACTCGAGCGCCGGAGGCGTGTCCGCCAAGTTCTATGAGCAGATCAGCTATCTTTACACGGTCAACGCGTGGCTGCCCAAGAACGGTGTCCTTGTCTCCAAGGCGGCGTTCGACGCGCTGCCCGAAAAAGATCAGCAGGCCGTTCTGAAGGCCGCCGCAGAGGCCGAGACACTCGGCTGGCAGATGAGCGAGGCGAAAGACGACGAATACCTCGACACGCTGCAGGCCGAAGGCATGACGATCGAGGCCCCGACGCAGGCTCTGACCGACGGCCTGAAAGCGGCCGGTGATGCCATGCTCGAAGACTGGCTGGAAACGAGCGGGCCGGAGGGTGCCGCCCTGATCGAGGCGTATCACGCCGGAAAATGAGGCCACGCTGGCCAAGCAAGGACGGATGGCCGCTCAGGCCCTCCGTCATCCAGACCACAGCAAGGGATTGCCAGCCATGAGATCGGCTCTTGATATCTTATACCGCGTCCTAGGTGTCCTCGCCTGTGCCGCGATGCTCGCCGCGTTCGCTTGTACCTGCCTGTCGATCGCAAGCCGCCTTGCGGGCATCGCGCTGTCCGGACTTGACGCATATGCGGGATATTTCGTGGCCGCGGCGCTTTTCCTTGGCATGCCGGTGACCTTCCAGGCCGGCGGCCACATCCGGGTGAATTTCCTGCTCGAAAGGCTGGCGGGAAGCGGACGCCGACGGCTTCAGCAGCTTTGTCTTGGCCTTGGCTGCATGGCGACCTTCTACCTTGCCTATTACGCCATCCGCTTGGTCTGGCAGTCGCATCTTTTCCACGATGTCTCCTCTGGCGCCGACGCCACGCCGCTCTGGATCCCTCAGATCGCCATGGCGCTTGGAGCGGTGGGCTTTGCCCTGTCGCTGCTCGATGCCCTGATCAGTGATTTGCGTGGCGCGCGGTTCTTCGTCTCTGCCGAGACCCCAGCCGAGGCCGCGTGATGCCGATGGACCTTCTCATTGCCATATCGCTTGTGGCGCTCTTGCTGGTCACCCTCGCCTCCGGCCTCTGGGTCGGGCTTGCGCTTGTCGGCGTCGGCGTGATCGCCATGGAACTCTTCACCCCAAGGGCCGCGGGCGATGCCATGGCCCTGACGATCTGGGGCGCGACAAGCGGCTGGACGATGGTCGCCCTTCCGATGTTCCTTTGGATGGGCGAGATCCTGTTCCGCACGAAGGTGATCGACAATGTCTTCCGCGGCGTCGCCCCTTGGGCCGACATGATCCCGGGCCGCCTGTTGCATGTGAACGTCTTCAGCTGCGCCATTTTCGCCGCCGTCAGCGGATCGTCGGCTGCGACCTGCGCAACCGTTGGACGGATGGTGGTGCCCGAGCTGCACAAACGAGGGTATCCCGAGCGCCTGATGGTCGGCACGCTGGCCGGATCGGCATCGCTGGGGCTGCTCATCCCGCCTTCGGTGATCATGATCGTTTACGGCGTCGCCGCAGATGTGTCGATCGTCAAACTGTTCATCGCCGGGATCATACCGGGTCTCGTGCTCACCTTGGCCTTTTCGGGATATGTGATGGGCTGGGCGATGCTCAATCCCGCCCAAGTCCCATCGGCCGGGTTCCGGATGAGCCTGAGCGAAAAGATCCGGGGCTCTGCCGGGCTGCTGCCCGTGATCCTGCTTATCGCGACGGTCATGGGCTCGATCTACATGGGCATCGCCACGGCGACCGAGGCGGCCATCATCGGTGTCGTCGGTGCCCTGCTCTTGTCAGCTCTGGACGGCACACTGACCTACCGCAGTTTCTGCGACGGGCTGATGTCCAGTGTTCGCGTCTATTGCATGATTGGCCTGATCCTGGCCGGTGCCGCCTTTCTGACCCTCGTCATGGGGTTCGTCGGCCTGCCGCGGCAGGTTGCCGAACTGATTGGTTCCGCGAACCTGCCGCCGTTTGCCCTGATCATGATGCTGACCGTCTTCTTCATCGTGCTGGGGTGCTTTCTCGACGGCATCTCCATGGTGATCCTCACCATCGCCATCCTGCTCCCGACGATACAGCAGGCCGGGATCGACCTGATCTGGTTCGGCGTCTACATCGTCCTTGTGGTCGAACTGGCGCAGATCACACCTCCGGTGGGGATGAACCTCTTCGTGATCCAGAACATCACTGGGGTGAGCATAGGCAGGGTCGCGAAAGCTTCGATGCCCATGTTCGCGATCATCCTAGGCTTCCTGCTGCTGAGCTACGCGGTCCCGGGGCTCGTGACGTGGCTGCCGAGCCATATTTGACCGCCGCGCCCGAGGGCCAATTGGTGGCCCGGGGCGCGGCGTCTGTCGGCGCGCTTCGTCGCCAACCTGTTTCGGCAGATCAAGCCTTGGCATAGACCGGGAACATGCTGGCGTCGCCGTAGTGCTTGATCTCCTCGGCGCGCTTCAGGGCGTCCATGTCCGCGTCCGAGATCACGAAGTCCAGCTCGGCGTTGCTCTTCATATGCGCCGGGTTGCCGGTCTTCGGCAGCGCCGCAAGACCCAGTTGCAGCACGTATCGGATGCAGAGTTGCGGGACGGTGACGCCATATGTGTCGGCCATCGCCTTGATCTCGGCGTTGTCGAGGATCTTGCCGTGCGCGATGGGCGAATAGGCTTCGAGCAGCACGCCGTTCCGCTGGCAGAAGTCGATCAGCTCGAACGGGGTGTTGCTGATGTGCGCGAGGACCTGGTTGATCATCGGCTTGACGGTCGCGTTATTCAGAAGGTTTTGCAGGTCCGCCTGCTTGAAGTTCGACACGCCGATGGCGCGGATCTTGCCGGCCTCGTAGGCCTCTTCCAGCGCCTTCCACGCGGCAAGGTTGCCCTCGAAGCAGCGATCTTCGCCGCCGAACTCTGCCCAGGGCTGCGGGCTGTGGATGATCAGCAGGTCGATATAATCGAGCCCGAGGGTCTCGAGCGAGCCGTCGATCGCCGCCTTGGCGCCATCGTAGTCCTTGATCTCAGCCGCCAGCTTGGTCTGCAGGAACAGCTGGTCACGGGCCACGCCGCTCTCGCGGATGCCCTGACCAACGCCGCGCTCGTTGCCGTAGGCCTGAGCGGTGTCGATGTGCCGATAGCCCATCGCGATGGCCGCCTTCACGGCCTCCGCCACGACATCGTCTTCGATCATCCAGGTGCCGAGGCCGAGGCCGAGTTTCGGCATGGCGACACCATTGGGAAGGGTGAAAGTTTCTTCGAGGATCATCTGTGTCACTCCGGATTTTGGTTCCCGGACAGGTGCGGCCGACGAGATGTCGCTGACGCCTCACCGGCCCTGTCCGCTTCATGACCGGGTATTTAGATGAGACCGCCCGACCGGATAATCCGCTCAGAATGGAAGGCACTCATGAGCGCAATGCATGAATGGTTGCATTGCCCAGATGGCAGCGCGTGGCCATAACCTGTCGGCAGCGCTTGTTCCCGACGTGCTACGGGACCGACCTGACCAGCACCGCGACGATAACCTTCGCACCCGCCCAGCGGGTCGAGTGGCGCTATAATGCGCCAGGCAAGGCTGTGCAGAACGTCTTTGTGGACAGCGTTCATGGTCGGATGCAAGGCGAGCTGCTCAACGAGGCAATGCTCTCAACCTGACCCACGCGCAGATCCGGCGTAAACACAAACCGGGTTCCGGTCGCGGCGAGATGAAGGATCAGTGGCGGGTCAGACGGCACACTAGTGCGTCTTTGGCGAAATCGTGGGTCCCCGATTTTTTGCCGATTCCCTGCATCTTCTGAGACTGTCCTTTCCCGGGCAGTCAACCTGTGGCAGACTTTCGGTCATAGTTCTCGTCCGCAGGATTTTTCGCGGGCAAAGCGGAAAGCCAGGACGTCGATGACGACCCAGCACAGCAGACGCAACTTCCTTCGCGGGCAATTGTCGCGCCCCGAGGCACCTCTGATGAGGCCCCCGGGGGCGCAGGCCCGCTTCTCGCAGCTCTGTACCGGCTGCGGCGACTGCCTGCGCGCCTGCCCCGAGGCGATCCTTATTCGACAGCCCGACGCGCCAGACCCCGCCCTGCCGCTGGTCGACTTCTCGCAAGGCCCCTGCACGTTCTGCGGCGCCTGCGCCGAGGCCTGCGAGACCGGCGCCCTGCGTCCCGAGGCCGTGCCCGACTGGCCGTGGACCGCCACCATCACTGACATCTGCCTGTCGCTCAGTGGCATCGCGTGCCGGGCCTGCGAAGATGCCTGCGAGCCCCGCGCCATCCGCTTTCGCCTGATGACCGGCGGCCGCGCCGCCCCCACGCTCGACCCCGCGCAATGCACCGGCTGCGGCGACTGCGCCTTTGTCTGCCCGGCCAGCGCGGTGTCCTTTGAGCAGCGCGCACCAGTATCTGAGGCCGTGCGATGAACATCTGCGGCTGCCTCGTCCACGTCGCGCAGGATGCGCTGCTTGATGCCCGCGCGCAGATGGAGGCGCTCGACGGCGTAGAGGTGCATGCCCAGAGCGACGACGGGCGGCTGGTGGTTGTGGTCGAGGACACCGACACCGCCTTTGCTTCGGACACCATCATGTCGCTGCACCAGATCCGCGGCGTGATCTCGCTGACCATCAACTACCACCATTTCGAAGACCTCCCGCAGCGCCCATCCCCCGCCGCTCCCCATCCGGAGACCTGACCCATGACCATTTCGGACTCGCGCAGGACTTTCCTCAAGGCCACCGCCGCCGCCAGCACCGCCGCCGCCGCGGGCATATCGCTCGCCCCCGGCGCGCTGGCGCAGACCCCGGGCAATTCGGACATCCGCTGGGATAAGGCCCCCTGCCGCTTCTGCGGCACCGGTTGCTCGGTGCTTGTCGGGACCAAGGCGGGCCGTGTGGTCGCCACGCAGGGCGACCCCGAGGCGCCGGTGAACCGCGGCCTGAACTGCATCAAGGGCTATTTCCTGTCGAAGATCATGTATGGCGCCGACCGGCTCACCACGCCGATGCTGCGCAAGTCGGGCGGCGTCTACGACAAGAACGGCGAATTCGAACCGGTGAGCTGGGACGAGGCCTTCGACGTCATGGCCGAAAAGTGGAAGGCGGCGCTGGCCGCCAAGGGCCCAACCTCGGTGGGCATGTTCGGCTCGGGACAATGGACGGTCTGGGAGGGCTACGCCGCCTCCAAGCTGATGAAGGCGGGCTTTCGATCGAACAACATCGACCCCAACGCCCGGCACTGCATGGCCTCGGCAGTGGTCGGCTTCATGCGCGCCTTCGGCATCGACGAGCCGATGGGCTGCTACGACGACTTCGAGCACGCCGACACCTTCGTGCTCTGGGGCTCGAACATGGCCGAGATGCATCCGATCCTGTGGTCGCGCCTCACCGACACCCGGCTGACCAAGGAGGGCGCGCAGGTGCACGTGCTGTCGACCTTCGAACACCGCAGCTTCGAGCTGGCAGACAACGGCATGGTGTTCACCCCGCAGACCGATCTGGCGATCCTCAACTACATCGCCAATTACATCATCCAGAATAACGCGGTGAATTGGGACTTCCTTGATAAGCACGTCAACATCACCCGCACCGCCACCGACATCGGCTACGGGCTCCGCGACACCAACCCGTTGCAGGAAGCCGCGGCCAATCCCAACTCTGGCGAGCTGACCCCGATCGACTTTGACGAATATGCCGCCGCCGTTTCGGAATACACGTTGGAGAAGGTCTCCGAGATGTCCGGCGTTCCGGCACACCAGCTCGAACGGCTGGCCGAGCAATACGCCGATCCCAACCGCAAGGTCATGTCGCTTTGGACCATGGGCTTCAACCAGCACACGCGCGGCTCTTGGGCGAACGGCCTGTGCTACAACGTCCATCTGCTGACCGGGAAGATCTCGGAGCCGGGCAACTCCCCCTTCTCGCTCACCGGCCAGCCCTCGGCCTGCGGCACCGCGCGCGAGGTTGGCACCTTCGCGCACCGGCTGCCCGCCGATATGGTGGTGACAAACCCCGAACACCGCGCCCATGCCGAGGAGATTTGGAAGCTGCCCGAGGGCACCATCCCCGAAAAGCCCGGGCTGCACGCGGTTGCGCAGAACCGCGCGCTGAAGGACGGCACGCTCAATGCCTACTGGGTGCAGTGCAACAACAACATGCAGGCTGGCGCCAACATCAACGAGGAGGGCTGGCCCGGCTACCGCAACCCCGAGAATTTCGTCACCGTCTCGGACCCCTACCCGACCGTGACCGCCATGTCGGCCGACCTCATCCTGCCCACCGCCATGTGGGTCGAGAAGGAAGGCGCCTACGGCAATGCCGAGCGCCGCACCCAGTTCTGGCGCCAGCAGGTCATGGCGCCGGGCGAGGCCAAGTCGGACCTCTGGCAGCTGATGGAGTTCGCCAAGCGCTTCACCGTCGAGGAGGTCTGGGGCGACGAGTTGGTGGCCAAGATGCCCGAGCTGGCCGGAAAGACGCTCTACGAGGTGCTCTACGAGAACGGCCAGGTGAACGCCTTCCCACTGGAAGAGACCGCCGAGGGGTTTGACAATGTCGAGGCTCAGCACTTCGGCTACTACGTGCAAAAGGGGCTGTTCGAGGAGTACGCCTCCTTCGGACGCGGCCACGGCCATGACCTCGCGCCCTTCGAGCAGTATCATCAGGCGCGCGGCCTGCGCTGGCCGGTGGTGGACGGGCAGGAAACGCTCTACCGCTTCCGCGAGGGCTACGATCCCTATGTGCCCGAGGGCACGGAGGTGACCTTCTACGGCTATCCGGACGGCAAGGCGAAGATCATCTTCGCCCCCTACGAGCCGCCTGCCGAAGCGCCGGACGAGGAATACGACCTGTGGCTCTCGACCGGGCGGGTTCTGGAGCACTGGCACTCGGGCTCGATGACCCGCAGGGTGCCCGAGCTGCACCGCGCCTTCCCTGCCGCCGTGGTCTTCATGCACCCTGAAGACGCCGAGGAACGCGGCCTGCGCCGCGGCCAGGAAATCAACATCTCGACCCGGCGCGGCGAGATGCTCAGCCGGGTCGAGACCCGCGGCCGCAACAAGGTGCCCAAGGGGCTGGTTTTCGTGCCGTGGTTCGACGAGGGGCAGTTGATCAACAAGCTGACGCTCGACGCCACCTGTCCGCTGTCCAAGGAGACCGACTTCAAGAAATGCGCCTGCAAAGTCGAGCGCGTGTAATCCCGCGCACCTGCCCGCGCGCCTGACGCCGGAGGAGACGCCAGAGGAGGCCTGCCATGCCCGCCGCCATGCCGCTGTCGCCGCAACGCCGCAGGTTCCTGATGGACACCGCGCGGATGGCCGGTGGCTGCGCGCTCGCGGGCGGCGCACTGGCATGGCTGGCGCGGGATGCGCGGGCGCTTCCGGCAGAGGCACTGCGTCCGCCCGGCGCCCTGCCCGAGGCCGAGTTTCTCGGCGCCTGCATTCGTTGCGGGCTCTGCGTGCGCGACTGCCCCTATGACACGCTGGCCCTGGCCGAACTGGGCGCTGACGGCCCGGCCACCGGCACGCCCTTCTTCACCGCCCGCGACGTGCCCTGCGAGATGTGCGACGACATCCCCTGCGTCGTGGCCTGCCCCACCGGGGCGCTGGATCCGGCCCTCAACAATATCGACGAGGCGCGCATGGGCACCGCGGTTCTGGTCGATCAGGAGAACTGCCTCAACTTCCTCGGGCTGCGTTGTGACGTCTGCTACCGGGTCTGCCCGGTGATCGACGAAGCGATCACCCTCGAGTTGTCGCACAATGACCGGTCAGGCCATCACGCGATCTTTGCCCCGACCGTCCACGCCGAGCACTGCACCGGCTGCGGCAAATGCGAAAAGAGCTGCGTGCTGCCCGAAGCCGCGATCAAGGTGCTGCCGTTGCGGCTGGCCCGCGGCGCACCCGCCGAGCATTACCGCAAAGGCTGGGAGGAGATGGAGGACCACGGCGGCCCGCTGGTCGAGGGGGTGATTGACCTGCCCGACCGCCTGCCCGGCCCCGGCACCGACAACCTCGCCGCGCCCGGCGGGTTCGAGCCCAGCTTCACCCTTCCGGCCTCCCCGGTACCGGGAGCAGGCGAATGAAGGAGAAGACCAAACTCCCCGTCGGCGCGGAGGCGATCCACCTCAAGGGCTGGTGGCGGGCGCACCGTTTCCTGCTGCTGCGGCGCCTGTCGCAGGGGTTCTTCCTGCTGCTCTTCCTTCTGGGTCCATGGTTCGGCCTCTGGTGGGTGACCGGCACGCTTGCCGGTTCGCGCAGCTTTGGCATCCTGCCGCTGACCGATCCGCTGGTGCTGGCGCAGAGCCTCGCCGCCGGTCACTGGCCCGAGCTGACGGCGCTGATCGGCGCCGCGATCGTGGTCATCGGCTACGTGCTGATCGGCGGGCGGGTCTATTGCTCGTGGGTCTGCCCGATCAACCCGGTGACCGATGCCGCGCACTGGCTGCACGTGAGACTCGGCCTGCCGAAGGGCTGGCAGCCCAAGCGGCATACGCGGCTCTGGCTGCTCGGCACGGTGCTGGTCGTCTCGGCCCTGACCGGCACTATCGCCTGGGAGGCGATCAACCCGATTACCATGCTGCACCGCGGGCTGGTCTTCGGTACGGCCTTCGGCATGGGCTTTGCCTGGGCACTGGTGGCGCTGGTCTTCCTGTTCGACCTGCTGGTCTCGCGTCGCGGCTGGTGCGGGCACCTCTGCCCGGTCGGCGCCTTCTACGGGCTCCTGGGCACGCACAGCCTGCTGCGGGTCAGCGCCACAGGTCGCGCCGCCTGCGACGACTGCATGGATTGCTTTGCCGTCTGCCCCGAGAACCACGTCATCGCCCCGGCCCTGCGCGGCAAGGAGGCCGAGACGCCGCTTATCCTCTCGCCCGACTGCACCAACTGCGGACGCTGCGTCGACGTCTGCTCGGTCGACGTTTTCTCTTTCACCCATCGCTTCGACACACATGTCGAGACCTCCTCCCCGCCCGAACGATCCCGACACTCCGCCGCCTGAGGTACCCACCCTGCGTGACAGCAATCAACTACGGAGAGCGCCCATGAAACTGCCGGTCATCGCCAAGATCGCCGCCTTTGCCTCGCCCCTGCTCATCGCGGGGCTGGTCGTGGCGCAGACAACCGGAGGCCTCCAGTCGCTGCGCGGCGCGGCAGTGGATCAGGAAATCCAGCCGCCCGAGGTCTACCAGCAGCAGGAGGGCCGCGAAGTGCGCAACTACCGCCAGCAGCCGCCGACCATTCCGCACTCCATGACCCAGTACCAGATCGACCTGCGCACCAACCAATGCCTGAGCTGCCACGACTGGACCAACGCCGGCGACCGCGGCGCGCCGACGCTATCGATGACCCACTACCTCGACCGCAGCGGCAACCAGCTCGACACCGTCGCCGGCACCCGCTGGTTCTGCAACCAGTGCCACGTCCCACAGGCGGATGCGCCAGCGCTGGTCGGCAACGACTTCGAAGCCTCCAGCGTCTCGCGCTGACGCAGGACCGAATGGGGAGAGACGACATGCCGGACAATCACGGGCACCGCCGCAACATCCTGCTCCGCATATGGGACAAATTCTGGAGCCCTACCGGACTGTTCAGCACCGGCTTCCTGCTGATCGCGGGGTTTCTGGGCGGCATCCTCTTCTGGGGCGGCTTTCACTGGTCGCTGGAGCTGACCAATACCGAAGAGTTCTGCACCTCCTGCCACTCGATGGAGACCAACCTCGGCGAGTACCGCCAGACCATCCACTACAACAACCACTCCGGCGTGCGGGCGATCTGCTCGGACTGCCACGTGCCGCATGAGTGGCAGTACAAGATGAAGGCCAAGGTGATGGCGGTGAAGGACGTCTACCACGAGCTGCGGGGCACCATAAACACCGCAGAGAAATACGAGGACCGGCGGCTCGAGATGGCCGCCGCGGTGTGGAAGAAGATGAAGGCGACGGACAGCCGCGAGTGCCGCAACTGCCACGCCTTCGAATATATGGATTTCACCATCCAAGAGACGCGGGCGGCGCAGAACCATCAGCGCGCGGTGGACGAAAACATGACCTGCATCGACTGCCATCAGGGCATCGCACATGATCTCGCGCCGGGGTATCTCGAAGAATACCAGCACGTCGTCGAGACCTTGGCGCAAGGCCGTATACCCGAGGCGTCGGGGCGCGTCGATCTCGCCTCGATCAAGTCCTACTTGGGCATGGACGCCGACTGACCGGACGCAGCGCAGTGCCTGCCGCTGCTCGCACAGAAGGGAGACATCACCATGCTGAGCCTGCTTGATTTACTCGGCACCATCGGAGGCAGCATCCTTGGCCTTCCCGGCATCCTCGGCGTCGCGCTCGGCATGACGACCCGCAACTGGATTGTCGCGCCGATCCTCGGCGGTGCCATCGGGGTGCTCTCGCCGCTGATCCTCGGCGGCCACCATTCCGCCGAGGTGCCGATCACGGCGCTGGAATACAGCGTCTCGACCATCGTCGGCATCCTCGCCGGGCTGGTGGGCTGCGCGATCAGGCATAAGGGCGCAAAAGTGTAACCGTTCTCGTTTCGCAACGGCGCGGTTGTGCTCGTGGTGGGGGTGAACGATCGTGTCTTTGAGACGCGGAAGCAAATCGCTACCTGAGCCGCGCAAGCTGTGAAGATGCGTGGAAAACTGACCCCATAGCGGGGTGAGGTGCACCCCGTGCAGGGTCATGCTCATCGCGCCGATCCGCAGCGTGGTGGCGTCGAAGTCGAAGCCGTCACACACGCCGTTGTGGAAATGGTCGTGGGTTTCCTTTATGCGCAAAATCTCGGTGTGATTGTCGCAGAGGTATTCGGCCGCCGCCACGAGGGAGCCGCAGGTGCCCGCTGAGCCGACCCCATCGAGTGGTCCGGGTTAAATGCTAGGGTCAGGATTCATAACCAGTAGATGACGAGGGCGGCTAGGGCGACGGCCGAAAAGAAGACCTTCGGGCACCGGTCATATCGGGTGGCCACACGCCTCCAGTCCTTGA
>NZ_JAAGOU010000011.1:0-173289 GCF_010500775.1 Salipiger sp. PrR002
GCCGAACGCGCCGATCCTCGCGCTTGGCGATCTGGTCTACAGTTCGGGCAAGCCGGTGGAATTCTCCGACTGTTTTGACCCGCTCTGGAAGGACAATCGCGCACGCACGCTCCCCACGCCGGGCAACCACGAGTACAATACGCCCGATGCCTTTGGGTACTACCAGTACTGGGGCGAGCGCGCGGGCCCGGATGATCTGGGCTACTACGCCACGCATCACGGCACCTGGCTGATCCTCTCGCTGAACAGCGAAACCGACGCCAGCCCAGGATCGCCGCAGGCGCTCTGGCTGAACAAGACCTTGGCTGCGTCTCCTGAGGCCTGTGTTCTCGCCTTCTATCACCGGCCTGCTTATTCGTTGAAAGAGCGGGGCGGACGCGACAACGCCGTGGCGCTGTTCAAGCAACTGGAGCAGGCCGGGGCGAGCGTCGTTCTCAACGGGCACAACCATTTCTACGAGCGCACCCTGCCGCTCGGCGCAGACGGTACGCCGGATACCACGAACGGGACGGTGTCCTTTACCGTTGGCACGGGCGGCGATAAATCGCGCGAGTTACCCACGCTGGATACCACCGCCAAGGCCATCTTCGGTCATCTGGGTGTCCTGCGCCTCGAACTCGGACAACATGAGTTCCAGTGGGGGTTCGTGGATGCGGAAAGCGGCGAAACGCTGGATGCCGGGCAGGCTCCATGCAATCTCCGCCCGTCATGACCGGGAGGGCTGCGAGCACCCTCAACCTTCTCCCCTCGTTGATGGAGACTTCGCTCTTGCAGCGGATGGCAGAAATGTCCGCAGTTGGTGAGTGCAGCCTCGGCTTGGCGAACGGCCAGGTTTCTCGAACTGGGCGTCGGTGCTGACCGGAGCGATCGGCTTCGCCGAACCCTTCGTCACGCTGTGCGTGGCCCGAAAAGGATCACTGCTGCGCCGATCAAGCTCAGGCAAGCACCGGCGGCATCCCAGATGTCTGGGCGCTGGCCTTCAGCGCCCCACATCCAGAACAGCGACGCGGCGATATAGACGCCGCCATAGGCGGCATAGGCTCGACCGGCGAAACCTGCTTCGACCTGTGCCAGAAGCCAGCCGAAAAGCACAAGGCTCGCGATCCCTGGCAGCAGCCAGAAAATCGACGCGCCCCGCCACCAGGCCCAGATTGCAAAGCAGCCGGCGATCTCGGCCAGGGCCGCGAGCGGATAGATCAACACGGTCGGCATCAGGAACCGGGCCGGTCGTGATCAGAGAGGCACTCTTCGTGGTCGCGTAGCACCTCAAGGATGCGGCAGTTCGCAACCCGATCGGCCCTGCACTCGCCGATCATCCGTTTCAGTTCGACGCGGAGCGCTTCAAGACGGGCGATGCGCGCCTCAACCTCATGGAGCTGTTTCTGAGCAACCGCATCGACCTGCGCACAGGACCTTTCTGGGCTGTCCGAGAGGTCCAGGAGTTCCCGTATCGCCTCCAGCGAAAAGCCGAGTTGTCGAGAGTGCCGAATAAACGCGAGCCGGTCGAGTTCCAGCGGCCCGTATCGGCGCTGCCCCCCCTCGCTGCGCCCGGGCTCGGGCATCAAACCGATCTGTTCGTAATAGCGGATCGTCTGCACCTTGGTGCCCGTCCGCTTTGCCAGTGTTCCGATAGCCAGCATAAGCGTCTCCTTCCCTCGTTAGCGCGTCGTGTCCCCCGCGGCCAAAGATACGGAAAACCTTCCTCGCGAGGCTTGAACCTACAGTGGCTGTAGCTCGTATAGCTAAGTTCAACCGAGAATCACAACGGAGGTTCGATATGGCCGATGGCAGCACACGACAACGCGAATGGCGCGTTACAGGCATGGATTGCGGTTCATGCGCCGCCAAGGTGCGCGGCGCAGTCGAGCGCCTGCCTGGCGTCGAGCGTGTTGATGTCGCCCTGATGGCCGAGCGGTTGCGACTGACGCTCGATGAGACACAGACACCGCCAGAGCACATCGAGAAGGCAGTGCGCGGAGTCGGCTTCGGGATCGCGCCAAAGGGCGCGCGGCCAGAGAAGCCCAAGGGCGGCTTTGTCCTGCCGGATGGCGCCTTTCCGGATGCGGCGGAGGCCGTGGAAATCGACAGCGAACTGGAGGAGATCACTGGGCCCACCGATGACGCGCCGACCTCCTGGTTAAAGACATCCAAGGGTCGCCTCGTGCTCGGCACCGGCGTATTGCTCGCGGCGGCTTGGGCGTCAAGGCTCGTCCTGCCGGCTGAGATCGCGCATTGGGCGTTCGTGCTGGCGACACTGGTTGGGATTTTGCCCGTGGCGCAGCGCGCCTTGGCCATGACGCGGGCCGGCATGCCCTTCACCATCGAGATGTTGATGACCATCGCCGCTGGTGGCGCGCTGATCATCGGTGAGCCGGAAGAGGCGGCGGTCGTCGTTTTCCTCTTCGCCGTGGGCGAACTCCTGGAAGGAGTCTCTGCGAGCAAGGCGCGCGACAGTATTCGCGCCCTCTCGAAGCTCGTGCCGAAGACGGCACGGCTCGAAGTGGGAGGCAAGACACGAGAGATCGCGGCCGAGAAGCTCCAGTTAGGTCAGCTCGTGCAAGTCCGGCCCGGTGACCGCGTGCCCTGCGACGGCGAGGTGATCGAGGGCACGTCGGGTGTCGACGAGAGCCCAGTGACCGGCGAGAGCGTCCCGAGCCTCAAGGAGCCGGGCGCGGAGGTCTTCGCGGGGTCGATCAACACCGAAGCTCTGCTGCGCGTGCGGGTGCTGAGGTCGGCCGAGGACAACACCATCTCCCGCATTGTCCGCCTCGTGGAAGAGGCCGAGAGCGCCCGCGCACCCACCGAGCGCTTCATCGACATGTTCAGCCGGCTCTACATGCCCGCTGTGGTCGGAGTCGCTGTTCTCGTCGCTATCGTTCCGCCGCTGGCCTTCGGGCTGGCTTGGGGTGACTGGATCTACCGGGCGCTTGCGCTGCTGCTGATCGGCTGCCCCTGTGCGCTGGTGATCTCGGTGCCAGCCTCGATTGCCTCGGCCCTGTCCACGGGAGCGCGCAATGGCCTGCTGATGAAGGGCGGCTCGGTGATCGAGGCGGCGGCCCGCACGACCCATGTCGCCTTCGATAAGACCGGGACGCTCACACATGGCAGGCCCCGCGTGACAGATGTCTCTGTGTTGAGTGGAAGCGGCGACGACCTCATGGCGCTTGCCGCCGGGGTCGAGAGCGGCGCGAGCCACCCGCTCGGACAGGCGATCTGCGCTGAAGCCGAGCGGCGAGGCGTGGGCGCGGCGACGGCCACCGGCTGCCGCGCGCTTCCCGGTAAGGGGGCGGAAGCCTCCCTCGACGGCGTGACCGTCAGCGTGGGCTCCCCGCGGCTGGCGAACGAGCGCGGTGCCCTCACGGACGACCTGCGGACCCGCGTGGCGGCGCTGGAAGCTGAGGGCAAGACGGTGGTCATCGTGTTGCGCGAAGACGTGCCTCAGGGCCTCATCGCGCTCAGGGACGAGCCGCGCGCCGACGCGGCGGACGCTATCGCGCAACTGCGCGGGCTCGGCATATCTTCGGTCATGCTGACGGGGGACAACCCGCGCACGGCCCAAGCCATCGCTGAAGGGCTCGGGATCGAACATCGTTCGGAACTGATGCCGGAGGACAAGGTGACGGCGATCCGCGACCTGAGGGCGGAGGCCCGCGTGATGATGATCGGCGACGGGATCAACGATGCGCCGGCGCTCGCCGCCGCGCATGTTGGCGTTGCCATGGGCTCGGGCACCGACGTGGCGCTCGAAACGGCCGACGCGGCGATCCTGCGCAACCGCGTGACCGATGTGCCGGGCAAGATCCGCCTCTCCCGGGCCACCATGTCGAACATCCGCCAGAACATCGCGATTGCGCTCGGCCTCAAGGCGATATTCCTCGTGACTACCGTGCTCGGGATCACCGGCCTTTGGATCGCAATCCTCGCGGATACCGGTGCCACCGTGCTGGTGACGATGAACGCCCTGCGGCTGCTGTTCTTCCGTCCCACCCGCACGCCTGAACCTGCGGGGCACGTCGGTCTAACCTCGGAGACACGCCCCGATCACGCAGCCGCAACGACCTGAAAGGGAGACACCGATGATCCTCACCCGCCGCGCCATGATGGCTTCCGCCGCGTGCTTCGCCGCGACAGGGCCGACCGCCGGTCTGTCCCAAAGCTCTCCGGCAATCCACGTCCTGAAAGATCCCAATTGCGGCTGCTGCACCGCTTGGATCGAGATCCTGAAGGAGGACGGCTTCACCGTCACCACTGAGCGCAGCTACGGCACGCTCCTGATCCGGTACAAGCTCGAGAACGGCATCCCCCAGAAGATGACCTCCTGTCACACCGGCGAGGTCGAGGGCTACATGATCGAGGGGCATGTGCCGACGGCCGACATCCGAAGGCTCCTCTCCGAGCGCCCCGATGCCGTCGGTCTCGCCGTGCCCGGCATGCCTTATGGATCACCGGGCATGGGGCCAGAGCATGAGCGGGAAGCCTACGACGTGTTCCTGATCCTCGGAGATGGCGGGACGAAGGTCTTCTCCAGCTACGAGGCTGCCTGACGGCACGGATCTCAGGATCGCCGTGAGGCTACTGCACAAATCTCACACCGCGCGGTCGCAGCGAAAGTCAGGAAAGTCCCGCGATCCAGTCGGTGAAGATCGGCTGCCGCATGACAGCTCCGAGCCCATTGCGGCCATACGACGCGTAGACCGCACCACTGCTGCAGCTTTTGAGACCCCGCTCCATGTCGATCTTCTCGAAGATGAAAGCGGCTTTCGAAAGAGTTTCGGGAACGGGGTTTCGGAAACCTGCCGTTCTGGGCAGGTGAAGAGGAGATCGGGTCGCCTCCACGCCCTATGAAAACATTTACCTCGCAGCATCATGGGGGGGTGAGGCCGGTCGGGGCAGCGTTGCGTTGAACTCAGGCCATAGCTTTCCAGCGTGGGACAGCGCTCGTTCGCAAGGGGCAAAGACAATGCCGAATGTAGGGCGGCCACCGTGACCCTGGCGGGAAAGTTGGATACGTGTCGCCGGCCAGGCGTTGCGGGCGGCGATACGCTCGATCAGGTCAAGCATGTGATCCGTCTCGCGACCTCGCCGAAATTCTTTCGCCGTGCTCAAGCTTTCGAAGTCTTCCGGCAAGTCGGCGGCGAGGCCAGCGGCGGAGATGCGAGTGCCGCGGACCGGTCGGTTCATGGTTGCGCAAAGGGCACGCTCGAGACGAAGGTAGCCCAGCGGATCCGCCTCGTCTTCAAGACCGCGATGGAGGGTCTCCAGGGTGACCAGCTTTGCGACCGGCAGTTCCGGCAGCGGCATGCTGCAGAGCAGAACCACCCTTTTGGGTTCCGATGGGGAAATGAGCCGCAGCCGCGCGATGGCCTGCGTCGTCGCGCATTCACGGACCTGACGCAGGATCGCGCGTACCCGCGGGTCGGCATGGGATCGGGACGTAGCGTTTGTGAGCGTTCCATCCCCCAAGACGCGGAGCGAGGGCGTCTCGGGCAGAGGGCCGTTCTGATGCCCTTCAATCCTTTCTTCTTCGAGGAAGAGCGCGCGCGTTTGCTGCTCCATTTCCCTGATGTCGGGTTGCAGGCGCCCAACAAGGATGATCGAGCGATATCGCTCGAAGTCGTTGACCCCGAGCATCTTCGGACCAAACCAACGGGCCGTCGCCCCATGAATTGAACGCGAGAGTTCGGCATTGCTACCGTGAGAAAGCGGATGGCCGAGATCCGCGTGAAGCTCGGCCAGCACGGCCTTCGTCGCAACGAGAAGCACGCCATGGCCGCCGGCACGCTCGACCTCGCGCTTCACAATCCCGAGGACCTTCGCGCGCCTCTCCGAACCGCGTGCCTTGTCGAGGAGCCATGTATTTGAAAGCGTTCGGTCTGAGATCTGGACGATCTCTGCCCGGGGCCTTGCTTCAATTGCTACAAAACTGGTCCCTTGTGCCAGCCTATCGGCGATGAGGGGGTCGGCGTCGGCATCGAGCATGAGAAGAGGCGCATCACGATCTATGGCAATGAGGCGGTTCAGCCGGATCGTCTGCCGCTGGCCTGACGGCGTTTGTTGTTCTTCGATTGTCAACCTGTTCGGACCGATCGCTTCGACAGATGCAAGCAAGTCGAAAAGCGCCTGCCGCTTTCGCGACGCGTAGAGCGCGCGCTGGTCAAAGGTGCTGATCAAGAAGTCGACACGCGCCTGGCTGTCCTTAGGATGGATATCCAGCCTTGCCTGAGACTCGGCTTCCGCCCTGGCCAGGGCCGCGAGCCGGTCCTGATCCAATCCGAGAACTCGGAGATGGGAGCGGACATCGAGCCCGTTCTGAAGGGCTGCGACGATCCCGGATTTTGCGACCGCCAGATCGGCCTGGAGTGCGACCGGAAATGATCGCGTTGGGGCCTGGAGAAACTCTTCGACACGGATATCACTCGCCGAAACAAGGCTCGGCCAGACCTTTTCGTCAATGACGCGGAGCGCTATCGGTGTCGATCGGTCGATGGGCGGAAATGTCCCGAGATAGCTGTGAGCCATGAAGTGAATTCCGGCACCGACCGCCTCCTTCTGCGCGAGATAGGGGCAGAGGGAGGCGCAATCCGCCTGGGTGATTTCTCCAGCCCTCTCGACCCGGCAGAGAGCGCGCGTGACAGAGGGGACAACGGTCTGGATGCGTTCGACCAGATCCGAACGTTTGCACATTGCGGTTCCGGTCTCCGGGTTATGGGCAAGCCGGCCACGGACGACGGAGATGGGAAGATTGCCGTCGAGCGCTCTCAGATCCGCGGCCGCCTGCTCGGCGAGGTCAAGGGTGGGCAGGTAGAACAGGACATGGCCCTTGGCCAGTAGTTCAAGGCCATGCTGAGCGAGTAGTCGCAATGCAATGCTCGTCTTGCCGACACCAGCGCTGACTTTGAGCGTCAGTGCGGGCGCATTTTCTTCCTTGGGGACGTCTTCCGATGCGACTGCCCGGATGAAGACGTCCATATGCTGTTCGAGGTCGCGGCGCGCATCCTCTGGCGCGCGCCAATGGGGAATGGGGATGGCGGACGGAAATCGTTGAGCTTGCTGCATGAGTGTTATCTCCTTCGCAGAGGAGATAGGCTCCGGCGGAAGACGCCCCAAAACGCCTCCTGTCGCGTCAAACGCGATGTTGTCCGGGCAGCAATGGTGGGGGGCGCTAATTGAGATTTCCAATTGAGCAGACACACCTTTGGTCATTTCACGCGGGATTTTAGCGACACAGGATCGGGAACTAATTCCTTCTCAGGATTGGTTTGAGGAGAAAAAAATGCTTTCCGTTGATGATGTTGCGACCCATTTTTGTCTGCGGCCAGACACTGTCCGGCGCAAGATTCGGACTGGCGAGATTGCGGCGACACGGATCGGTCGGATCTACCGCATGGCTTGGTCGGATGTTTGGGCCTGTGAGGACGGACCGATGCCGAAGCGGTCCCGCATCTTGCGCTACCAAGAGGATCTTCTGTGCAAGAAGCACGTCGCTGGCGCCCTTCGCGTCAGTGTACGCACCGTCGAGCGCTGGATCTACGGAGGGATGCCGACGCGAAACGTGTTCGGGGCTGTTCGTTGCAACCCGCATGACGTCACCGACTGGTTGAAGCTGCAAGGCGTCGATCTTCCTTCGACTTGGTGGACATGATGCTGACGGTCCGTCGCACAAGTTCGACAGGGATCACCGCGACACGAGCAGGATCGCTCTGCCTGTCGCACAGTCGTCCCCGAACATTTATTGGCGTGATGTTCGGGGACGATCCTGCGAAACGCAGGAAAATCACGACAGGTTGTGCGATCCGACCCGCCGGGCGCGATCTCCTTGAAGGACTGATGAGGGTCCGTCGTCCGCGCCCCGCGAGCCGCCTTTCTGCGTGAAGGCGGCCCACGGGCCCCGAACCTGGAGCTCGAGAATATGAAGCATGACAGAACGCTGACCACCGCCGCAGGCCCGACCTTCCCGGATTTTCTGGAATGGGGAAAGGAAGCCGGCGAAAGCCGCGACACCATTCTCGAGATCGAGAAGGTCGCCACGCGGCTCGACCTGACCGATGAGGAGCTGGATCTCATTCCGGCGGACCTCAGCTACTTCGAAAAGGTCGTTGCGGTGTCGCCCTATGGCGCGGTTTCGCGGTCGAAGAACCTCGAGGCGGCCCGCAATCGTGGGAATTCGCGTGTCCGCGCCGCGCTCGGGCGGTTCCTCGCCGCGCTTGGCCAGCAGGCTCCTGACGCGGCCGTGCGTGCGAGTCATGATCGCGCGATTGATTTTATGGTTGAGAACGAGGGCTTTGTGGAAGGCGGAGCCCTGTTTACCACAGGGACACACAGACCGTTCCTTCTCGTGCGGGCTCGCTCCCGAGTTGGTCTGCCAAATGTCGACCAAGTGGAATTCGACCGCCTCTGGATGGATGCCACTCCGGACGGCCGCAAGTCGCTCCGCAAATTCGCGCAACGCATTGCCGAGCTCCGCCGCGGACACAACCAGTGGCCCGAGCTTGCGGACTTGCTGCCACGAAATGACTTCGCCGTACCGGTTGCGTCGCACCGGGCCCGTCGGATCGAATGGAAGACGTTGCCTGACCACTTCATCGCCGATGCAGAGGAGGTGTTTCGTCAGACCCTACGTCAGCCATCCGATATCAAGGCGTGGGCCAAGGAGCAGATAGAGCTCGGTCGATCGGCAGTTGAGATCCATGCCGAAATCGCCGAGCGTATGGGCGAAAAGAAGAAGCTGCCCAAGAACATCGAGACGGCAATTGCCGGGTATCGTCAGGCAACGACCTGGTTGCTTCGCGAAAGCCATTCTCCCGACAGCGGGTTCGCCGGCCTGACGTCCCTGCGGGATCTCTTCACGATCGACGCACTTCAGACAGCCTGTGAGGCGCAGATCGCACGGAGCGAGGCTTCCCTTACTCTCAAAGATCCGGATGAGAGTTCGACGCTGTGGTCGCGCTTCACGAACCTCACGACAGTAGCGCGACATGGTCTCCGCGACGCCGAGATTCTCGCGCGCATCAAACTCGTGCGCATGTTCCATTCGGATTACATGCTGTCCCCAATCGAGATGACAGCCGACGCGGAGGCGATCTGCGATCGTCTTCGAAAATCGCCACATCTCGCAGCCACATTCGTGAACGCGCCCGCGCGGCTCAGGGACCTCGCAGCCCGAGAACTCGCGAAGGCGTCGACCGGCTCCAGGCACGAACGCGCTCTGCGACTGTCAGCCTGCGCGGCCGCCTATGCTGTGCAAGTCAGCCGGGCGCTTCGGCCGGCCAACCTGTTCATGATCCGTCAGAACGCGACGGCGGGCTGCCCACGCAATCTGACCTGGATCCAGGACCGGGAACATGCCGAAATCAAATTCTCTGGGGGCGAAGTCAAGAACGGCCAGACCTTGATTGTGAACGTTCTCGGGGCCGACGCTCGCATTCTTTGGGAGTGGGAGAGAGTGCACCGACCGGCCTTGATGGAACTTCGCGGCATTTCAGCCTCGCCGTATCTCTTTCCTGGAACCGGGGCGCCGCGGCTGCGCAAGTCAGCGCTGAACCTGCCGACTGGCTGCATGTCGGTTGCCTCGATTATGGAGCTCTGGGATCTTGGGGATCGGCAACTCGGCCTCGGACTGACGCCGCATCAGTGCCGCCATGCCTTGGCGACTCTGATGCTGGCCGTGCGGCCGGGCGACTTTGCCAGTGTCGCGTCGGTGTTGGCAAACACAGAGCAGGTGGCGAAGCGGCACTACGGCAAAGACAGTGGGGAAGCCGCCGCCGTGGCCGTGCGTGAGTCCTTGCTGGCGCACCACCCGGACATCTTTGCACGCATGAAAAGGAGGACCTGACATGAGAGGCGATCTCGCCGTGATCCTGGAGGACGCGCCAACCGCCGTGCGGCGGGCCATGATCGACGACGCAACCAATCTTGCTCCAGGCGCGGCCTATGTCATGGGGCGCTTCTGGACTGCGGTCCGTGCGGGCAATGGCAATCTGTCGATGCCGCCCGCGGAGGCTTACCGTGCGGCAGCCGCTTCGGAATCGACATTTCGCTGTCTGATGCGCGCTCTCGCTGCATATGCGCCTCACGTTAGCACCGCGCTGGCCAGGGTAATCAGTGACGAGTGGTATGCTCTTCGTCCCAAGCCCGCTCCCAGGGATGCCCAGCCGGTAAGGCAACCTGTCGGAGCAAGTTGGCCGGTTTCGTGGCAAGGGATGAAACCCGGGCTCGATGTCGCACGGATCAAAGCCAGCACACGAAAGCGCTACTTTGCCAGTATCGATCGGTGTGCCGCCGTCGTTGCGGAGGGTCTGGCTCCTGAGGCCCTGGGGTTCGTCGCGGCGTGCGAACTGTCTGAAGCGTTCCTGTCTCACCCTGACGAGAACCGTCGAGTGAAGCCTGTCACGGCCGGCAACTACATCGAGGGGCTGATCGCGCTCGGGGCGGCGGGAGGCGTCGCGGAGGACGGTCTGACCGCCATGCGCGTGATCCTTTCGGACCTTCGCGATCAGGCATCGCTGGCAGAGAAAAACAAGCAAGAACGCCTGTCAGACTTGATGGAACGCGGCGGCTACGTGCATGTCGCTGACAGGATCGCCGTCCTGAGGTTGCGCGCCGAAGGCCTACCGGCGCACAGTGCCGCGCGCCGCCGTTGCATGCAGCAGGCCGTCGTGTGCGCCCTCATTCTCAACAAGCCGCCGCGCAAAGGCGATCTCGTGTCATGGCGGTTCGGTCAGCAAATCATTCGGGACATCGACGGCACTTGGCACGCCGAGTGGGAACAGGAGAAAACCGGTTGCACAACGGAGGCCGGCACAATCTGGCCCGAGATCTGCGACATCCTTGATGAGTGGATTCTCGACGGTCGCCCCGACCGACTGGTCCACATTCGATACCAGGAGCTTGTCGGGTCGAATTGGTTGACGCTCGGTGAGAAACAGCCTTACCGCAATCTCCCGACCGAGCTGACGGACGCGACAGTCGGCGTGCCCTCTCATGATCTGAGGACCCTCGCCGCCGACTACCTACGTCGCCATGATCCGAGCCGCGCAGCGGATATTATCTGCACCCATCTGGGCCATGGCACGCGTGAGGCTGGCGAGGCCTATCGCGGCGAATGTGACGGGGCGGCGGCGCAGGCTCTCTGGCGCGAGGCGCGGACAGTTGTCGCGGCTCGGGTCGCGAAGTCTACCGGCAACAGCAGGACCCGCCCGCGCAAATCTATCGCCGTGGCATCCGGCGGTTGAGCGCGCGGGTGTGATACGGCGGTCGTGGATCGAGTTCTTTATTGTCAGCACCGGTCGCGTCCGATGATGCGGAGCGCCAGGGCGCGGTCGTTACCTCGGGATGTCGGTGGGTGCATTGCTTCCCTCCGGAGTCTTATTGTCGCGGACCTTGCGTCGCTGCCGGTCGGCTCTCGCAGCGGGAGTGCGCCGCGTGTCGCCATCGATCATGAGCGCCAGGCGCTGCATCTTCGAAGTCAACAATCAATGGATTGCTCATTCTCTCCCAGAATCCGGAAAAGGTCGCTGTCGGGGATAACCGCCGAATAGGCGGGGGCGACGAAAAGGATGTTTCCGTACGAAACGGATGATCCCTATATGCTGGTCAGGGACCCGGAATTGACCGCCGAGCAGGCGGCTGAGAAGATACAGGCGCTTGCCGATGATCTCGCCGGGTCCCATCAGTTGGCCGCCGAACAGGCGGTGGAGAGGAGAAAGGTGTTTTGGTCTGAGACAGGTCGACACCATTTCCTCTCCAGGGGCCCGGAGCTGACCGCTGAATAAGCGGCTGAGAAGATACATGCGTTTGGCGCATGATCTCGCCGGGTCCCATCAGTTGGCCGCCGAACAGGCGGTGGAGAGGAGAAAGGTGTTTTGGTCTGAGACGGGTCGACACCATTTCCTCTCCAGGGGCCCGGAGCTGACCGCCGAGTAGGCGGCTGAGAAGATACACGCGCTTGGCGCATGATCTCGCCGGGTCCCGTCAGTTGGCCGCCGAACAGGCGGTGGAGAGGAAAATAGGTGTTTTGGTCTGAGACAGATCGCCACCATTTCCTCTCCAGGGGCCCGGAGCTGACCGCTGAATAAGCGGCTGAGAAGATACACGCGTTTGGCGCATGATCTCGCCGGGTCCCATCAGTTGGCCGCCGAACAGGCGGTGGAGAGGAGAAAGGTGTTTTGGTCTGAGACAGGTCGACACCATTTCCTCTCCAGGGCCCGGAGCTGACCGCCGAGTAGGCGGCTGAGAAGATACATGCGCTTGGCGTATGATCTCGCCGGGTCCCATCAGTTAGCCGCCGAACTGGCGGTGGAGAGGAAGAATGGTGTTTCCGTATGAGGCGGATTGCCACCACTTCCTTTCCTGTGGCCTGGAGCTGACCGTGTTCGACAAGTTGATTCGGCTTCGAACGCCGCCGAACGACGTGCAAGGCTTTCGCGGAGCATCTATCGCGCGAGCGTATAGTCTTCGAAGCGCCCACTAAAGCCCTGCAGTGACCTCTCGTTCTTGGCCATAAGAGGAGAGCAGACGGGGCTGCACCATGAGGGGCGCTGAGTAGCCGGTGGCGAGGGGCAAGTTGCTCTGCCGCGTCGGCGATCCGGCGCAGCCCCCTCGGCGGCGATCTCCGATCCGTCGCGGTCAAAGACTTCCTTCAGCTTTCGTCGCGCACGTGCCCAACAGTGCGCAACCGTGATCGGCGCGCCGCCCGTGCGCGAGGGGCGCCTCAGCCGATCGTAGCCGGCATAGCCATGCCGTCAAAGCCCTGCAGGTTCTGCTCCGCGTTCCCTGAGTGCATCGCGCTGACGCAGCACGGCCAGAACAGCTTCACGCTGGTCTTCCGGAATGGCCGACAGGTCGAGGGATGGAGCGCTGGACATGGCGGGATCATACCCGGTTTTAGTCCCCAACAGGCAGGCTTTCCCGCCCCTGAGTCATTCTGCCACAGCCGGGCGGCGCGTCTTCAGGGACCGCACCCGCCGCCATTCCAGCCCGGCGAACAGCGCCTCGAACTGGGCGCGGTTCAACATCATCGCCCATCCCGGATCGCGGGCCAGGTGAAGGCGCTCTCTTTCAGCCGCTTGTAGCCGATGACGAGGCCGGTGCCGTCCTTGAACAGGATCTTCATCCGGTCCGCGCGCTTCGACCGGAAGACAAAGACCGGCCCAGTGAACGGATCCTCGGCCCGGGTCGACTGCACCAGGGCGGCCAAGCCACATAGTTGCGGAAGTCTACCGGCTTCGTCTCCACCAGGATGCGGACGCCTTGGGGCGGCATCAACATGTCGGTGCTTCCAGAGCATGCGCGATCGCGGCGATCCGATCTGCGGGCGTGGCGGGCGACGGCTCGAACTTCATCGCTCCCCTGGTGATCAGGATCATATGCTCGGGCGTCGCGCGCGTTCACCTCGGCCGGATCGCAAACGATCAGCGGCGCGAAGACCGGCTCGCCGATCTCCTCGGCGGAGAGAACCAGCTGTTCCCTGCTTTGCCATGCGCTGCCAAGCCGAGAGCTGGTTGGGGCGGATGCCATGCCGCCCGGCCGCCGCATGCATTGTCGCCCCCGGCTCCAGGGTCTCGGCTACGGCTTGCGCCTTCGCATCATCAATCCAGCGCCGGTGACCCGACGCGTAGATCTCGACGCCCAGAGATTTGAGAAACGAATTTGTCGCGCACATTGCGAAACGCACTCCCCATCATAAGATGGGTATCACCTCGCGGCGCCAGGGCGCATCTACAACCTCGGTCGCAGGCGCTGCTGACGTTGCAGCCTTGGGATAGCTCTTCACAAAAGTTTAGGTCGCCGAATTGTGAAAGGAAACATGCCAGTCAGGCTGCCCTAAGGCATCTTGCTGGGGAGCATAGAGAGCCACTCCTCAAGTAGCTTCATGGGATCCGGCGACACAGCGGACACCCAAATGAGGAGTTCAATAGCATCTAAGCGACGTTCGCAAATCTCAACCTTTGCGACAAAGGAAGGTTGGCGCCCAAGCCGTTCCGCCAGTGCGGCTTGGGAGATCCCCGCGGCGTTTCGAGCTTGGACAAGTGCTTGGACCAGTTGTCGGTATTCTTGGGAGTGTAGTGTGCCAGCCATCGAACGCTCTGTGTATGGACAGGCACCGATAGGTCAGATAGTCGAGCACTCCCAAAACAGGAGTGGCTTCGAGATGAATACAGATTGGACGTGGGTTGATATGCGCTGGTGCGAGCCCGGCTGGCAGGTTGTATTCCGGCTTCGATTGGCGGGGTGGCTGCCGCAAGGTTGGGTAGCTGCTGGCCTGAAATCCGATGTGCTAACTCAAGAGATCGTTGGGGGCCGGGCCCATCTGTCGTTGACGCGCAGAGGGCGGTATCTAACTGACGTCGATAAAGAAAAGTTCTCAGACGACGGTGCGCGGGTGATGGCCGAAGTCCTTGCCCACCTCTCGTTTAAGCGAAGCTGGTTTCTCGAAAGACCACCAATTGACACGCAGGGTCAAACATTTGGTGAGAGGTTTGAAGGTCCATATGCCAGCAAAATTTTGGGGTACTTTTTGGCCTTACCGTCACGAGAGCAGCGTACGCTTCAGGAAGCATCGATGCCAGTGATGCAAGCTGAGTCGCTGACCGCGGTCAACGTTGACAGCACCATTAGTGGTAAGGTCGCCCTCGATTGAAGGCCGATAACCATCTTAACCGGGGCTGTCTTGCTTGTGGGCCGCCGCCAGCCGTCGGTCGGGCGACGCCTGCCTACGGCTGCCGGCAGGCTGGGCGTTGCCATTTGCGGCGTGCCGCTCGAAATCGGCTCTGGCACTTCGTCTCGGCATATTGCGGATGGAAATATGCGGCCGCGATCTTGCGTGGCGAGAGCTTTCCCGCGGTTGCTTAGAACCTCCAGAATGCGCCTTGGGCTTTCAGCGTGTGCCTCAGGACGACAGGGCTGACAGTTTCTCCACCGCCTACCGCAATCTCGATGCCGATGCGGCGGCGAACGTGATCCGGGCTTGGTAATGAAAGAATACATACACGACTTGGATCGGCGAGATGTAGCCTTATGGTTGAAAAGCAAACACCCAGCCGAAGCGCATCACCTTGTGGTTTGCCGAACCTACACGGCGGCTCCCGAAGTGCTCGCACATGTGCTTGTAAGAGCGCGCGATCAGTCGGCCGAGGCAAGGATTCGGGGCGAAGCAATTTTGGCACTTGAGGCAATGGGATATCGTATCGAATACTCCGGTGGTGATGTCTATGACGTCTCGCTCGCATCGCTACACGGTATGAGCGATCATGACATGGCGCAATGTGTTGAACGCGTCTCGGCGGCCCTTAGGGGAGGGGACGTCGGCGCGCTTCAGGTTGGTCGAAATTGCCCTATGGGTCCTTCTTGTATCGATGACGATTTCTGAAATGTTCTTTCGACGACGTCGACCGTATCACTCTCGGCCGCCGCGCCAATCAAAAGGCCATGTATCCAACACTATCGTTGCTTCGGTAGGCCACGATGCTCGGAGCTTGACGGTCCACCCAGGGCTATTCCGCCAGGAGAAATCTACCTCCAATCCTACCTGCCCTTAGCATCTTGCATTGGGGGTGGCCGGTTTCTTGCACAAACGTTTGTCGGGATTGCTTGTGGACCTGGCTACTCGTTTGACTTCAACTCCGAGCTTTTGCGCTTCGAGGTACGCCTGAGAGGCCAAGATTTCACGGAATCGCTGATATCAATGCAAGAGCCACGGGATCTTCACAAAGGCCTGTCCATCGTGACCCGCACCGTTGGAGGTCCGATTTTTGAACCTTACAGCGGAACGCCCTTTCCAATGACTGACCAGCCAACTCACATCAAGCTCCGCAGCGAAGCCGCCTTCACCGTGCCGCGGAATGCTGGCAAACCGTAGCGGTTCCTGTAGCAAATTCTGTAGCATCTCTGATCGCGGAGAGGCCCAAAATTAGCAAAATGACCATATAATATTGAGCGGATCCGCTAACTTTCCGAGGTTTAGTGGTGCCCGGGGGCGGAATCGAACCACCGACACGAGGATTTTCAATCCACTGCTCTACCCCTGAGCTACCCGGGCACTGGGTGAAGGGCGCTGCCCCTCGGGTGAGGCGGGGTTTAGTCGAGCCGTTGGGGAGTGTCCAGAGGGTTTTGTCGAAAAAATTCACTTCCCCTTGCGGCAGCGCAAATCGCGCTTTCTTCACTGCCCGCAGCGCGCTACCAACTGCGCCATGCCTCGCAAGATCACCCAGCTCTCCGAGTTTCTCCACCACGGCTGCGACACCGTCATCGACGTGCGCAGCCCGGCTGAATTTGCCGAGGATCATGTCCCCGGAGCGATCAACCTTCCTGTGCTCGACAATGAAGAGCGCGCGCGTGTCGGCACCATATACAAGCAGCAGTCGCCGTTTCTGGCGCGCAAGCTTGGCGCGGCGCTGGTCTTCCGCAATGCCGCCGCGCATATCGAGGGGCCCTTGGCGCATCACGAAGGCGGGTGGAAGCCGCTGGTCTATTGCTGGCGTGGCGGGCAACGGTCCGGGTCGTTCGCCTATCTACTGCAACAGATCGGCTGGCGGGCCGAGTATGTCGAGGGTGGCTATCGCACATTTCGGCGTCTGGTGACCGAGGCGCTTTACGATTCGACGCTGCCGGTGAAGTTGATCCAGCTTGGCGGCTATACGGGCACTGCAAAGACCGCGCTCTTGCCGAAACTCGCGGCGCGCGGCGTTCAGGTGATAGATCTTGAGGGTCTTGCACGCCACCGGGGCTCGCTGCTGGGCGATATGCCGGGCGGGCAGCCCAGCCAGAAATGGTTCGAGACCCAGCTGGTGCAAGCGCTCGACGGGCTTGATCCGGCAAAGCCGGCGCTGGTGGAGGCCGAAAGCAGCAAGATCGGACAGCTACTCATTCCGCCCGCGATCTGGGAGGCGATGAAGCTCGCGCCATGGATCGAGGTGGCCGCGCCGCTCGAGGCGCGGGCGGCCTATCTGGGGGCCGCCTATGACGACATCTGGTCCGACGGGGCGGCGCTCAAGGATAAGCTCTCGCCGCTGCGCTATCACCGGGGGCACGAACTCATCGACCGCTGGGAGGCGATGATCGACAGCGGGGATCGGCGCGGGCTCGCCGCGTCGCTGGCGGCGGATCATTATGACCCGGCCTATGAGAAGTCGATGCGCGCCATGACGCCGACGGTGCTGGAGCGGTTCGAGACGTCCGCGCTCGACGATGCGGCGCTCGAGGCGCTGGCGGACCGCATGGCAGAGCGGCTTCAGACCATCTCGATCTGATCCGTAAGGTCGGTGATCTCGCCGATCTCCACCGCCGGGAAGCCCGCAGCGCGAAGTTGTTGCAGGCACTGCGTGACGTCGCCGCTCACTGCGCCGAGCAGCCCGCCGGCGGTTTGCGGATCGAACATCAGGTCCGGCCTCGGCCCCATCGGCTGGAACGGCAGGGCGGCGCGGTTCTTGGGGTAGAGCGTAGAGGCATGGCCCGCCGCCGACAGCTCCTCGGCGCCCGGCAGCAGCGGCACCTTGTCCATGTGCAGCCGCGCGCCGACGCCGGAAGCGCTGCAGATATTCTGCAGATGCCCGGCGAGGCCGAAGCCGGTGACATCGGTCATCGCGCTGGCGCCGCGCAGGATCTCGGCGGCTTTGCCTTGCGGCTTGGTCATATGCGCGAGCGCGGCGGCGACCCAAGCGCCCTTTGCCGCCCCAGCCATTTCCGCGGCCATGATGACCCCGGTGCCGATCGGCTTGGTCAGGATCAGTGTGTCACCGGGGCGGGCACCGGCGAGGGTGATTGGCGCGGCGTCGCACAGGCCGGTGATCGTCAGCCCGATGCTAAGCTCGTCGCCCATGGCGGAATGACCGCCGACCAGCTCGGCCCCCTCGGCGCGCAGGATCCCGGTGATCGCGCGCAGGCATTCGGTGAGCGTGCGCTCGGCCAGCGGCTCGGACATGCGGGGCAGCGTGAGGCTTGCCACGGCGGCCTGCGGCGCGGCGCCCATCGCCCAGATGTCTCCGAGCGCGTGCACGCAGGTGATGCGGGCCATGACCTCGGGGTCCTCAATGAAGGCGCGCAGGTGATCGACGGTCATCACCTGCCGCTGCCCGCCGGTGAGCAGCAAGGCCGCGTCGTCGCCGGGCAGGGCGGTGACATCGGGGCGGGTCGGTGCGGGCAGGGTCGACAGCGCCGCGGCCAGCGCGTCGCGCCCCACCTTTGCGCCGCAGCCGCCGCACATGGGCTTGGTGCCGAGCGCCTCTTCCATGCCGTCCGCGTGATGGCGCGGCAGGACAGGAAGGGTCATCTTGGGCAGCTCGTCAAACTTGCGCATGAACTTGCGGTCAATGTGGTCTTTCCAGCGCCACATCAGCGGGCCGGAGAGCGCCAGCCCGCCCTTGTCGGCCAGCGCCGATTTGCGCCCAAGGGAGATCAGCTTGAGATAGTCGCGCTGGGGCCGGTAGGGGCGCAGATCGCCGCGGCCTTCGAGCGTGGCACGCAGGTTGTGCAGCAGCACAGGGGCCTCGCGCACGGCAAACACCCCGGCCTTGGGGCGCGGGGTTTGGGTGAGATGCGCGCAATCCCCGGCGGCGAAGATGGCCGGATCGGAGCTTTGCAGGCTGGGCGCAACCTTGATGAAGCCCTCGTGCAGATCGAGGCCCGTTTGCTGCAGCCATCCCTGCGCCCGCGCGCCCGCCGCGCCGGTGATGAAATCGGCGATGATCTCGGTGCCATCCGCGAGGCGTAGGCCGGTGGCGGTGACCTCGGTGATCTCGGCCCCCTCGTGCAGCGTGACGCCCTGCGATGCGAGCGCGGCGCGGGCTTTGCTGGCGGCGGCGGGGCGCAGCGCGGTCAGCGCGGTGCCGCGCTCAATCAGATGCACCTGTGCCGCGCGCCCGCGCTGCCCGAGCGCGAAGGCCATGGCGCAGGCCAGTTCGGCGCCTGCCACGCCGCCACCGATCACTGCAACCGCAGCCGGTCCTTCCTTGTCGCGGTAGGCCTCCCATGCGGTTGCGGAAGGGCCGAGTGGTTTCGCCGGGAAAGCGTGCTCCGCAAAGCCGGGCAGGTCGGGCATGGCCGAGGTGATGCCGATGTTCACCGAGGCCACGTCGAACCCGATGGGCGCGCGGCCCGCCACATGCACCTGCCGGGCGGCACGGTCGAGGCCGGTCACAGCGCCCAGCACCACCCGCGCGCCAGCGAAGCGCGCCAGTTTCACCAGATCGATGTCGAGCTCGTCGCGCCCGTAATGTCCGGCGACAAACCCGGGCAGCATGCCCGAATAGGGCGCGGTGGGGCCGGGGTTGATCAGCGTCACCCGCGCGCCCGGCAGCGGATCCATGCCCCACATCCGCAGCAGCAGCGCATGGGAATGGCCGCCGCCAATGAGGACGAGATCGCGGGTGAGGGGAAGATTGGGCGCGCGCATGGCTCTCTCCGGCTGGTCGCAGGCCGTGTAGCACGGCTGGGCGGCGGAGGGGGAGGGGCTGCGGGCCCCTGCGCAGTGGTTTGCAGTGGTTTGCAGTGGTTTGATGTCGCGCAGCTTTTGCTCGCAGCGCGGGTCTTGGGGGCGCTGCCCCCGACCGCGCGGGGCGCGGTCTCCCCCGGCGTATTTGCAAAGAGAAGAAGCGGAAGGTGGCGGCGAGAGGGGGCGTGCGGCGTTGCCAAGAGGGGTTTTGGCTTGATCCGCGGTGGTGCAGGGGCTATATCGCGCGCGTCAAGCAAGGCACCACACGCCGCGGACCAAAGACGGGCAGGGTCGGGTAACCGGCCCTCTTTGTCATATGCGGATCGCCCGAAAGACCAATCCGAAGACCGGTGGAGACAACCACCCGGCCAGCAAAACCGATGTAAAGGACATATACGCCACATGGCTAACGCAACCATGGAGGAATTCGAAGCCCTCCTTAACGAAAGCTTCGAAATGGACACCCCCGAAGAGGGGTCCGTTGTTAAAGGCAAGGTCATCGCAATTGAAGCGGGCCAAGCCATCATCGACGTCGGCTACAAGATGGAGGGCCGCGTTGAGCTGAAAGAATTCGCAAACCCCGGCGAAGCCCCCGAGATCTCGGTCGGCGACGAAGTCGAGGTTTACCTGCGCGCAGCTGAAAACGCCCGCGGCGAAGCCGTGATCAGCCGCGAGATGGCCCGCCGCGAAGAGGCATGGGACCGTCTCGAGAAGGCCTACGCCGACGACGCCCGCGTCGAAGGTGCGATCTTCGGCCGCGTCAAAGGCGGCTTCACCGTCGACCTCGGCGGCGCTGTTGCCTTCCTGCCCGGCAGCCAAGTCGACGTCCGCCCCGTGCGCGACGCAGGCCCGCTCATGGGTCTCAAGCAGCCGTTCCAGATCCTCAAGATGGACCGTCGTCGCGGCAACATCGTTGTCTCGCGTCGTGCAATCCTCGAGGAATCGCGCGCCGAGCAGCGTGCGGAAGTCATCGCCAACCTCACCGAAGGCCAGACGGTCGACGGCGTGGTCAAGAACATCACCGAATACGGTGCGTTCGTTGACCTGGGCGGCGTGGACGGCCTGCTGCACGTCACCGACATGGCATGGCGCCGTGTGAACCACCCGTCGGAGATCCTGTCGATCGGCGAGACCGTCAAGGTCCAGGTCATCAAGATCAACAAAGAAACCCACCGTATCAGCCTCGGCATGAAGCAGCTGCAGGAAGATCCGTGGGATCTGGTGGCTGTGAAGTACCCGCTGGCGTCGGTGCACACCGGCCGCGTGACCAACATCACCGATTACGGCGCCTTCGTGGAGCTGGAGCCGGGCGTCGAAGGTCTGGTTCACGTGTCGGAAATGTCCTGGACCAAGAAGAACGTCCACCCGGGCAAGATCGTGTCGACCTCGCAGGAAGTCGACGTCATGGTTCTCGAGATCGATCCCGCGAAGCGTCGCGTTTCGCTCGGCCTCAAGCAGACCATGCGCAACCCGTGGGAAGTGTTCTCCGAGACCCACCCGGAAGGGACCGAGGTCGAGGGCGAGGTCAAGAACATCACCGAATTCGGTCTGTTCATCGGCCTGCCCGGCGAGATCGACGGCATGGTTCACCTTTCGGACCTGTCGTGGGATCAGCGCGGCGAGGAAGCCATCCAGGAGTACCGCAAAGGCGACGTGGTCAAGGCCGTTGTCACCGAAGTGGACACCGACAAAGAGCGCATCTCGCTCTCGATCAAAGCACTCGGCGGCGACAAGTTCGCTGACGCGGTTGGCGGCGTGAAGCGCGGCTCGATCGTGACCGTCGAAGTGACCGCGATCGAAGATGGCGGCATCGAGGTGGAATACGAAGGCATGAAGTCCTTCATCCGCCGTTCGGACCTGTCGCGTGACCGCGCAGAGCAGCGCCCCGAGCGCTTCTCGGTCGGCGACAAGCTCGACGTCCGCGTCACCAACATCGACAGCAAGACCCGTCGTCTGGGCCTGTCGATCAAGGCACGCGAGATCGCCGAAGAGAAAGAAGCCGTGGAACAGTACGGTTCCTCCGACTCCGGCGCATCGCTGGGCGACATCCTCGGCGCAGCTCTGAAGCGCGACGAGTAAGCCTCGCGCTTGCTGTGAGACAAAGAAGGCCCCGGGAGACCGGGGCCTTTTTCTTTGGCAGCGCCTCAAGGCTGAGGTCTTTTGCTTGGCGCATGGCTGCACAGGGGGATGTGCAGAGCGCCGTGCCGTCTTGCGCTTGGGCCGCAGGCGTGCCGATAACCGCATATGCCAAACGATATGCCCTCCACCGCTGCCCTTTTCCTGACCGAAGACCATGTGAACCGGGTCTTTCGCGAAGTGCCCGAAACCGACGACGCCGAGCTTTGGGGCTGGAGCCGTCTTGATGACGCGGGCATCGCTGCGAAAGCGCGGGAGATTCTCGCGCAGCGCCCGGAGGGGCCGCTGCAGGTCTTTGCGTATGGCTCGCTTCTGTGGAAGCCGGAGTTCACCCCGGTCGCCGAACGGCAGGGACGGGCACTGGGCTGGCATCGTGCCTTCTGTATGGAACTCACGTCATGGCGCGGCACGCCCGAGGCGCCGGGGCTGATGATGGCGCTGATGCCGGGCGGCGAATGCACCGCGCTGCTGCACGAGGTGGCCGAAACAGAGGTGCTGGCCGCCACCGAGGCGCTCGTGCGCCGCGAGATGCCTTATGTGGAGCTTTCGGACAATTACAGCTGGGTGCCGGTCGAAACAGCGGGCGGCATGGTGCGCGCGCTGACATTCTATGCGCCGCCGCGGGGAAATCCGCTGCGTACCGATCTTACGTTGGAAGAGACCGCGCGGATCATCGCCCGCGCCTGTGGTCACGCTGGCTCGAATGTCGAATATCTGCATCGGACCGTGTCTTCGCTGGCCGCGCGGGGGCTGCACGACGCAGAACTATGGCGGCTGGAACGGCTGGTCGCGGAAGAAATCGACGCGCTTTTTTGAGCCCCGATTGGTCGGACTTGGCCTGACGTAGGGGCCGAATCGCGGACTATTCTTTGGGATAGCCGCAGCGCAGCAATTGCGTCCGGCGCGGGCTGGAGCGGGGTCTGACCGGCATGAAGCCGCGCAATACGCTGCTTTTCATGGATTTTTCTCTGATTCTCGCGGTTTCCATTTGGCGAGCCCCCAGCAAAGGTCGTACAACAGTGGGAGCGCGGAAAATGCGATATAGGGATGGGCGAGGATGATCAGATCGGAATTGATCCAGAAGATCGCGGAGGAGAACCCGCATCTCTACCAACGAGACGTCGAGCGGATCGTGAACACGATCTTCGAGGAAATCACCGCTGCGATGGCGCATGGCAATCGCGTGGAGCTGCGCGGCTTTGGCGCCTTTTCGGTCAAGCAGCGGGACGCTAGACAGGGCCGGAACCCCCGCACGGGCGAAGCCGTTGACGTCGAGGAGAAATGCGTGCCGTTTTTCAAGACCGGCAAGCTCTTGCGGGACCGACTGAACGGGAAGTGACCTCGATGAAATACATTCGCTACGCCTTCTGGGCCATTCTGGCCATTGTGCTGATCTGCGTGGCTCTGGCCAACCGTGGACCGGCCACGCTGAACCTTCTGCCGACCGAAATGGCCGAACTGCTGAACTTCCAGTACACGGTCACTGTGCCGGTGTTCATCGTGATCTTTGGCGGGATTGTCGCGGGTCTGTTGATCGGCTTCGTCTGGGAGTGGCTGCGAGAGCACAAGCATCGTGCGGTGGCGGCGCAGCGCAAGACCGAGGTGAAGCGGCTTGAGCGGCAGCTGAAAAAGACTCAGGACGAGCGCGACAAGGATAAGGACGAGGTTCTGGCGATCCTCGACCAGAGCGCCTGAGGCACCCTCAGCGGGCGGGCCAGCGTGAGTTGGACGCCGCGATTTGAAAGCACTGCCGGAGGGCGGGGAGAGGGGGGCTTTGGCTCCCCTCATTGCTTGGCGGCGGGCGTCTGCGGGAGTATCTACGGAGATGAACGCTGAAGAAGGCAAGGAGCGGATGGATATTCAGGTGAAAATCTGCGGGCTGCGCACGCCCGCCGACGTGGCCGCCGTCGCCGAGGCCGGGGCGCGCTACGCAGGCTTTGTGTTCTTCCCCAAGAGCCCGCGTGCGGTGACCGTGGCGCAGGCGCGCGAGCTGGCGCTGGCGGCCCCTGTGGGGCTGGCCAAAGTGGCTCTGGTGGTCGATGCGGACGATGCTCTGCTGCAAGAGATCACCGACAATGTGCCGCTCGATATTCTTCAGTTGCACGGTAAGGAGAGCGTCGAGCGCGTGGTGGAGATTCGCAAACGCTTCGGCCTGCCGGTGATGAAGGCCGTGGGCGTGGCCTCAGAGGAAGACCTGCCCGCGCTCGAAGCCTATGGGCGGGTTGCCGACATGCTGCTCGTCGATGCCAAGGCGCCGAAAGGCGGGGCGCTGCCCGGCGGCAACGGGCTGGCCTTCGATTGGCGGCTTATCGCCGGTCGGCGCTGGCCGGTGCCTTGGATTCTGGCAGGTGGGCTGACCGCGCAGAATGTGGCGCAGGCGGTGCGGATGACCGGAGCGCGGCAGATCGACCTCTCGAGCGGTGTGGAAAGCGCGCCGGGCGAAAAATCGCCGGAGTTGATTCGGGACTTCATGCAGGCCGTGCGAAAAGCAGAGGCCGAGCTCGAGGTGCCGCAGCTCTGACGCATCGCGGCGCAGCGCGGCAGACAGCAAAAGGCCCCACGCGTTTGCGCGAGGCCTTTTTTCTATGGCGTGGCTGCGGCCTGCGGTAAAAGCGGTGCTGCACCAAACCCTTGCGCTGGACAGCAAAAAGGCCACCCGAGATGGGCGGCCCTCAGCCGGATCAAGATCCTGCGGTTTCGATCAGCCCTGACGAGCTTTGAAACGACGCTGGGTCTTGTTGATCACGTAAACACGGCCCTTGCGACGCACAACGCGGCAGTCGCGATGGCGCTGTTTGAGCGAGCGGAGCGAGTTAGCGACTTTCATATTAAGTCTCTCCTCTTTCGCGGCGCGCGAGCGCCTGGCGTTGCGTTTTGCCCCGAACCGTGGTTCGAGACGATGAATTCCATGGTGGGCGGTACTGGGATCGAACCAGTGGCCCCTACGATGTCAACGTAGTGCTCTACCGCTGAGCTAACCGCCCGTATGGCCTGCGCTTTTCTTGTTGTTCTGGCCGCGTCCCTCTTTCGAGTGCCGCAGTGAACTGCGCCGGTGGAGCGCTCTATAAAAGGAGTCGGAGGGGGGATCAAGGGCTTTTGGGAGAAATAAGATTCAGGCTATCTTATTCCTGCAAGGAGCCCCGATGCCCAAAGTCGCTTATCATCTCGATCTGCCTGAAACCCATAGTTCTGCGGTGGTTTTCGCCTCGCCGCACTCTGGGCGTGACTACCCGTGGAGCTTTCTGCGGGGCACGGTTCTGGACGAGAAGCAGATTCGCTCGTCCGAAGATGCCTTCGTCGACCGGCTGTTCGATTGTGCGCCGCAGTTTGGGGCGCCTTTGCTGCGCGCCGGGGCGCCGCGGGCGTTCATCGATCTCAACCGCGCCTCTGACGAGCTTGATCCCGCGCTGATCGAGGGGGTGCGCCGCGCCGGGCATAACCCGCGAGTCGCCTCTGGCCTTGGCGTCGTGCCACGTGTGGTGGCAAACGGGCGGGCGATCTACTGCGGCAAGCTGCCGCTGGCCGAAGCAGAGCGGCGTATCGGGCTCTACTGGAAGCCCTACCACACGCGCCTGCAGGCGTTGCTCGATTCGGCCAAGAGCGCGTTTGGCGAGTCGATCCTGATCGATTGCCATTCGATGCCGCATGAGGCGGTGGAAAGCGTGCTGCGCCGGGGGACACGCAGGCCGGAAATCGTACTGGGGGATCGATTCGGCGCATCCGCTGCGCCCGAGGTGGTCGATCTGGTGGAACAGGCGTTCCGCCGCGCCGGGCTTGAAGTGGCGCGCAATGCGCCCTTCGCTGGGGCGTTCACCACGATGAATTACGGTCGGCCCTCACGCCGCCAGCACGCGATCCAGATCGAGATCGACCGCGCGCTCTATATGGACGAGGCGCAGGTGCGCCCAAGCGGCGATTTCCACGCCTTCCGGCGGTTGTTGCGCGGTGTGATTGCCGAAGTGGCCGCCATCGGTCATCGCGAGCAACGTCTGGCGGCGGAGTAACCCGGCTGCGACGTCTGGCCCTCTGCGCCTCCGGCGGGGATATTTCCGCCAAGAGGAAGGGCAGGACGGCTCAGAACGGCGCGGGTGCGCGGAACGTGTGGCCCATGCCGCCGTCGGGATGACGCAGGCGCAGCTCTTCGGCGTGCAGCATCATGCGCGGATACTGATCGGCGGTGTCCGGCGCATAGAACGGATCGCCCAGAATCGGATGCCCCTGAGACAGCATGTGCACCCGCAACTGGTGGCTGCGCCCGGTGCGGGGCAGCAGATGCACGCGTGTTTCCTCATCGGTGGCCTTGATCACCCGCCAGTCGGTCTGCGCCGGTTTGCCGGTCTCGTGGCAGACCATCTGCTTGGGCCGGTTCGGCCAATCGACGATCAGCGGCAGGTCGATATGCCCGTGCTTGGGCTCGAGCCGCCCGGCGACCCGCGCCAGATAGGTCTTTTTGGTGCGGCGGTGTTCGAACTGCAGGCCGATGTGGCGCTGCGCGTGCGGGGTGAGGGCAAAGACCATCACCCCCGAGGTGTCGCGATCGAGCCGGTGCACCAGCAGCACCTGCGGGAAGGCGACCTTCAGCCGCTCGATCAGGCAGTCGGCAAGCTCGGGGCCCTTGCCGGGCACGGAGAGCAGCCCTGCGGGCTTGTCGACGACGAGGATCTCGTGATCGACGTGAAGGACCGGGATCTCTCCCTGCGGCGGATTGTAATCGGAGCTCATGCGGCGCTCATGGCAAAAGCCGGGCGCCGCTGCAAGGCTCCTGCGGGGCGCCATGCCGCCGCAGAGCCTCTATAGGGCGCCTCAGAGCCGCTCTATGGCAATCGCCGTGCCCTCGCCGCCGCCGATGCAGATCGCCGCCACACCGCGCTTCAGGCCGCGGGTTTCCAGCGCGTTGAGCAGCGTCACCATGATCCGCGCGCCAGAGGCACCGATCGGATGTCCGAGCGCGCAGGCGCCGCCGTTGACGTTCACCACGTCGCGCGGCAGACCCATCTCGTGCATGAAGGCCATCGGCACGACCGCAAAGGCCTCGTTGACCTCCCAAAGATCGACGTCCGACAGCTTCCAACCGACGCGCTCCAGCAGTTTGCGGGCGGCGGGAATCGGCGCGGTGGGAAAGAGGTTCGGGGCCTGCGCGTGGCTGGCATGGCCGAGGATGCGCGCCCGCGGCGTGACGCCGGTCTGCGCCGCCACATCGAGCGTGCTCAGCACAAGGGCGGCGGCCCCATCCGAGATCGAGCTGGAGTTGGCCGCGGTCACCGTGCCGCCGGGCCGGAACGCGGGTTTCAGGTGCGGGATCTTCTCGGGGCGGGCACGGGCCGGCTGCTCGTCGCGGGTGATCACCTCCTCGCCGGTGCGGGCGTGGATCGTCACCGGGGTGATCTCATTGTCGAAGGCGCCGCTGCGCTCGGCATCCAGAGCGTTTGACAGCGAGGCCAGCGCGTATTGATCCTGCGCCTCGCGGGTGAACTGGAAAGCCTCGGCGCAATCCTCGGCGAAAGTGCCCATGAGGCGGCCCTTGTCATAGGCGTCTTCGAGCCCGTCGAGGAACATGTGATCCACCGAAGTGCCATGCCCGAGCCGCGCGCCGCCGCGCATCTGCGGCAGCAGATAGGGCGCGTTGCTCATGCTCTCCATGCCGCCCACGGCCATGACCTGCGCATGGCCGAGCGCCAGCCGGTCCCAGCCCATCATCGCCGCCTTCATGCCAGAGCCACACATCTTGTTGAGCGTGGTTGCGGGCACCTCTTCGCCGAGCCCGGCCTTGAAGCCCGCCTGCCGCGCCGGTGCCTGCCCCTGTCCCGCAGGTAGCACGCAGCCCATCAGCAGCTCGTCCACCGCGGGCCGGCCCGCTTCGGCCAGCGCCGCCCGCAGCGCAGCGCCGCCGAGTTCCGCAGCCGAGACATCCGACAGCGCCCCCTGAAACCCGCCCATGGCGGTCCGCGCCGCGCCGGTGATCACTACGTCCTTCATGCTCTCTCCTCCCAAAGACACGGATCCTGAATACCGAATGGTAAGGAATGCCGTCTAGCTTGCTGAAGATATGGGCACTTGTGGTCGCAACGGCAATCACCCTCGGGCGGCGCTTGGTTAAGTGCTGGGGCAGGGCTTGGATGAGCCCTCGGGACGCGCCCGGATGATCGGAGCCGGATAATCGGAGGATGCCATGAAGCTCAGCAGCCATGGAACGGATCCGCAGGTGGTTCGGGTCGAGGACACGCGGATCGACGCTGCGGTGGCGATCCAGTTCAAGGATGCGATGCGCCTCGGCGTGACCCCCGCCGCCAAGCGCGTGATCCTTGATCTCGGCGGGGTCGAGTTCATCGACTCAAGCGGATTGGGCGCCATCGTCGCGGCAATGAAGGAGCTTGCCCCCGGGCAAAGGCTTGATCTGGCCGGGCTATCGCCGATGGTCGACAAGGTCTTCCGCCTGACTCGGATGGACACCATCTTCGTGCTCTACCCCACGCTGGCAGAGGCGGAGGCCGCGTCTTCGCAGGTGGTGGGACCAGAGAGCTAGAGGCTGATTTGGCGGCGCGACATGACCAGCCTGCCCGAAAGCACAAGGAAACTGTCGCAGAGCCTCACCTTGGGTGCCTGCGCCGCAGAGGTGCGCGCGGCGCTGGCGGAGGTGGCCGCGATGCTGTCCGCACATCAGGTGTCGCCAGAGGCACGTGGGGCGATCGAACTGGTGCTGGCCGAAGCGCTGAACAACATCGTCGAGCATGCCTATGCGCCCGCGACGGCGGGGGATATCGGGCTGCGTGTGAGTTTAGAGGGGGAGCAGGCCCTGCTGCAGGTGTGCGACAGGGGCAGCGCAATGCCCGGGCTGGTCTTGCCCGAGGGCAGGCTCAAGCCGCTTGGGCATGACCGGGATTTGCCGGAAGGGGGATTTGGCTGGTACCTGATCCGCAAGCTTGCCTCAGAGGTCCGGTACAGGCGCTTTGGGGGCGAGAATGTCCTCGATATCGTCATGCCCCTGCGATGAGGGGTGAAGGTAGCGTCACCGAAGGGAATCACCTTTAGTTGTGCTGTCGTTCTTGAAATCGCCTTAGTTGCGCCCGGTTTGCGACAAACTCCCGGACTATGGTCATCCTCAAGCCGATATCGGCATAGCTCGGCGTCGCACCGTTTTCAGCCCCCACCCAGTGTGCGACGCCGAGGTCTTCCCTCAGACCAGACAGAGCATTCCTCGCACGCCCCTCGCGTGGGGTCAGCAACGCCGCATGGCGCATCGCCACCTCAGCGCAGATCGGCGGATTGGTCTCCGTATGGCCTTTTATCGCGCGCATTTGCGACAAATTGCCGGGGCAGAGTGATCTGGTAGCTGCATATGGCTTCCCCCGGACCTGCGCTCATCAGCCCCCGCTCAGTGCGTGGGGCCGGGGACCTTCTCCAGAAAAATTGTTTTGATCCGCCAAACGCTTCGCGCAGTCCGTTTTGCGGCGGTGGCGGGTTCGTGCCGTTGCGTCAGCTTCTCGGGCGAACTTCCGCCGAAAGCTGCGGATTGCGCCGGTCTGCTGCAGGATGGCCGCAAGCTCACCTTAGTCTCGCCCGATTTCAAGCCGATACCGAAGATGTAGCTGCATATGGCTTCCCTCGGCGTCACGCCGTTTCAGCCCCCACCCAGTGCGTGGCGCCGAGGAACTACCAGCGGCACTTCCCCACATTTGTGAGAGCCTCTTGGCAGCAGGAACCGTCGGGTGCGGCGGTGATGGGCGGGCCGCTCAGCAGCCCGCCATGCCAGTCTCAGTAGCTGTAGGCGCCGTAGATCTTCGACAGATCACCGCCCCATTCGCCGTGGTAGAGATCAAGCATCTCATCCGCCTGAACCGTGCCGCTTTCGACGCTTTCCTTCAGCGCGTTGAGGAAATGCGTCTCGTCCGGCAGCAGGCCACCCGCGCCGGGACGCGCGCGTGCGACAAGGCCAGCTTCTGCGATCTTCAGCACCTCGCGGGCGAGATCATGCATGCGGATACCGTTCACTTCGGCCTGCAGGGCGTCCTCACCAGCCGCGACGCGCAGGGCTTGGCGTGTTTCGGCGTCCCAGCCCTTCACCAGATCCCAAGCGGCATCCAGCGCGCCCTGATCGTAGGTCAGCCCGACCCAGAAGGCGGGCAGGGCGCAGAGACGGCGCCACGGGCCGCCATCGGCGCCGCGCATCTCGATGAATTTCTTCATCCGCGCCTCGGGGAAGAGCGTCGTCAGATGGTCGGCCCAATCCGAGAGCGTCGGCTTTTCGCCCGGCAAGGCGGGCAGGCGGCCTGTCATGAAGTCGCGGAAGGACTGGCCAAGCGCGTCGATGTATTTGCCATCGCGGTAGACGAAATACATCGGCACATCGAGCGCGTATTCCACGTAGCTTTCAAAGCCGAAGCTCTCGTCGAAGACGAAGGGCAGCATGCCGGTGCGTGCGTCGTCGAGGTTTTGCCAGACATAAGAGCGATAGCTCTTCATGCCGTTGGGCTTGCCTTCGAGGAAGGGCGAGTTGGCAAAGAGCGCGGTGGCAACGGGCTGCAAAGCCAGCGCGACGCGCATCTTCTTGATCATGTCCAGTTCGGAGCCGAAGTCGAGGTTCACCTGCACCGTGCAGGTGCGCCGCATCATGGTCGTGCCGGTGGTGCCGACCTTGCCCATATAGGCATCCATCAGCTTGTAGCGGCCCTTGGGCATGAGGGGCATTTCCTCGTGCTTCCATTCGGGCGCGGCGCCAAGGCCGATGAAGCCCACGCCGATCTCGTCGGCGATGCCCTTCACCTCGCGCAGGTGCTCGTTCACCTCGTCGCAGGTCTGGTGGATGGTCTCGAGCGGGGCGCCCGACAGTTCCAGCGCGCCGCCCGGTTCGAGCGAGACGTTGGCGCCGTCCTTGGTCAGGCCGATGAGATTGCCGCCCTCGTTCACCTCGGCCCAGCCGTGCCGGTCGCGCAGCCCTTCCAGCACCGCACGGATCGAGCGCTCGCCCTCATAGGGCAGCGGGGCGTGGGTGTCGGTCAGATAGCCGAACTTCTCGTGCTCGGTGCCGATGCGCCAGTCCTCTTTGGGCTTGATGCCCGCCTCGAGGTACTCGCCAAGCTGCGCATGGTGTTCGATCGGCCCGCCGCCGGACTGGGGAATGGACATGTCTGGGCTCCGATCTTGCTTGGCCTTTGGTCTCGAGGGTCAGGGATGGGGGCAAGCGAAGCCCTTGTCAATGCAGACGGAGGGCGGGTTTTTGTGCGCTGGCGCGCTGCCAGATGGTCACCGGCGCAGACCCGCGCTCCTGCATTTTCTGAAGCATCCGCTCTGTCTGCAGGCCCGGCAGCCGCGCGAAGACATCAAAAAGTTGATCTGCCCCCTCGGCTGTCAGCGGAATCGCCAGCGTCGTGCCGTCTTCACTGCGCAGCAGCCAGTGCGGCGGGCGGGCACGGGGATCGAGGGTCAGCGCGGTCAGACTGTCGAGATCGGCAAAGCCGCCGGTCAGCGGGCCGAAATAGCTGATCCGCCCCTCGATCACCTGCACCATGCCCGGCCCGCCGGTGCCGGTGCGAAAGCGCGCGCGCTGCACCCCGGCAAAGATCAGGGCGATGGCGAGCAGGATGACCACCCAGCCGATCCACATCAGCAGCCCGCCCGGAAACAGCGCCCAATAAGCGCCGAGCGCCAGCACGCCGAGACCGGCCAGAACCTCGCGCCAGCGCATCAGTCCGGCCTTGGCTTCGGGACGCAGGAAGCTCATGCGGCGGGGCTCCTCGGCAGTCGGGCGGGACGGGTCATCGCCAGTCCCCGCAATGCGCCTGCCAGAGCGTCAGCGCCGCCACCGCCGCCGTGTCGGCGCGCAGGATGCGCGGGCCAAGCGCGATCGATGTCGCCTGTTCCATACCATGCAGCTTTTTGCGTTCAGGCTCGGAAAAGCCGCCCTCGGGGCCGATCAGCACCGCCCAAGGCCCAGAGGCGCCGGACAGCGCGGCGGCGTAATCGGTGCCCGCGCCCACCGCGGCCTCGTCGCAGAACAGCAGCCGCCGGTCGTCCCACTCGGCCAGCAGCGGCCCGAGCTTCTGCAACTCGGCGACCTCTGGCACGAAGGTGGCGCCGCATTGCTCGGCGGCCTCCACCGCATGGGCCTGCAGCCGGTCTTGGCGAATCCTTTCGGAGTTGGTGAAGGCGGTCTGCACCGGCACGATACGCCGCACGCCCAGTTCCACCGCCTTTTCGACGATGAAATCGGTGCGCGCTTTCTTGATCGGCGCGAACAGCAGCCAGAGGTCGGGCGGCGTGCCCTGCGGCTGGATCTGCTCGGCGCAAACCAGCGTGCCGCCGCGTTTTCCGGTCTCGGAAACCTCGGCGAGCCATGCGCCATCGCGCCCGTTGAACAGCGCCACGGAAGCGCCCTGCGGCAGCCGCATCACGGAAAAGAGATAATGGGCCTGCTCCCGCTCGAGAGCGACCGGTTGTCCCGCGCCCAGCGGGTGATCTACATACAGACGAACCTTTGCATTCATGAGGCGGACCATATGACCCATCCCGGCGCAGCGCCAGATCCCTCAGGACAAGTGTCCGACGCGGTACGCGGCAATTGGGTGGACCACCGCGCCCCGGCGTGGACCCGGCCCTATCTGCGCCTGTCGCGCGCTGACCGGCCCATCGGCACATGGTTGCTGCTGCTGCCCTGCTGGTGGGGGCTGCTGCTGTCGATGGTCGCCGATGGCAACGCCTCGTGGTTCGATCTGTGGATCTTTGCGGGCTGCGGCATCGGCGCGGTGCTGATGCGCGGCGCGGGCTGCACATGGAACGACATCACCGACCGACATATCGACGGCAGCGTCGCGCGCACCGCCTCGCGCCCCATCCCCTCGGGGCAGGTCACCGCCAAACAGGCGCTGGCATGGGCGGTGATCCAATGCCTGATCTCTTTTGCCATTCTGCTGACCTTCCCGCCGATGGCGATCCTGCTCGGGGTGCTCTCGCTCGGGCCGGTGGCGATCTATCCTTTTGCCAAGCGCTTTACGTGGTGGCCGCAGGTGTTTCTTGGCATCGCCTTCAACTGGGGCGCGCTGCTGGCATGGACCGCGCATAGCGGCAGCCTCGGCTGGCCCGCGGTGGCGCTCTATTTCGCGGGTATGGCGTGGACGCTGTTCTACGACACGATCTATGCCCATCAGGACAAGGAAGACGACGCGCTGATCGGGGTCAAATCCACCGCGCGCCTCTTTGGAGACGAGCGCACGCCGAAGATGCTGGCGTGGTTCATGGTGATCTCGGTCGCGCTGATGGGGGTTGCCGTGGTGCTGGCCGCGCCGCATGGCGAGATCGGGCAGCTGGTGCTGCTGATCGCCGGGCCCTGGACCTTTGGCTGGCACATGCTTTGGCAGATGCGCAAACTCGACGTGAACGACAACGACGTGCTGCTAAGGCTGTTCCGGGCCAATCGCGACGCCGGCCTGCTGCCCGTGCTGTTTTTCGCCGTCGCTCTCTTGGCGTGATTGCGCCGACCGGGAGCGGGGCGTATCAGAGTTGAAAAAAATGATCAAGAAAGGGACGCTTTGATGCGCCTTTCCGGCTATCTCATTCCGACGACCGCATTTGTTGCCGCTGCGGCGCTCTGCGTCGGAACCGCCTTCTTCTCGATGGAAATGATCGAGACTGCCTCGCGGCAGGATGTCGCCAATGCGCTCAGCCGGGATGGGCAGGACTGGGCCGAGGTGGATGTGAACGGCTTGCAGGTCTTTCTCATCGGCACCGCGCCCGACGAGGCGGCACGATTCCGCGCGATGACCGTGGCTGGCTCGGTTGTGGATTCGGCGCGGGTGATCGACCAGATGCTGGTGGCCGATGCCGAGGCGATCGAGGCGCCGCGCTTTTCGATGGAGATTCTGCGCAATGATGCCGGCATCTCGGTGATCGGGCTGGTCCCGGCAGAGACCGACCGCGAGCGTCTTCTGGAAGTGATGTCGGGCATGGTGAGCGGGCCGCAGCAGGTCTCGGACCTGCTCGAGGATGCCGATTTCCCGCCGCCCGAGGGCTGGCGCCGCGCCGTGGATTTCGCCGGCCGCGTGCTGGAGGAATTGCCGCGCTCGAAGATTTCCGTCTCGGCGGGCCGGGTCCACATCAAGGCGATGGCCGACAGCGAGGCCGCCAAGCGCGAGATCGAGCGCGACCTGCGCCGCCGTGTGCCCGATGGCGTCGATCTCAGCCTCGATCTCTCGGCGCCGCGCCCGGTGATCACCCCGTTCACGCTGCGCTTCGTGATGGACAGCGATGGCATCCGCTTCGACGCCTGCTCGGTCGACACCGAAGAGGCGCGCACGAAGATTCTCGAGGCGGCCAAGATCGCGGGCTTTGAGGGCGACGCGCATTGCCGCATGGGCCTTGGAGTACCGTCGCGCCGCTGGGGTGACGCCTCCGCCATGAGCATTCGCGCGCTGGCCGAACTGGGCGGCGGTTCCGTCACCTTCTCCAACGCCGATGTCGCGCTGGTCGCTCCCGAGGGCACCGAGCAGCAGCTTTTCGACAAGGTCGTTGGCGAGCTCGACAATGGCCTCCCGCAGGTCTTCGCGCTGCATGCGACGCTGCCCGAAACGCCCGAAGCGGGCGATCAGGGGCCGCCGGAGTTCACCGCCACGCTCTCTCCGCAGGGGGCCGTTCAGCTGCGTGGCCGGATCAATTCTGATCTCTCGCGCGAGACGGCGGACAGTCTGGCCAAGGCGCTCTTTGGCTCGGACAAGGTGTATACCGCCGCGCGTGTGGCAGAGGGGCTGCCGAACGGCTGGGCGACCCGCGTTCTGGCCGGGCTCGAGGCCATGGGCGAGCTGAGCAATGGTTCGCTGCGCATCACGCCCGACCTCGTGCGCATCTCCGGCAACACCGGCAACCCCGACGCCAACGCCGAGATCTCGGGCCTTTTGGCCGAAAAGCTGGGCGATGGCGGCGAGTTCGAGATTGACGTGACCTATCTCGAAAAGCTCGACCCGCAACTGGCGATCCCCGCGCCCGAAGAATGCGAGGCGCAGATCGTCGAGATCATCGGCGACCGCAAGATCAGCTTCGAGCCGGGCTCGGCGAACCTCGACTCGTCGGCCAAGGACATCATGGATGAACTGGCCGAACTGCTGAAGATCTGCGGCGACATCCCGCTCGAGATTCAGGGGCACACCGACAGTCAGGGCCGCGAGTCGATGAACGAGGCGCTGAGCCGCGACCGCGCGCAATCGGTGCTCGACGCGCTGCGCAACCGCCGCGTGCTTACCTCGAGCTATCGCGTCAAAGGCTATGGTGAAACCATGCCAATTGCGGATAACAGTACAGAAGAAGGCCGCGAGGCGAACCGCCGGATCGAATTCAAGCTGATCCCCCCCGAACCGACCGAAGAAGAGGCCACCGCGCTCGAGCAGATCGAGCAGGAGGGCACCGAGGCGGAGACGGAGGCAGCGGCCGAAGGCGCAGAGCAGGCGCAGGACGACGAAACGCAGGATCAGGACGCCGCTCAGCAAGAGGCGGCGCCGGACGAGGCAGGGCAAGACGGTCAGGAACCGCAGGAAGGGGCAGAGGAATGAACCGGACGGAATTCGTGATTGCCACGGCAATCATTCTCTTCGTGGCATTCTGCATGGGCTGGTTCGCCAACTGGCTGGTGCATCGCTTCAAGCGGGTGGCGCAGGCCGATGTGGATCAGCTCGAGAAGATGAGCAAGGAACTGCATGAGGCCGAAGAGACCCGCGATCAGGCCATCACCTATCTGCAGCAGCGCGAGGCGGAACTGACCAATCAGCTGGCCCAGACCGAAGCCGAGCTTTCGGCGGCGATGGAAGGTCTGCGCGAGGCGCGGCACGAGGCCGAGGATCTGCGCAACATGCTCGACCGCAGCAAGGGCACGGTCTGAGCCTTCGCCCAAGTTTGGCCGTTTCCCCTGCCTGAAAGCGGCGGATAACGAGAAATTGTGCCCGATTGTCTCTGTGAGGGCGCTTTTCGGCGGCCCCTGATTGGGCTGTTTCTCTGTGCGAAATGGTGGCTCTGGGTGATGCCCAAAAGTTGCCGCAAACTCTCCCTAACGAGACTCGATTCCCGGCGCAGAACCGGTCGGGTGGTTTTGGCCGTGCCGACGGGCGTGGTCCGGTGAAGGGTATGCGGTTATGACGACCTACGCGGTGACGCTCGACAACTGGAATGATCCCGCTTTCTGGGCGGCGGTCTCCGAAGAGTCTGGCGGGCACACGCTCGATCTCTCTGCATTGCCTGCGGACTTCGGGATCGAGTTCGATCAAGCCAACCTCGTTCTCTTCCTCAACTACGGCGGCGCCAGTTTCATGGTCGGCGATGCGACCGCGCCTGCCGCCTTCGATGCGCAACTGGGCGGAACCACGGAGTGGAGCTTTTTCTCGGTCGTGGATGGCAGCGGCGGCGACGACACGCTTGGTGGCGGCGCGGGTGATGACACGCTGGACGGTGGCGCGGGCAGCGACAGTATGCTCGGCTACGCGGGAGATGACGTGATCACCGGCGGCGATGGTGACGATACGGTCTATGCCGGAGAGGGCGCGGACACGGTCACCGGCGGTGACGGCGACGATTCCATCACCGGCAACGAAGGCGACGATTCGTTGGAGGGCGGCGCGGGCAGCGACTCGCTCTACGGGCAATATGGCGATGACTACGTCAGCGGCGGCGATGGCGATGACACGCTTGAGGGCAACGAGGGCGACGACACGCTGATCGGCGGGGCGGGCAACGACTGGATGCGCGGCTCCTACGCCAATGACGAATTTTGGGGTGGCACCGGCGACGATTCCTATTGGGGTGGCTGGGGCGACGACACGTTCCATATCGAAAATGACTTCGGCAATGACACCGTGGATGCCGAAGGCGTCGACGAGGTTGTCGGCGACACGCTCGATCTGTCGGCTGTCACCGACGCGCTGCGCATCGACCTGACCAATGTGACGCCGGAGATCGGCAGCCTCACCGATGGCACCTCGACGCTGGTCTACGACGAGGTCGCGACGATTGTGCTGGGCTCCGGCGTCGACACGCTGGTGCTGGCCGATGGCGGCGGTCTCGATGCGGTGACGGGCTTCTTGGCACCGACCGATCTGGGCGACGGCAGCTACGCCGGGAACGATCTTCTCGATGTCTCGGGGCTGACGGATGACGATGGCGCGCCGGTCGACACGGCCGACGTCACGGTCAGCGACACCGTCGGCGATGGCACGGGTGATGCGGTTCTGGGCTTTCCGGGCGGGGTGTCGCTGACGCTTGTCGGGGTACTGGCGTCGCAGGTCGCATCGGCCGCGCAGCTTGAGGCGCTGGGGATCCCTGCGGCGGAGGCTTCTGAGGAGACGGGGGATACCGGTTCCGACACCGGGGAAACGGACACCGGAGGCACGGACACAGGTACGGATACAGGCGGCACCGATACCGGGGGTACGGATACGGGGGGCACGGATTCCGGCAGCAGTGACACCGGCGGTGACACCAGCTCTGCCGACCTGCCGCAGATCGACGGTGCCTTCGAATTCGAGGCGACCATCCGTTTTGACGACCTGTCGGGCGCGTCGGGGCAGAAGGTCTTTGAATTCGGCAGCAGCGGCGAGGACCGGATCACCTTTGGCCAGCTTGGTCCCAGCAGTGCGGTGATCTTTGAACTCGTGCAGGATGGTGCCACATGGATGGTGGTGGCCGAAGACGCGATCACCGAGGGCGAGACCGCGACCTGGACCGTTGGCGTCGACGAGACCGGGTTCATGTATGTCGATAAGGATGGCGTGCAGGTTGCCGAGGGCGATGGCGTGGTGCCCTCCGATACCGAGCGGTCGGTGAACCAGCTTGGTGGCACGGGCGACAGCGCGTTAATCGGCGAGATTGCGGATGTCTCTATCGCTCAGGGCAGCGACGTCTGGACCTTGGACGACGATGCCTCGGAGACGGACACCGGAGGAGACACAGGTACGGAGACCGGGACGGGCGCGGATACAGGCACTGATACGGGCACTGATACGGGCACCGATACCGGAACGGGCGGCGACACCGAGACCGGGACCGAAACCGGCACCGATACCGGCGCCAGCGATACATCGGGCGGCACGGACGACGGCTCTTCGGAAAGTGACGCAGGCACCATTCCCCAGATCGACGGCGCTTTCGAGTTCGAGGCGACGATCCGCTTTGATGATATCACCGATGCCCGCGACCAGCGCGTGTTCGAATTCGGCGGCGAGGGCGAGGACCGGATCACCTTTGGCCAGCTTGGTCCGAGCAGCGCGGTGCTCTTCGAGATCGTGCAGGATGGCGTAACGGCGCTTATCGTGGCCGAAGATGCGATCACCGAAGGCGAGACTGCCGAGTGGACCGTCGGCGTCGACGACAGCGGCTTCATGTATATCGAGAAGGACGGCGTGCAGATCGCCGAAGGCGACGGCGTGGTGCCGGTGGATAGTGACCGGCTCAGCAACTTGCTCGGCGGGACGGGCGACAGCACGCTGCAGGGCGAGATGAGCGGCGTTTCGATCACGCAGGGCAGCGCCGTGTGGAACCCCGAGGCTGGGACCACCGAGACCACGCCCGACGAGAGCGAGGACGGTGCCGCCACCGAGACCGGCGACGAGACGGATGCGGAGCCTGCTGAGTCCGATGGCAACCTGCCGCAGATCGACGGCGCTTTCGAATTTTCGGCCACGCTGCGCTTTGACGACATCACCGATGCCAGCGGCCAGCAGGTCTTTGAGTTTGGCGATGCGGGCGAAGATCGCATCGCCTTCGGCCAGCTTGGCCCGAGCAATGCGGTGGTCTTTTCGGTCACGCAGGGCGGCAGCACGCATTACGTCGTCGCCGAGGACGCGATCACCGAGGGTGAGACCGCCAGTTGGAGCGTCGGGGTCGACGAGAGCGGCTTCATGTATGTCGAAAAGGACGGCGAACAGATCGCCGAGGGTGACGGCGTCGTGCCGCTCGATAGCGACCGGCTGAGCAACCTGCTCGGCGGGACCGGCGACAGCGCGCTGCAGGGCGAGATCGCCGATGTCAGCGTGACCCAGCCGGGCAGCGTCTGGACGCTCGACGCGGAGGGTGAGGCACATCTGCAGCTCACCGGCACCGAGGAGGATGAGCTTCTCGAAGGCGGTGACGGTGCCGACACGCTGATCGGTGGGGGCGGAGACGACACGCTGACCGGCGGCGACGGGGCGGATGTGTTCGGGCTTGGGGCCGTGGCGGGCAATGTCACCATCACCGATTTTACGCAGGGCGATCAGATCGATCTGTCGGAGATCGGCGCTTGGGAAGACGGAGAGGCGCTGATGGCCGCGCTCACGCAGGTAGATGGCAACGCCAGCCTCAGCTTTGACATCGACGGCGAGACGCAGACGCTGGCCATCGCCTCGGACGAAGACCTCGAAGAGGACGACTTCCTGCTCTGATCCGGGCCGGGCGCGCGCGGGCGCTGCTTGGCAATGCCGGGGGCGCGTGGTTCACTCGCGGCGCCACTCGAAAGGACCGTGATGCCACCGCTGCCAAATCTCCGTGCCATGCAGGCCTTTGAAGCGGTGGGTCGCTGCGGCTCTGTGCGCCGCGCGGCGCAGGAGCTTGGGGTGTCTTCGGGCGCGGTCAGCCAACAGGTGCACCGGCTCGAAGAGCATCTGGGCCTCGTGCTGCTAGAGCGGCGTGGCCGACAGCTGGAGCTTACCAGTTGGGGCCGGGTCTATCACGCCGAACTGAGCAAGGGCTTTGCCCAACTCAACCACGCGGGGGCGGCACTGGCGCGGGCGCGCAATCGCCATGGCTTCGTGATCAGCTCGCTCACCACCGTGACGAACAAATGGCTGGGGCCGCGGCTGTTCGAGTGGACCGCCGAAAATCCCGGTGCGCCGGTGCGCCTTATGGGCACCGAGATCGAGCCGGATCTGCACCATGACAACGTCGATTTCCGGCTGTTCTTTGAAGACCGTCCGCCGCATGAGCATTACACCGAGCTGTTCACCGATCGCATCGTTCCGGCTTGCGCGCCCGCGCTGCTGGGCGGGCGTCACCTGCAGCGGCCCGAAGAGATATTCGAGTTTCCGCTGCTCGAGATCGTCTGGACAGACAGTTTCGCCGCGCATCAGGTGCCGGACTGGGAGCAATGGGCCGCCCATTGCGGCCTGCCGCCGCCGCCCAGTTCGGCCAAGCCCGCGCTGACCTTCGCGCTGTCGTCGAGCGCGATCGACGCGGCGGTGTCGGGGCGGGGCTTTGTGCTGGGACAGCTGGCGATGATCGGCGAGGAACTGGCCAGCGGCAGGCTCGTCGTGCCCTTCGATCTGCGCATGCCGCTTGCGGTGCCTTACGGGCTGGCGTGGGACCGGGCGTCGCTGGAAAAACCCATGGGGCGGGCGCTGCGGGACTGGTTGCTGATGCAAGGACGCCAGCAGCAGCAGATCTGCGCCGCCGCTGCGGGCTGACGATGGCGCGCGTGCCGAGCCGCGACCGCGTGGCTCAGATTGTGGCGAAGCCGGTCGCTTTGCCGCGCTGGCGCAGCGCGACCCGCTCGAGCAGGGCCCGCCAGCCCTGAAGCGTGGCTTCATGCGGCAGTTCGGCGGGCAGGCGCGGCGCTTCTGCGGGTGCGGCGAGCACGTCGCTCAGCGCGCGGCTCCACGCGCCGATCGAAAGATCGGCGATGGCCACGGTGCCGGGGCCCATCTGCTCGGAGAGCCCGTCGCGGCCCGACATCAGAACCTTGCGCCCGGCGACCTGCGCTTCCTGTGCGACCAGACCGAAGGGCTCCCAGCGCGAAGGGATTGCAATCGCATCGGCAAGGCGCAGCGCCGCCTGCGCCGGGACCTCGCCGTGCAGGGTTACGCGGGGATCGTGCCGGGCCATGGTGCGCAACTCGGCGCGCTGCGGCCCGTCCCCAAAGATATCGAGCCGTGCCTCGGGCGCGGTGACCGCAGCGAAGGCTTGGATCAGGATGTCATAGCCCTTTTGGCGGTGCAGCGTGCCGACCGCCGCGATCCGGCGCACCGGGCCGACCGGACCGGGCAGGGTGGCCAGAGCCGACAGATCGCTGCTCGGCGGGATCACCGAAAGCTGCCCCGTCGGAACCAGCGCGTGGCGGCGCATCCAGCGCGCCTGCGCTTGGCTGACGGCGACCACATGATCGAAAAGCGCGAGCCCGCTGCGCAGCGAGGTCCGAAGGCGGCCGCGGCGGCGGGTGCTGGCGGCCAGCAGGCCTTCGCAGTGGTTGTGCTCCACATGCACCAAAGTGGTGCCGGGGTGGCGCGCGCGCAGCGCCATCAGGCCCGGCAGGCTATGCCACGACAGCGGCAGATGGGAGACGATGACATCGGCCTCGACACGCGCGGCCCCGGCGGCAAAGCGCGACACCGGCACAAGGCGGTGCTCGGCCAGCGCACCGAGCCCGGCATCGCTCTGCAGGAACGCCAGATAGCGGGCAAGACCGTAGCTCGCGCGGTCGTCGTGAAGATGGGCTATGCGAAGCATTGGCAAGTCTCCAGGCGCGGGTGGGTCAGGCGGATCTGCCGCGGGTCTGCGGCGATGTATCGGGGCGGGCGGAAGAGCCTGTCAGCGCGAGCCGCAGGCTTCCAAGGCAACTCGACAACGTGGCGCGCGGCTCTTCTAGAAGCGGGCTGGGCGAGGTGGCAAGTGCGCTGCGCAGCAGGGCGGCGGCCATGCTCCTGTCGCGGTTCACCAGCGCAAGCCGCCCAAGGTCGCGGTATTGGTAGGCGCGGGCAGCGCGGAAATGCCGACCAAAGAAATGCCGGTCGAGCGCCGCAAGCTTTCCGACCATCCGCTCCCATGCGGCCAGATGCTTGTCGGTGCGGGCGGCGCTTGCATTGGCCGGGGCGCGGCAGCGGCTCAGCACACCCGGAACGCCCGCGATCTCCCAATCGGTGGTGAGCGCGAAACGCAGCCAGCACTCGATGGTCTCGCATTGGCGGAAGGTCTCGTCGAAGAACCAATCGCGCTCGGTCTCCTGCGGCGGACGGAAGGCGAGCCCGCGCAGCGCAGTGCGGCGGAACATGGCGGTCGAACCATTGCCCACCGGGTTGCGCCGGAACACCCGCGCAGCGCCGGTGCCGCGCAGCGGCGGGGTGATCTTCATGCCTGTCGGGGTGCCTTGCGCGTCCAGCAGTTCATAGCCCGCGTAGCTCAGCCCGACAGTTGGCCGGGTCTCGAACTGCAGCACATGTTCGGCCAGTTTGGTCGGGCTCCACAGATCGCCCGCATCGCAAAAACCGATGTAGCTGCCACGCGCGGCGGCGATGCCGCTGTTGCGCGCGCCAGAGACGCCGCGGGTGCGCTGGCGCAGCACGCGGATGCGCAGATCACCCAGCGACTCCGCCAGTTCCGCGGTGCCGTCGGTGGAGCCGTCATCAACGACGATGATCTCGAGATCGGGTCGGCTCTGCGCGCAGAGGCTGCGGAGCGTGGGCTCCAGCCGGTCTGCGGCGTTATGGGCCGGAACGATGATCGAGGCGCAGGGCATCAGGGCGGCTCCGGTCTCAGCGCGAGAGCAGGGCGCAGCGCAGCGAGCGCGGCAGCACGGAGGCGAGCAGGGCGCCCGTCAGCACGCGCACGCCGGAGAATGGGTTCGAGAACCAGCCCGAGGGGCAAGCGGCGCAGCAGTAAAGACCAAGGCGTAGGGTTTGCAGGCCGGGTGCGCCAAGGCGCAGCGCGCGGCCAGCGAGCGTGCGCATGTAGCCCGCCTCGGCGCGCGCATCGCTGAGGACGCCGTAGCGTGCGGCGCTGGTCAGCGCGAGCGCGCGGCCGGCCGCCATGCCTTCGAGATCGGTGGACAGACCGTTGGCCGAGGAGAGGTAGTTCACCAGCACCTCGTCGAGGCCGATGACGTTCGCGCCGTCACCCACGAGCCGGATCATCCACTCAAGATCGGCGTTGTGAACCATCTCGGTGTTGAAACCGCCGCTGGATAGGAAGCTTTCGAGGCGGATCGCCACGTTGGACATGGTGCAGACCGGATCGTTGCTCAGCAGCGCATCGACGGTCAGCTTGGCCTCGGGTTCGGGCGAAAGGCCAAAACGCTTCTTGCCCTGATACATCGCCACGCGGGCAAAGCAGGCGTCCACCTCTTCATCGTCGAAGACGGCATCGAGGCGTTCGAGCTTCTCAGGGTGCCAGGTGTCGTCGGCATCAAGGAAGGCGATGATTTCGCCATCGGCCTCGGCCAGCGCCATGTTGCGCGCCGTGCTGGGGCCGACGCCGCTGTTCTTCATCAGGCGGAAGCGCAGGTCGATGCCCGCCATGGAGGCGACGATCAGTCGGGTGTCGTCGGTCGAGCCGTCGTCGATGATCAGCGCTTCCCAGTCGCCCTCGGTTTGCGCCAGCAGGCTGTCGAGCGTGTCGCCGATGGTGTCTTCGGCGTTGAAGCAGGGAATGACGACGGAAAAGCGGGGCATCTTCAGGCATCCTTCTCTGCGGGGCAGGACCAGGGTGAAAACCGATAAACAGAATGGGCAGCAACATGCGGCCCGTGACCTTTTCTAACTGGACATGCCCGCCGCTGTCTTTCGCGCCGGAGGGGAGGGAAATGGGGCAAGCGGTGAGAGCCCTATCCGTCCGGGTAGGATGCGCGGCCAACGACTCACCGGATCCGCGGAAAACGCCCTTTGGTGAGTCGGGACGGGCCCGCTAAGCAATTGAGGCAAAAAGAAATGCGGCAGCCAAACGGCTGCCGCATTTGCTGTGTCATGCCGGGGCTCCGGCGGGTTTCAGGCGGGTGTCAGGCAGCTTCGAGACGTGCCTCCAGCGCCGCGCGGCTGTCGCGCCAGAGCGCGCGCAGAGCGGCCAGTTCCTCGGGGGCGGGCTGCTCTCCGAGCTTGACCTGCGTCTCCACCCGGCCAAGCGCCAAGCGCAGCGCCTCGACACCGAACGGCCCGCAGGACCCGGCGCATTGGTGCGCGACCGGAGCAAGATCGGGATCGTCCGGTGCGGTCTCGGCCAGCGCTTCGATGTTCTGGTCCATCTCGGTGAAGAAACGCTCCAGCAGTTTGCCGGCGGCGGCGCGCGGGATTTCCGTCAGGAAGGCATCAAGCCGTTCTTCGTCCAGCAGGCCCTCGGCACGCTGCGGCACTGCGGCCACCGGGGTCGGCACCTGCAGAGGGGCTGGCGCCTCGGCTTCGGGCGCCTCGGCCTCTTCGGCGCTGCAGGGCGTGCTCGGGGTGCAATTGGCGGCGGTCACCTCGGCCAGCGTGCGCAGCAGCAGCGGGCGGTCGATCGGCTTGGTCAGACAGGCGCTCATCCCGACCTTGTGGAAACGGGCGCGCTCTTCGGGCAGGGCGTGGGCGGTGAGCGCGATGATCGGCACCTCCGCCGAGGCCCCGTCCGAGGCCCGGATCCGGCTGGTCGCCGTGGTGCCATCCATGACCGGCATCGAGATATCCATCAAGATCACGTCGAACCGGCGCAAGGCTGCGCAATCGACGCCGGTCTGCCCGTTCTCGGCGATGCTGACGGTATGGCCCTCGGTCTCAAGCATCTCGCGCACGATGAAGCGGTTGATCTCATTGTCCTCGACCAGCAGCACGTCGAGCGGACGCTGCGGCTTGTCGGGGCAAGTGCTGGGCTCTTCTGGGGTGGCCGCGAAATCGGGCGCGGGCTGCAACGGCACGCGGATCCAGAACAGGCTGCCTTCGCCGGGTTCGCTTTCGGCGCCGATCTCGCCGCCCATCAGGCGCATGAAGCGCCGGGCGATGCCAAGGCCAAGGCCGGTGCCGCCGGACTCGCGCGCATAAGAGGAATCCAGCGTCTCGAAGTCCTGGAAGATGCGGGTCAGGTCTTTTTCGGCGATGCCGATGCCGTTGTCGATCACGCGGAACTCGACCTCGGTCTTCGCCGCGTCGAGATATTCCACCTCGATCTCGACCGAGCCGTCGCGGGTGAATTTCAGCGCGTTGCCGACGAGGTTGAGCAGAACCTGACGCAGGCGGCGGGCATCGCCGATGGCGCCATCGCCCTCGGGGCCGCACCAGCGCCAGTTGAGTTCGTTGCCATAGGTCTGTGCCAGCGGCTGCGCCGTCTCGACGAGGCCACTGAGCAGCCGGTTGATCGAGAAGGGCGCTTCGTCGGCCTTCATCTTGCCCGCCTCGAACTTGGCCAGATCGAGCACATCGTTGACCAGTTCCAGCAGCAGGCGGCCCGAGCTTTGCATCCGGTCCAGCAGGTCGGTCTGCCGCACCGAAAGGCTGTGGTCGCGCATCAGCTGCATGGCGCCCAAAAGCCCGTTCAGCGGCGTGCGCATCTCGTGGCTCATCACCGCGAGGAATTCCGATTTCGTCCGTTCGCCCGCCAGCGCCCGGTCGCGCGCGTCGGTCAGCTGCTCTTCGGCTTCTTTCCAGTTCGAGATGTCGCGGATGTAGAAGACGTAGAGAGCGTTCTCCGCATCGGCGCGGTCGGCCGAGATCTCTGCCGGGAAGAGCGTCGCGTCGCGGGTCTGCAGCGTGATCTCGAAATGCTGTTCCTCGGGGCGCGGGCGGCGGTGCTCTTCGATGAAGCTGAGCGCGCCAAGCTGATGCTGGGCGAGGTTCTCGGGCGGCACCATCAGTTCCAGCGCCAGACGCCCGACAGCCTCGGCGCGGGTGTAGCCAAAAAGCGTTTCGGCGGCGGTGTTGAACTCGCGCACCACGCCAACCTCATCGGTCACGACAATGGCGTTGGGCGAGGTCTGCACGATGGTCTTCATCCGGGTGCTGGCGAATTGCAGCGCGTCAGCCCGTTTCTGCGCGAGGCGGAACAGGCGGAACATCGCGTAGGCCAGCAGCGTGAGACCGACGAAGAGCGCCAGCAGCACCGCGGCGATGTAGATCATCAGCTCGGTGATGCCCTCGCGGCGAGCATCCGAAACCTCGGCAAAGGCCGAGAGCGCGGCGAGCGAGAAGGCGCGGACGTCAGCCGAGACACTCTCGGACTGGGCGAGCATATCTGGCAGTTCGGATTCCAGCCCCTCATCCGGTCCGTCGATCAGCGGCACCGTGTTTTCGAGGAAATCCAGCACCCGCATGCGCGGCGCCGAGGATTGCAGCGACTCGCGCAGCGAATGGAACACGCGGCCGCTGCTCATGGTGACCATGCGGCTGTAGAAGATGTCGAACCGGCGGCGCACGCCTTCGAGCGCTTCGGGGTCGTCCTGCGCTTCTTTCAGCGCCAGCCGGAATTGCAGAAACTCCACATCCGCCTGCGCGAGGCTCCACTGCAGGTTGTCGGAGTTGGCGACCGAGAAATCGTCGATCTCTCGCAGGACGAGCCACCCCAGCCAAACCACGAGCCCGGCACAGAGCACGAGGGCGGATACCGCGCCACCGGTCTGGACGAGGGTTGTACGACTTTGGGTTGAGGTGTCTTCAGACAAGGTCAACTTAATCATGCCTCCAAGGGCATGAACCGCGCGCCCTAGTCAAGCACGATGATGCGGTCCAGCTGCCAGATTGCGCGCGAGTAGATTTGCTCGGTCTGATACTCGGGGTTCTGATCGAACGGATAGACGATCCACAGCGGACCCTTCTGCCGCACGGGCATCGTCTCGCCGTTGTTCAGGAAGGCGACCATAGGCCCGTCGTCGACCCAATCCTCACGCGGGATGTCGACCGCATAGTCGTTGATCGCGGTGGCTTTGATCACGTCGCCCTCGGCACCCACCAGTTCCATCAGGTCGCTGAGTTGAACGCCGGTGAAGGTCTGATCGCCGTCGGTCCAGATCGTCTTGGTGGTGAAGGTGCGCGTTTCGAGATTTTCGAGCATCTCGAAATCAAAGCTCGCCGTATCGCCAACATTGGTGTTGGTGATCGCGCCGCTGACAACCAGCAGCGGGTCGCCCGTGGGTTCAGGCAGATCTTCCGCGACCACAGGCGTGGCGAGGATGGCAAGTGCAATCACGGCGCGCAGGGGCGAAAGAAGAGACATGGGGCGACTCCTTGGTGCGTTGTCGAATACTGTCATACGCGGCAGCGAAGCGGTATCGGGGCAATGGGAGGGTTCCCTATCCGTCCGGGTAGGGAGCTCTGATCGCGGCCATAGCTCGCTTTTTTATTTGGGGCAGCCCATGCCGTAACGGAGCCTTCGGACAGGGGTGAGCGACAATGGGCTCTTGATACAACACGTTAGCGGAATTTTGCCGAAAACACGTCAAGGTTTAGCATGGCAGGAAGGTCACACGCCGCCTTTTGTCCTTAATTTAACCGTAATCAGGCGACAGATTTGCTATTTGTTTAGAGAACGATGACCGGCGATTCGTCGGAGGATTTCGGGGAGACGGGACATGATGGCTCGGCAGGTGGCTCAAAGTTTAACCAGACCGGCCAATATGCTGCGGGTTTTGATCGCCGACGACCATGACCTGCTGCGCGATACGCTGCAGATCTTTCTTGAAGGCGAAGGCACGTTCGAGACGGTCTGCGTGGCCAGTTATTCCGAGGCAGAGGCGCTGGTGAAGGCGGGCGAGCAGTTTGATCTCGTGCTGCTCGACTACTCGATGCCGGGGATGAACGCACTCGACGGGTTCCACAAGATGCGCGCGCTTGAAGGTACGCACCGCGTGGCGATCATCTCGGGAACCGCAAGCCGCGATGTCGCCGAACAGGTGCTCGAAGCCGGTGCCGCCGGGTTCCTGCCCAAGACCCTCTCTGCCAAGTCGCTTGTCAACGCCGTGCGCTTCATGGCGATGGGCGAGCAATATGCGCCGCTCGACTTCATGCGTCAGGAAGAGGCCGCGCCGAGCCACCCGATGGCCGAGCGCCTGTCCCCGCGCGAGCTTGAAGTGCTCGAAGGGCTGACGCAGGGCAAATCCAACAAGGAGATCGCCCGCGATCTCGATATCCGCGAGCCGACCGTGAAGCTGCACGTGAAAACGCTCTATCGCAAGATCGGCGCCTCGAACCGCACGCAGGCCGCCATGCTGGCCAAGGAGGCCGGGCTTTTCTGAAGCCCCCGCAAGACCTCGAGCAGAGCAACGCGCCGGCATTGCCCGGCGCGTTTGCTTTTGCGTCTAGGGCAGGGGCAAAGGGGCCGGACGTCATCGAAACGTCACGCAGGCGAAATCAAAACGTCACGCAACGTAATGCGAAGTGTCACAGTCCCGGCTTAGGGGCTGCGGTCAGACAACGCCTGACCAATGAGGGACACAATGATCAAGCTTGCAGCAGGGACAGTGACTTTCGCACTGACCGCCTCGACCGCACTCGCTGCCACCGACATCACGTGGTGGCACGGCATGGGCGGCCGCAACGGCGAAGTGATCAACGAGATTTCGCAGCAGTTCAACGAAGCGCAGGACGCATGTAACCTGACGCCGATCTCGCGCGGCACCTACGAAGAGGCGCTGTCGTCGGGCATCGCCGCTTTCCGTTCGGGTGAGCAGCCGAACATCCTGCAGGTGTTCGACGCGGGCGCCGCCACCATCATCGCCGCGAAGGGCGCGACGATCCCCGCCGAAGACCTGATCAAGGGCGCGGGCGAAGAGTTCAACCGCGACGACTTCATCGCCGGTGTGCGGAACTTCTACGCTGACAGCGATGGCAAGTTCATCGGTATGCCGTTCAACTCGTCGGCGCCGATCATGTATTACAACATCGAAGCCTTCGAGAAGGCGGGCGTCGAGCCGCCGAAGACTTGGGAAGAGTTCGAAACGGTAGCTCCGAAGCTCAAAGAGGCCGGCTACCTGCCGATGACCGCCTCGCAGCTGACTTGGATGATGGTCGAGAACTTCAAGTCGCGGAACAACCAGCAGTTCGCAACCAACAACAACGGTTACGACGGCACTGACGGCACCGAGATCATCGTCAACGATGAGAACCAGGTGATGATGTTCGAAAAGCTCAAGGCATGGGCCGACGAAGGTCTTTATGGCTTCTACGGCGCTGGCTGGGCTGACAACCTCAAGCCCTTCGAAGAGGGCGAGGCCGCCATGTGGATCGGCTCGTCGGGCAGCTTCGGCGGCCTGCAGAAATCGGCGGATTTCGATTTTGACGCCGTCTACATGCCCTATTGGGACAGCATCGAAGGTGCCGGCACGCAAAGCTTCATCGGTGGCGCCGCGCTTTTCGCTATGGCCGGCAAACCCGACGCCGAGAACGCCTGTACCGCGAAGTTCTTCTCGTTCCTGACCTCGCCCGAGACGCAGGTCTACTGGCACAAGAACACCGGCTATGTGCCGATCACCGAGGCCGCCTACGAGATGGCCAAGGGCGAAGGCTACTACGACGAGCAGCCGGTGGCCGAGGTCGGCATCCAGCAGCTGATGCTCGACGGCGGCGAATGGTCCAAGGGCTACCGTCTGGGCTTCTACCCGCAGATCCGCTCGGTGATGGAACGCGAGTTCAACCGCATCTTCTCGGGTGAGACCGACGTGCAGGCCGCGTTCGACACCATCCAGGAAGAGGGCGACGCGCTGCTGGCGCGCTTTGCCAAGACCGCCAACTAAGACCGGCCCTGCCGCGTTCAGGGGCCCCGGGCGGATGTCCGGGGCCCCGCTGCCGTTGACGCGCCACGCAGGCGCACAGACCGATCAGGACACAGCCCGTGACCGACACTCCCATGACCTTGCCAAGGGCCGAGCGCAGCGCGCTGGATCGCCTGCGCGCGTGGTGGGGCGGCGAGACCGCCAACCCCGTCAAACGCGTGCAGTTCGACCGCCCGCTCACCCCATGGCTCTTTCTGCTGCCGCAGCTCGCGGTGGTGGTGATCTTCTTCTACTGGCCCTCCGTGCAGGCGGTGACCTCGTCGTTTTACCTCGAAGACCCCTTCGGTTTCGGCGCCACCTTCGTCGGGATGGAGAACTACACCGACGCGCTGAGCAGTTCGGGCTACCTCTCGACCGCCGCCTTCACCGCCTTTTTCTGCGTGGTGGTGACCGGGCTGGCGCTGGGGCTGGGGCTGCTGCTGGCGGTCAAGGCCGACAAGGTGATCCGCGGCGCCGAGACCTACAAGACGCTGCTGATCTCGGTCTACGCCATCGCGCCGCCGGTCGCCGGACTGATCGGCATGATGTTCTTTGACATGCACATGGGGCCGATGAAGGATCTCGCCGCCTTTTTCGGCTACGATCTGAAGGTCGGCATCAACTACTGGGACACCGCCACCGCGCTGATCGTGATCGCCGTGTGGAAGCAGATCCCCTACAACTTCATCTTCTTCCTGTCGGGGTTGCAGTCGGTGCCGGTCTCGGTGCGCGAAGCCGCGCTGATCGACGCGCAGTCCGGCTGGCGCCGGTTCAAGGACATCACCCTGCCGCTGCTGGCGCCCACCGCCTTCTTCCTGCTGGTGATCAACATCACCTATGCGATGTTCGACACTTTCCCGATCATCGACGTCATCGTGAAGGACAAGCCCGCCAACAACCCGATGACGCTGGTCTACAAGGTCTATCTCGACGGCTTCAAAGGCAATGACATCGGTGGCAGCTCGGCGCAGTCGGTGATCCTGATGATCGTCGTGGCTCTGCTGACGGTGCTGCAGTTCCGCTTCCTCGAACGCCGCGTGCATTACGGGTGACGCCATGCAGAAAATCAAACCCCTCGACCACCTGATCCTGATCCTCGGCGCGCTGTTTCTCTGCACGCCGGTGGTCATGGCGCTGATGTCCTCGACCCATGCGGCGATCGACATCCATTCGAATGGCCTCTACCTCACGCCCGGCAGCCACGGCGCCGAGACCTACGGCAAGGTGCTGACTCACAAGGGTGGTTTCACCGGCGACGTTACCGGCCTTTTGATGCTGGGCAACTCGATGATCATGGGCCTCGGCTTTGCGATCGGGAAGATCGTGCTGTCGATGATGGCCGCCTACGCGCTGGTCTATTTCCGCTTCCGCTTTGCCACGCTGATGTTCTGGGCGATCTTCGCCACGCTGCTGCTGCCGCTCGAGGTGCGCATCGTGCCCTCCTATCAGGTGATGTCGGAGCTGCATCTGCTCAACACCTACACCGGGCTGATCGTGCCGCTGCTGGCCTCGGCCACCGGCACGTTTTTCTTCCGGCAGTTCTTCCGCTCGGTGCCGGACGAGCTGCTAGAAGCGGCGCGGATCGACGGCGCGGGGCCGGTGAAATTCTTCATCGACGTGCTGGTGCCGCTGAGCAAAACCATGATGGCGGCGATCTTCATCATCATGTTCATCTACGGCTGGAACCAGTACCTCTGGCCGCTGCTGATGACCACGGACGAGAGCTTTTACACGCTCATGCGCGGCATCAAGTCGATCCTGCAGGTCTGGGTCGGCAGCCAGATCCCCGATTACAACGAAGCCTTTGCCCTCGCGGTGCTGGCCATGGTCCCCCCGGTTGCCGTGGTGGTGATCTTCCAGCGCATGTTCATCAAGGGCCTGACGGAAAGTGACAAATAATGGCTGAGCTTACTCTCAAGTCGGTCGGCAAGACCTACTCCGGCGGCGTCGATGCCGTCTCGGATGTGAACATCGATATCAAGGACGGCGAGTTCATCGTGCTCGTCGGCCCCTCGGGCTGCGGCAAGTCCACGCTGCTGCGCATGGTGGCGGGGCTGGAGACGGTCACGCGCGGCGACGTGATGATTGGTGGGCGGCGGGTGAATGACCTCGATCCGGCCGAGCGCGATATCGCCATGGTGTTCCAGAACTATGCGCTCTACCCGCATATGTCGGTCCGCGACAACATGGCCTACGGGCTGAAGAACCGCGGCGAAAGCAAAGCGGTGATCGAGGAGCGGGTGGCCGAGGCCTCGCGCATGCTGGAGCTTGGGCCATATCTCGACCGTAAGCCGCGCGCCCTGTCGGGCGGTCAGCGCCAGCGGGTCGCCATGGGCCGGGCCATCGTGCGCCAGCCCGCCGCCTTCCTCTTCGACGAGCCGCTGTCGAACCTCGACGCCAAGCTGCGGGTGTCTATGCGTATGGAGATCCGCAAGCTGCAGCAGCGGCTCGGGACGACCTCGCTCTACGTCACCCACGACCAGCTCGAGGCGATGACGCTCGCCGACCGGCTGGTGGTGCTGAACGGCGGGCGGGTCGAGCAGATCGGCGCGCCGCTTGAGGTCTACCGCAAGCCCGCGTCCACCTTCGTCGCCTCCTTCATCGGGGCACCGGCCATGAGCCTTCTGGATGCGCGGATCGAGGGCGGGCGTGTGCTGCTCGAAGGTCATGCGCTGGCCGAGGTGGGCAATGCGCCGGGGCCGGTGACGCTGGGCATCCGGGCCGAGGATCTGCGCATCGTCGAGACCGGCGGCCTGCCGATGAAAGAGGATTATGTCGAGGAACTGGGTGCGCAGCGCATCGTGCACGGGTTGGTCGGCGGGCAGGTTCTGGCGGTGGTCGACACCCGCGACACGCCGCTGACGAATGAGCTGCACGTGGCGGTCGATCCGCAGAGGCTGCATCTTTTCGACACGCAGAGCGGGCGCCGCATCGAGAAATCGCTGCAGCGCATGGCCGAGCCGGCGCAATGATCTGTGCGCCGGTCGTCGCACGCGAGTTGTCGACCGGCGCGCACTTACCACGGCAGAGCATGCACGCCCGAGCGGGACAAGTGACTGGGCTGAGGCCCAGTCCGCTGCCGGGCATCTTGCTGCGGACTATAAAGCCGGGGGGATGAGGTGAGAGGCTGGACAACGACCCAAGCGGGGCTCGTTACGGCTGCTTCCTTCCGGACCTGACCGGGTTGGCGAGGCGCCTGCCCGCGCCAACCTCTCAATGCCGCATATAGAGTGCCGGACCGGGGGGACGCAAGGGGGCGGGGCAAGAGATTTTTCCGCAGGCGTCCAAGCAACGCTTTCCCTTGTTTTATCTGGGCCGGTATAAAGGGCGACCGGGCCCCTCTTGCTCCCGGGGCCACGCCGGTCTAGCCTCAATTATCAAAATCGCTATAAAGTGGGGCCGTGCGATGACCAGCCGCAGCAATGGACGCGAATTTTACGTGGGTCGCAAAGAGCTTGCCGAGGCAATTGCCGCGCGGCTGTCGCTCGATCCGCTGATGGGCAGCCCTTCGGGCCTGCTCTTGGCGGCACCGCGGCGGACGGGCAAAAGCACTTTCCTGCGCCGCGATCTTCTGCCCGTGCTCGAGGCGCGCGGAGATCATCCGGTGCTGGTCGACCTCTGGGCCGACCGCAAGGCGGACCCCGGGCAACTCATTGCCGACGCGCTGGCCGCCGAGATTACCGCGCTGCCGACGCCGACCGAGAAAGCCCTGCGCGCCCTGCCGGTGAAGGCGATCAGCATCGGCGGGCTTAGGGCCGAGATCGGCGGTGTCGCCGAGGGCCGCAATCTGACGTTGACCGAGGCGCTGATCGAGATCGGCGCTCGGGCGAAATCCGATGTGGTCTTCATCATCGACGAGGCGCAGCAGGCGGTGACCTCCGAGGCTGGGCTCGACGCTATGTTCGCGCTGAAAGCCGCGCGCGACGCGATGAACCAGCGCCCCGAGGGGGCGCGGCTTTTCGTGCTGTGCACCGGATCGAACCGGGACGGTCTGGCGGGGCTCGTCTCGACCAACCAGCAACCCTTCTTTGGCGCGCGGGTCGAAGACTTCCCGACGCTGGGGCGGCCCTATGTCGATGCGCTTGTGGCGGCGATCAACCCGCGGCTTGCGGAGGACAACAAGCTCGATCCCGAGGATGTGGCGCGGGCCTTCGATCTGCTGGGGCACCGGCCCGAGAAACTGGTGGAAGTGGTGCAGCAGCATGCGGCGTGGCTGCCCGGCAGCGCCGGGCTGAAGCGCACGCTGGAAGAGCGCGCTGATGAGCTGCGAGCGCGGGTCTGGGACCAATATGGATCGGATTTCGATGCGCTGACGCGGCTGCAACGCGCGGTGCTCGAGGTGCTGATCCGCGACGGGGCCGATTTCGCGCCATTCCACGAACGGACCGTGGCCCGCGTCGGCGAGATCATCGGAGGTCAGAGTTCGGCGCAGGCGATCCAGAAGGCGCTGGATGCGCTGCGCGAGAAGCAACTGGTCTGGCGGCCCGGGCGGGGGCGCTATGCGCTCGAGGATCCGGACATGAAGGGATGGCTTCTGGCGCGGATGGGGAAGGGCTGAGCGGGGCTCAGCCCTGCGGGCGCTCGGCCCAGCCCGTGAAGATTTTCTCCAGCGCCACAACCACGTAGTAGAGCACGATGCCAAGGAAGGCCAAGGCGATCAGCACCGCGAACATCAGCGGGTAATCCGAATTGGTCTTGCCGGAATCGAAGAGCGCGCCGAGGCCGCGGCCATGCGGGCTGACGATCTCCATCAGGTTGGTGCCGATAAAGGCCAGCGTCACCGCCACCTTCAGCGCGCCGAAAAACTCCGGCAGGGTTTTGGGTAGGGCGATCTTCCAGAAGATCACCGACTGGCTGGCGCCGAGCGAGCGCAGGATGTCGCGATACTCGGGCTCCAGCGTCGACAGGCCAATCGAGACCGAAACGGCGATCGGGAAGAAGGAGATCATGAAAGCGATGAGCACCGTGTTGAAATCATGCATGCCGACGAACATCAGCGCGACGATCGGCACGACGGTGGCCTTGGGCACGGCGTTGAAGCCCACCAGCAGCGGGTAGAGCGCGTCGCGCATGGTGCGCGAAAAGCCCATCACCATGCCAAGCGCCGTGCCGAAGATCACGGCAATCAGCAGCCCCACGACGGTGCGCCAGAGCGTCTGCCAGCCCATGGTCAGAAACAGGCTCCAATAGCGCTCGTAGGCGGGGAGGAGGTCCGAGGGCGAGGCCATCTTGTAGTTCGGCCAGCCCATCACCCAGACCAGCGCCTCCCAGAGCGCGAGGAAGATGAGGATGGCGAGGGTGGGGACGGCGATCTGGCGGAAGGTCATGACGGGCTCTGCTCCGCGACCCGGCCAGCGGAGGCGCGGGCCCCTGCGGCGGGATTTGCGTATTTGGAAAGAGAAGAAGCGGGGGCGGCGCGCGTGCTCGGCATCAGGCGGGCGCCTCTGCCGGGGCGCGGCCCTGCGCGATCTCGATCTGGTGGCGCAGCGTGGCGAGCATTTCGGCGGCCTGCGGCGTGTAGAGATGGTCGATTCCGCGCGCGCCGGTGATCCCGGTGTCGAGGGTGAACTGGGTGCGGGCGGGACGGCCCGAGAGCACCACCACCTGATCGGCGAGATAGATCGACTCGCGCAGGTCGTGGGTGATCAGCACGCCGGTGAAAGGCTCTTTTTCCTTCACCTGATGCATGATCTGCCACAGATCCTCGCGGGTGAAGGCGTCGAGTGCGCCGAATGGCTCGTCGAGGATCAGCACCTCGGGGCTGTGGACGAGGGCGCGGCAAAGCGAGGCGCGCTGGCGCATGCCGCCCGAAAGCTCGGACGGGCGCTTGTCCTCGAAGCCTTCGAGACCGACGAGGGCGAGCAGGTAGCGCGCGCGCTCTTCCTGCTGTTTCTTGCTGAGCTTGGTGGGCACGATCTCCAGCGGCAGCATGACGTTCTTGAGGATCGAGCGCCATTCCAGCATCACCGGGTTCTGGAAGGCCATGCCGACGGTGGAGCGAGGGCTTTTCACCTTCTCGCCATGCAGCCAGACCTCGCCCTCGTCCGGCTTCAGTAGGCCCGCGACCAATTTGGTCAGCGTGGACTTGCCGCAGCCCGAGGGGCCGACGACGGCGGTAAAGCCGCCTTCGGGCACCGCCAGTTCAAGCCCGTCCAGCACCGGAAGCGGGCCGCGGGCGGTCTTATAGGCGTGGCGCACGCCCTTGATCTCGATGAGGTTGGTCATGTCGTGCCTTCGCTTCACCGGGGGCAGGCCTGCCGCCCCCGGTGACAGGGGTGGGGCCATGTCACTCGAGCGGGAAGCCGCCCTCGGGCAGATATTCGCCGGTGAAATAGAGCGCGGCGTCGGGAGCGTTCTGGAACTCATAGGTGAGCTTGATCTGCTCCAGCGCGCTGTCCATCCGGGCGTCGTCGATCGGGCCGAAGCCGTTCGCCTTCGTCCAGTCGGTGACCACATTGGCCTCCAGCGCCAGTTCCAGCCGGCGGGTTTCAAGCTCGGCATCCGCGGCGGGGTTGCGGGTCATCAGGCTTTCCACCGCTGCGGCGGGATCGGCCGCCGCGTCCTTCCAGCCCGCGGCGACGGCGGCGAGGAAGCCCTTCAGAAGCTCGCCGTTCTCGGCCGCCCAGTCGGTGTTGACGATGATCGCATTGCCGTAGAGGTCGACGCCATAGTCGGCCATCAGGATCGTCGAGATGTCAGCCTCATCCACGCCGAGACGTGCGGTGTTGAGATAGGAGGTGAAGGAAAACCCGGTGACCGCGGCCACTTTGCCCTCGGCCAGCATCGGCTCGCGGGTCGGGAAGCCGACCGGCTCGACGGTGATCGCGTCGGTGTCGAGGTCGTTCTCGGCGGCGAAGATCGGGAATTGCGCCCAAGCGCCATCGGGCGGCGGCGCGCCGAGCACCTTGCCCTCGAGGTCCTTGGGCGCGGAGACGCCCAGCGACTTGCGGCCAATGATGGCGAAGGGCGGCTTGTCATAGACCATCATCACGCCGGTGACCGGCGCGCCGGGGTTCTGGTCGAGGAATTTGATCAGCGAGTTGATATCGGCAAAGCCCACCGGGAACGCACCTGTGGCGACCTTCGGAATGGCGTCGAGCGAGCCGGATCCTGCAGAGATTTCCACCGCGAGATCGGCATCGGCGAAGTAGCCCTTGTCGATGGCGACGAAATAGGGGGCCGAGGGGCCTTCGAATTTCCAGTCGAGCGCGAAGGGCAGGGCGGTTTCGGCTTGGGCGGCAGCAGCAGCGGCCATAAGGCCAGCGGCCAGCGCGAAGGCGCGGGGGTACATGGTGGGGTTTCCTCCGTGTTGGGGCGGCTGAGCCGCCTTGGTCTTTGGCGTTTTTTCCGGCGTGTTTTTCACGTCTTGGCGGTGATCTTGCCGGGAAATGCGGCGATGGGAAGGCCCCATCGGAGGAAGCTGCGCAGAGCGCCTGCTACATTTTGACCTAATGATCAAAAATTAGGCGTCGGTCTCGTCTCCCGGCCTCTGCAACGGAAGCCCCGCGGCCAATGCCCCCGCGATCAGCGAGGTCGCGAGGTGATGCGCATGGGCGCCGTCGCTGGGCAGCATGTCGGGCACCTGCACCACCTGCATCCCGGCGGCGCGGGCGCTGGCGGCACCGGGATCGCTGTCCTCGAAGGCGAGGCAGAGCTCGGGGGCGTGCCCCAGCGCCGCGGCGGCCATGAGGTAGGGGTCCGGCGCGGGCTTGGGGTTCTCGACGTGGTCGAAGGCGATGACGGCGGTGAAATGCGCGCGCAGTCCGGCGTGGGTGAGCTTGCGCTCGGCCTCTTCGGCGCCGGAACTGGTGGCCACCGCCATCGGCAGGCCAAGCGCGGCGATCTCTTCGATCAGCAGCACCGCGCCGGGTTTCAGTGGCAGACCCTCCGCTTCGCGTAGGGCGATGCTCTCTTCGCGGATAGCCCGCTTCAGCGCAAGCTGGTCGAGCGCGCCATAACTCACGCGCAGCGCATCGGCCACGGCGTCGCGGTCGCGCCCGATCAGCCCTTCGAGAAATCCCGGGTCCACGGTCACTCCAAAGCGCAGGAACGCCCGCCGCCCAGCCTCGAGCGCCACGCGTTCGCTGTCGACGAGCGTGCCATCGAGGTCGAAGATCACGGCGGAGAAGGGGAGAGGGGCAGTCATCACGGGCCTTTCGGGTTCGGGCGGCGCCAATGTGGCCCGCTGCTGCGGGGAATGTCGAGAGCGCGATTTCGTGTTATGCTGGCGAACCTTGAGGCAGACAGGCCCCCCGATATCGCGCGATACAAGGAGGGTGGTTCGATGATCATGCGTATTTTCCAGGTCGTGACGCGGCCCGGCAAGGAAGAGGAATTCGCCGAATTCTTCCACACGATCGCCATTCCGCTGCTGCGGCGGACCGAAGGGATCGTCGAGGTGCTGCCCGGCGCGGCACGGCCCGAAAGCCCGCGGGAGTTTTCCGTGGTCATGGTCTGGCGCGATCTGGCCTCGCTCAAGGCGTTCACGGATGAGGACTACACGCGCCCGCATGTGGACCCGGCTGAAGAGGACCTCGTCGAGAGCCGGCTGATCCGCCACTACGAACTGGTCGACGATGGCGTTATCCGGCGCTGAGGCGTTCCATCGGCTGCCAGCCAGTCAGCACGGCGCGCGGCCTCCACGTAAAGGCAAAGACGTTCCCGCCGCCGCCCGGCCCTTGGTCGTGGGCGCGGCTGATGGGCTTGCCAGCCAGCGCGCACCACAGCAGCGTGCCCACACCGCCATGGCCGACAAACAGCGTGTCGCCCTGGCTGGGTTGGCTTGGCTGTCTTGGCTGGCTCGGCTGCGCGAGGCAGTCGCTCACCTCTTGGAGGATGCGCGCCTGCGCATCCGCGGCGCGCTCCCAGCCTCGGACCGAGGTTTCGGGCGCGGCAAAGAAACGGTCGGCGGTCTTTTCGAACTCGGCAGGCGGCAGAAATCCCGTGGCGCTGCGGTCGTTCTCATGCATCGCCGGGCGTACCTCGAGCCGCAGACCAAGCGCATCGGCCAAGGGCTGCGCGGTCTCCAGAGCCTTGGTCTCGTCGCTGGAGATCACCCGCGTGGTGCCCTGAAGCGCGCCGCTTGCGGCCAGCGCCGCGATGCGTGCCTTGCCCGCGTCACTCAGGTGCCAGCGCGGAACGTCCAGCGCCGGGTCGACGATGATCTGCGGGTGGGTGAGATAGCGGCACAGCATGGGCAAAGGAGAGGGGGCGCAGCGATGCGCCCCCGGGTCGGTGCTCAGAGCGTCACGCGGAACTGGGCGTAGCCATCGGCGTTGTCGCCCGCATCCTCGATGTCGAGCGCGACGCTCTCCATGTAGTCGCGGGCCTTGGGGCCGGTCTCGAACAGCACCGTGGTGCCCTCCATCGGCGCGAAGCTCCAGTTGTCGTCAGCCGAAGGGTTGATGGTCCCCTGCTCGACGATGTAGCGCACGATGACGTCGCGGTTTGTGTCCGGCGCTTCGAAGACGATGGTGTCGCCCTTGGCACCGGGGAAGCTGCCGCCGCCCGAGGCGCGGTAATTGTTCGTCGCGATGATGAACTCGGCCTCGGGGTCAATCGGCGCGCCATTGTAGCTGAGGTTGACGATCCGATTGGTGCCCTCGTTCACCACATTGCCATCGCGGTCGAACATCGCGGGCTGCGACAGGTCGATCTGATAGGTCACCCCGTCGATCACGTCGAAGTTGTAGCTCGGGAAGTCGGGGTTCAGCAGCGGCGCATCACTGGCACCGGGCTCGATCTGGTTGAACATGCCCGCCGAGCGCTCCAGCCAGTTCTTCACCTGCGCGCCGGTCACTTTCACCGCGCGCACCGTGTTGGGATAGAGGTAGAGATCGGCGACGTTCTTGATCGCCACCGGGCCCTTGGGCACATCGGTGTAATACTCCGGCCCGCCGCGGCCCCCGGCCTTGAACGGCGCCGCCGCCGAGAGGATCGGCAGCCCCTCGTACTCGGTGCCCTGCATCATCTGTGCGATGTACCAGCTCTGCGCGATCGAGACGATCTGCACCGAGGGGTCATCCGCCACCAGCGCGAAATAGGAATAGAGCGGCGCCGAGGTCTCGCCCACGGCGCGGCGCACATAGTCCAGCGTGGCCTCATGCTCGGGGCGGATCGAGGCGAGCACCTCTTCGTCGTCACCAACCAGCGCGGTGACCTTGCGATCCTCGCCACGCTCGTAGATCGGGCGCGCCTCGGAGGTGGTGGAGACCACTTTCCATGTATTGCCATCGCGCTCGAGCAGCAGGTCGATGAGCCCCATGTGCGAGCCCCAGAAGCCGCCCATGACAGCGGGCTTGCCATGGATGGTGCCGGCGGCAAGGTCGATGGCATCGCGCCCGTCGTAATCGGCCGACGGGAAGACGAGGTGGCTGTGGCCGGTCATCAGCGCGTCGATCCCGTCGACGGCGGCCAGCGGCACCGAGGCGTTCTCCATCCCGTCCTCATGCTGCGCCGCGCCGATGCCTGAGTGCGACAGCGCGATGATGATCTCGGCGCCCTCTTCCTTCATCTGCGGCACCCATGCCTCGGCGGTGGTGACGATGTCGCGCGCCTCGACGTTGCCTTCAAGGTGCTTGCGGTCCCAGTTCATCACCTGCGGCGGGGTGAAGCCGATGATGCCGACGCGGATCGGATGGGTGTTGCCCGCGCCGTCGGTGATCTCGCGGTCGAGGATCACATAGGGTTTGAACAGCGTCTCATCCTCGCGCGGGGTCGCGCCCTGTGTCTTGGCGATATTGGCCAGCACGATGGGGAAATTCGCCCCGGCGGCGGATTTCTCGAGGAAGCCGAGCCCGTAGTTGAACTCATGGTTGCCGATGGTGCCCGCGTCATAGCCCAGCGTGTTCATCGCGGTGATCACCGGGTGCATGTCGCCGTCCTTCATGCCGCGCTCATAGGCGATGTAATCGCCCAGCGGGTTGCCCTGCAGAAAGTCGCCATTGTCGACCAGCATCGCGTTCGTCGCTTCGGCGCGGATGCTCTCGATGATCGAGGCTGTGCGCGACAGGCCCACCGTGTCCACCGGCTTGTCGGCGTAGTAATCGTACGGGAAGACATGCACGTGCAGGTCGGTGGTTTCCATGATGCGCAGATGCGCCTGATTGGCCGCGGCGCGGGCGGAATAGGGGTGCAGCGCGATCAGCGCACCGGTTGCGGCGCTGCCAGCGAGAAAGCCGCGGCGGCTGATCGGGGCTTGGGGAAAACGGCGCATCATGCTCTCCTTCGAGTGTAGTCGCTGCCCGGAATAGTGCAGCTTCAAGACAGTCTTGCAACGGTTGCGCTCCGTACGTCCGCGTGTGGGGGGCTGACGTGGCGCCAAGCGCTGCACAGCTGTGCGCTGCGGCAGGCGGCGCGCCGTGCGTATTTCTAAAGAGAAGAAGCAGGGGACGGGTTCTGTCCTTCTTCTCTTTCCAAATACGCCGGGGAGCGCGAGGGGCAGCGCCCCTCGCAGTGCCTGTGGGCTAGGGGGCGTCGGTTGCCACCCCGCGCCGTGCGTGCCATGGCTTGCGCACTCAGCAGGAGGCAGCGCATGCAGCAGGCGGAACAGGTGACTTTCGGCGGATCGGGGCTCGACCGTGCGGCGGAGATGCGGGGCGACATCCCGGCGCTCGCGGCGGCGATGCAGCGCCCGGGCGCGCGCGGCGTGGTGCTTTGGCGTGGCAAGCCGCTGTTGCAGGGCGAGGAGGCGGCAGAACTCCTGCGGCTGCCGCTCGACCACCCGCTGCTCGCCGCCGCAAGCGCCCGCCCGGTGCTGCTCGGGCGCGAGGCGGGTGAGGTGGTGCTGGCCTATGATATCTCGGGTTGGGAGCCCGACGCGCCGCAGGGCGAGGGCTTTGTCGATCACAGCGTGCAGACCCATCCCGATGCGCCTGAGGGCAGCCGGTTTGTGGAACTACGCACGCAGCTCATCACTTTGAGCCCGCGTGACGCTGAGCTGGCAGCCACCGCCAAGGCGATCCTCGGCTGGCACGAGGCGCATGGGTTCTGTTCCCGCTGCGGGGCCGCGTCGGAGGTGACGCAGGCGGGTTGGCAGCGGGTGTGCCCGGCCTGTGGTGCGCCGCATTTCCCGCGCACCGACCCTGTTGTCATCATGCTGATCACCCGCGGCAATTCCTGCCTTCTGGGACGCTCGCCCGGCTGGCCCGAGGGGATGTATTCCTGCCTGGCGGGCTTCATCGAGCCCGGCGAGGCGATCGAGGCGGCGGTGCGCCGCGAGGTGATGGAGGAAACCGGGATTGAGGTCGGTGAGGTGAGCTATCTGTCGAGCCAGCCTTGGCCCTTCCCGGCTTCGCTGATGCTTGGCTGTCACGGCGCGGCGCTCAGCGAAGAGATCACCATCGATCCCGATGAAATCGAACACGCGCAATGGGTCAGCCGCGAGGATCTGGCCGAGGCGTTCGCGGGCAACCTGCCGGGGCTGCAGCCGGCGCGGCGTGGTTCGATCGCCAACTTCCTGCTGCGCAACTGGCTTGCAGACCGCCTCGATTAAGACAAAATGCGGCGATAACGATTTAGAAGCGGTTACTCGAGGCAGTAGATGGACATATCCACGAAGGAAGACATTGAGGTCCCGGTCGACCGGGTCTTCGCAGAAGCGACGAATTTCGATCATCTGGAACGGCAGATCATGCGGCGCGGGATCGAGTTGCGCCGGGTGCCGACGGGCACCGATGGCGATGCCGGGCCGCAGATGGCTTGGGAGGCGGAGTTCACCTTTCGTGGCAAGACCCGCAAGGCGTCGATCGCGCTTGTGGAGCAGGACACGCCCAACCTGCTGGTCTATCGCAGCCTGTCGGACGGGCTGGAGGTTCTGACGCGTATCGAGTTCGTCGCCCTGTCGCGCAGCCGCACCCGCGTGGCGATGCAGATGGCGCTGCAGCCCAAGACGCTTTCGGCGCGGCTCATGGTGCAATCGCTCAAGCTCGCCCGCGCCAGTATCGAGAAGAAGTTTCGCGTGCGCATGGCCGAATATGCAGGCACCGTCGAGGCGCGGCTCAAGCAGGCCTGAGCGGGCGCTTGGCCGGGCGCTGCCTTAGTGCGGCGCGGCCAGCGGCTTGAGCGCCGCGTAGAGCGTGCGCCAGTTCTGCAGGCGCTCCAGCATCGGCTCTGAGGCGGCGGGCGCGAAAATCCGCAGCGCCTCGGGGCGACGCGCGAGGTCGCTGCGCGACAGCGCGCCGACCGCCAGCGCCGCCAGTTTGGCCGCCCCCAGCGACGGGCCAAAGGTGGCACCTTCGGGACGGAACAGTTGCAGACCGCTGGCATCGCTGACCGCCTGCAGTAGCGCATCGCTCTGCGCGCCGCCGCCAAGCGCGGGCAGCGGGGCGAGCCCCTCGGCAGCGGATCCGAAACTCTCCACCGCATCGGCAAAGCAAAAGGCCACCGCCTCGACCACCGCGCGCATCATCGCAGCGCGGCTGGTGCTGTCTTCGAGGCCAAAGAAGCCGCCGCGAATGTGTGGATCGCCATGCGGGCTGCGCTCGCCGGTGAGATAGGGCAGGAACAGCGGCACGCGGGCCTCGGGCACGGTCGCCGCCTCCGCCAGCAAGGGGCCGATCTCGGCCCCGGCGATGCCAGCGAACCACGCCAGTGGCCGCGCGCCATTGAGCATCGCCGCCATCTGATACCAGCGGTCGGGCAGCGTATGGGCAAAGGCATGCACATAGGCCCCGGGATTGGGCTGATAACCGGTGCCCGCCAGCAGCAGCTGCCCCGAAGTGCCAAGCGAGATCTGCCCCGTGCCATCCTCGACGGCTCCGACGGCGACGGCACCGGTGGCCGCGTCACCGCCGCCGGTGACGATCTTCACCGAGGGCTGCAGCCCCAGCTCGGCGGCCAGTGCCGGGCGGATCAGCCCCGCGACCTCATGCCCGTCCACAACCTGCGGCAGCCAGTCTGGGTTGGTGTTGCTGGCGGCACAGAGTTGCTCTGACCAGCGCCGGGCCTTCTGGTCGTACCACAGCGTGCCTGCCGCGTCGGAAGGGTCGGTGGCATAGGTGCCATGGAGGCGAAAGCCGAGGTAATCCTTGGGGAGCAGGATATGCGCGATACGGGCGTGGATCTGCGGCTCGTGCCGCGCCAGCCACATCAGCTTTGGCGCGGTGAAGCCGGGCAGGGGCGGCACGCCGGCGATGGTGCCGATCTCCGGCACGGCGGCGCGCAGGGCGGTGCATTCCGCATGCGCCCGCCCGTCGTTCCACAGCATTGCCGGGCGCAGCACCGCGCCAGCGTCGTCCAGCAGCACCGCACCATGCATCTGCCCCGAAAGCCCGATGGCGGTCACCGCGCGCCGCTCGGCGTCGGAGAGCGGGGCGAGAACTTCGGCCAGCACCGCGCGGGCGGCCTGCCACCACGCCTCGGGGTCCTGCTCGGAGGCATAGGGCATGGGCGAGGCGCTATGCAGGGCACGCCGCGCCTCGGCGCGTGGCACCCCGGCGTCGCAGAGCACCGCGATCACCGAACTGGTGCCGAGGTCCAATCCAATTTCCAAGACAGTTCTCCTCCCACGATCCCTGTCGCCTTCCGCGCCGACCATTTCGCGGATCGGCTGCCGCCGCAAGGGGGGTCAGCCGAGCTCGATCAGCTGTCCCCCGGCGGCCTCGGCGTCGGCGGGATCATGCGTCACCAGCAGCACGGGAAGCCCCTGCGCCCGCGCGCGCTCGAACACGAGGCTGCGGATCTGGCCGCGCAGCGCGGCGTCGAGTTTCGAGAAGGGCTCGTCGAGCAGCAGGGCGCGCGGTTCGGACAGCAGCATGCGCATCAGTGCCACCCGTGCCTTCTGACCGCCCGAGAGCGTGGCGGGATCGCGGCTCGCATAGCCCGAGAGCCCGATCTCGGAGAGCGCGGCGTCGATCCGGGCGCGGCGTGCCTTGCCGCGCAGTTGCGGCGGCAGGCCAAAGCCGAGGTTGCCGCCCACCGACAGATGCGGAAACAGCAGCTCGTCCTGAAAGAGGATGCCGACGCGGCGGCGCTCGGGGGGCCGCGCGGTGATGTCCTGCCCATCAAGCGTGATGCGCCCGGTGAGGCCGAAGCCCGGCGCGAGCGTGCCGATGACCGCGGCCAGCAGAGTGGATTTTCCCGAGCCGGAGGGGCCCATGATGGTCAGCACCTCGCCCGGCGCGACGCGCGCGTCGAGGCTCAGCAGCGGCGCGCCCTGCCGGGTGATGCGCAGGGTTTCGAAACTCAAACCGGAGGTCATGTCAGGCACCATGCCGCATCCCCCGCCGGTTGCGCCAGACCAGCGCCGGGATCAGCAGCGCCAGCGCGAAGGGCAGGAACGCGGCAGAGGTCTGGGCAAGCGCGGTCACGCCGATCACCCGCCGGTCGCCGCCCGAGGCCAGAGCCACCGCCTCGGTGGTCAGCGTCGGAACCCGGCCCCCGCCGATCAGCAGGGTCGGCAGATATTGCCCGACGCTGACCGCGGCGCTGACGGCAGCGGCGGTCAGCAGCGGACGCAGCAACAGCGGCAGGCGCACGCGCCAGAAGGTGGCGCTGGCCCCCTTGCCGAGCGCATGGGCCACCGCGGCATAGCGCGGGTCGAGCGCGCGGAAGGGGTCGGACAACGACAGGAAGGCATAGGGCAGCACAAAGACCACATGCGCCGCGATCACCGCCGCAAGCGTGCCGTCGAGCCCGGTCAGCAGCCCGGCCACCTGCAGCCCCGGCAGAAAGGCGATTTGCGGCACCAGAAGCGGCAGGTAGAGCAGCCAGAGCGCGCGGGTTCCCGGACGCAAACCGTGGCGCTGCTCGGCCTCCAGACAGGCGGTTGTGAGGAGCATCGCGATGGCGCTCGAGGCTGCGGCGATCAGCAGGGTCCGCCCGAAGAGCGCCAATAGCTCGGGTCCATAGCGCATCCAGCTGCGCAGGCTCCAGCCCTGCGGCAAAAGCTCGGGAAAGCGCCAGAGCCCGGCCACAGACCACACCGCCAGCCCCGCCAGCCCCAGCAGCACCAGCGCGGCGCAGAGCGCGCCGAGCCCCAGCCCCAAGGCGCGCCACAGCGGCTCGGCGTGGCCGCGGCCGCCGGCCACCAGCCAGCGCGCCGACAGACGGGCGAGCGCCGCCTCGCCAAAACGCCAGAGTCCCAGCGCTGCCAGCGTCAGCCCCAGCAGCAGCAAGGCTCCGGCGGCGGCCTGCAGGCGCAGCGCCAGATCGGGATCGTTCATCCATTTCAGCACCTGCACGGCCAAGGGCGGCGGCGTGCCCGGCCCGAGGATCATCGCCACATCCACCGCCGAAAGCGAATAGGCCAGCACCGCATAGACCGGCAGGCGGATCTGTGGGTAGAGCCTTGGCAGGACGGTTTTTACCCAGCCAGACACCCGTCCGTATCCCAGCGCTTGCGCGGTTGCGAGGCTTTGGCCCGAGCGCAGCGCGGGCAGCGCGGCGAGGCTCATCAACAGCAGGAAGGGCATTTCCTTCACCACCAGCCCGGCGATCAGCGACAGGCCCCATGGGTCTTGCAAGATCAGCAGATCGGGCGGGCGGTCCCAGCCCAGCGGCAGCGCGATCAGCCGCGCGATCCAGCCCGAGGGGGCGATCAGGAACGCAAGGCCGAAGGCGGCGGCGGCATGGGGCACCGACAGCAGCGGCGAGAGTGCCCGCTCAAGCGCCCGGAAGGGCCGTGTGCCCTGCCAGCCGGCGCAGATCAGCAGGGTCAACGCCAGCGACAGGGCGGTGGCGGCAAGCCCGGTGAAAAGGCTCAGCAGCACGGCACGGGCAAGACCCGGCCAGCCCAGCAGCGCGCGCAAAGGATCGAGGCTCAGCTCATCCGCCCCCAGCGCGGGCAGCAGGCCAAAGGCGGGCGCCACTGTCCCGAGGAGGCCCGCCGCCACCGGCCCGAGCAGCGCCAGCAGCGTCAGGGCGGGTGCCGCGCGGGTCAGAGACAGGCGCATCAGAGGCTCATTCCCGGCGCCCGCTCAGGGCGCGACGCCGTAGCGTGCGGTCCAGCCTTCTTCGAGCTTCTCCATCCACGAGGGATGCGGCTCTGGCAGCGTCGGACCAAGTTCCTCGGGGGTCAGCGTGGCGATGCCCACCGGGATCTCGTCGAAGAGGCGCACGTCGTCGTCCGAGAGCTTCTCCATCGCCAACACCGTGCCGAAGCCCAGCTCGTCGGGGCTGGCCATACGCGCCTGTGCCTGCGGCGAGAGCAGCAGGTTGGCGATCACCATGGCTCCGGCCTTGGCGTTGGCATTGTAGGGGATGGCGACAAAGCTGGCGTTGCCGAGCGAGCCACCGTCGAGGACGAAGCTGCGCACGCTCTCGGGCAATTGGAAGTTGGCGATGGCGTTGGAGGCGGCGTTGGGGTTGAACTCGAACCCGATGTCGATCTCATTGTCGGCCATCAGCTGGATCATCCGCTGTGCATTCTGCGGATAGGCCTTGCCCTGCCGCCACAGGTTTGGCGTCAGCGCATCGAGCCAGTCCCAGAGCGGCGCGGTGGCGGCCTCATAGTCGGCCTCTGTGACCGGGGTCGAGAGCACCTCGGGATCGGGGGTCAGCTCGATCAGCGCCTGCTTGAGGAAGGTGGAGCCAAGGAAATCCGGCGGCTGCGGGTAGGTGAAACGGCCGGGGTTTTCGGCGGCCCAATCGGCCAGCGCCGCCATGCTGCGCGGCGGTTCGGGCAGGCGGGCGGTGTCATGATAGAACACCAGCTGCGCCATGCCCCACGGGCTTTCCATGCCGCTCGTGGGCACGGTGAAATCGGCGGTCAGCGCGGCGTTGGTTTCGGGGTCGGTCAGCTGCCAGTTGGGCAGATCCTCGGACCACGGGCCAAAGAGCAGCCCTTGCCGCTTCATCGCCGCGAAATTCTCGCCGTTGATCCAGATGAGGTCGATCGCGCCGCCTGCGTCTTTCCCCGCGCCTTTCTCGGCCAGCACGCGGCTCACCGCCTCGGCGGTGTCCGAAAGCTTCACATGCTCGAGCGTGACGCCATATTGCGCCTGCGCCAGATCGCCGATCCAGTCGATGAAGGCATTGACGTTCTCGGCCCCGCCCCAAGCGTTCCAATAGACGGTCTGGCCCTCCGCCTCGGCCAGAACTGCGGGCCAGTCGGCGGGATCAACTTCGGCAGCAGGCGCTTCCGCAGCGGCGAAACCGGCGCTGGCAAGGGTGGCGGCAAGGGAGAGCGGCAGGCTCTGGCGCATAAGACGGCGGAACATCGCGCGGGACTTTCTTGTTGTGCCGCGACCTGCGGCGCTTTCGTGCTATATGGTGTCATGTTGTCGCAAGCACGCCGCCCTCCGGTCAACTGACAAAAGGGTGCGAACGGTTACAGCGGGCTTGCAGCCTTCGGGCAGCTTTCTATCTGAAGCATAAGAATTTTCCAGGAGCGTTGCTGATGTGGGATGAAAGATATTCCGTCGAGGATTATGTGTTCGGAACCGAGCCCTCGGGCTTCCTGACGCGCCGTGATCACTGGCTCAAACGCGGCGCAAAGGCGCTTTGCGTGGCCGATGGCGAGGGGCGCAACTCGGTCTATCTCGCCGAGCAGGGGCTGCAGGTCACCGCGTGGGACGGATCGCCAGCCGCGGTCGCCAAGGCGCGCAAGCTGGCCAAGGCGCGGGGCGTCGAGGTCGAGTATTCGGTGCAGGACGTCTTCGAGTGGGACTGGCCCGAGGGGGCTTATGACCTCGTGGTCGGTATCTTCATCCAGTTTCTGCCGCCAGAAGGGCGCGATCAGCTGTTCAAGAAGATGGCAGCGGCGCTGAAACCGGGCGGCGTGCTGATGCTGCATGGCTACACGCCCAAGCAGTTGCACTATGGCACCGGCGGCCCGAAGCAGCGCGAAAACCTCTACACCGCCGAACTGCTGCGCCGGCTTTTCGCGGATATGCGCATTCAGGTGCTCGAGGATTATGAGCTCGACATCAACGAAGGCAGCGGCCACGTCGGGCGCTCGGCACTGATCGATCTGGTCGCGGTCAAACGCTAGCGGCGGCGCCTTTGAGGCGGCCTCAGGCTTCGAGGCCGCCGAAATGCTGGGCGACGATGCCCGGCAACTGATCCCAATGGTCGAACGCGTAGGTATGGGGCAACTCGTCGAGCGCCGCTTTGCGATAGCCCTCTGTGTAGATCGCGAAGGGGATGCCTGCGCGCGCGGCAGTTTCGGCGTCCACCTCGCTGTCGCCCACATAAAGGCCGGGACCGGCGCCAAGCGCCTGCATCACCTCGATCAGCGGCGCGGGATCGGGTTTGCGCACCGGCAGGCTGTCGCCGCTGGCGACCGAGCGCATATAGTCCGTCAGCCCGAAATGCGACAGCGCGATATGGGTGGGGGCCTCGGGCTTATTGGTGCAAAGCCCCATGGCGCAGCCGAGAAGCTCGAGCTGCGCCAGCGCGTCCATAACACCGGGATAAAGCACGGTCAGCTGCGGTGCGTGGTTGTATTCGGTCATGAATTTCCCAAGCAGGCGCTCATGCGCCTCGGGGTCGCCGCCGAGGCCGACCGCCTCGACCACGCGGGCGATCAGCACCGGCGCGCCATGGCCGATGAAGCTGCGCGCCTGCGCAAAGGTGATCTCGGGCAGCCCCTCGTCGCGCAGCACCACATTGGCGGCGCGGTGCAGGTCGGGCGCGCTGTCGATCAGCGTGCCATCAAGGTCGAAGACAACGGATTTCATCATGCGGCGCAGCCCGTGCTGCGGGGTGTGAAGACGAGAGGCATGGCGCGGTATCCTTTTCCTTGGCACCGCGGGACGGCGGCGCAGGAGCATACTGATGCCTCGGCACCGCCACGTCCAGTGGCGCGCGGCCTCACTCGCGCAGCCATTGCGGCTGCAGCACGATCACCGTGGGCTGGGCAGGCAACTCGCGCAGGCTCACCTCGATCTCCGGCCCGTCGCGGCGCTCGACCGGGAAAGTGTCCGAGACATCGGCGACGAAGCGCTCCAGCGAGGTGCCAGAGAACCAATGCATCGGGACGATCACCGAACTGCGCAGGCGCTCGACCACCCGCACCATGCCATCGAGGGCCATCGTATATCCGCCATCCACCGGCACCATCAGCACGTCGAGCCGCCCGAGCGCGGCGTATTGTTCATCATTCGGCTCGTGGTGGAGATGGCCAAGATGGCCGATGCACAGCCCCTCGACCTCGAAGACAAAGATCGAATTGCCGCGCTCCTCGGTGCCGCCATAGGACGAGCGGATGTCGGTCGAGACGTTGCGCACCAGCATCTCGCCAAGGTCGAGGTAATGGTCGATGCCCTGTCCAAACTCGCCCCAGCCTTCGAGCACATGCGGGATGGCCGGATCGGGGGCGGCGGTCCAATGGCTGGAATGAGCGTGGTTCATGGTGACGACATCGGGGATCATTGGCACGTTGCCGATGTAGCCGGTGAAATCGGTAACCGCGTTCAGCCCGCCACGGGTCTGGATCAGAAAGGCGGCATGGCCGAGGTATTGGATGCGCACCGAATATTCGGGCACCGGATCGGTCCATGCAGCCTTGTGCAGATACTGCAGGCCCGGTGCCGCGTCGGCGATCGCGATGCAATGCGAGGGGCGGCGGCTCTCCTGCGCCGAGGCGGGCAGGGCGGTGAGCAGGGACAGCAGGGCGAGGGCGTAAGCAGTGACTTGGGCAAGGGCAGGGCGCGGCATGGCAGGCCTCCTTTCCAGAGACAGCCTAAGCGCGGATCCCCCGCAGCGGTGTTGAAATTTACGTGGGGTAAGCTTTGGGCAGCCCGAGGACGCGCTCAGCCGACCTGCGTGCGGCCGCGCCGGTCGAGCCGCAGCGAGCTGTAAAGCACATGGGTGCGCCAGCGCCCGTTGATCTGCAAGTAGCTTTGGGCCACGCCCTCATACTTGAAGCCAGAGCTTTCCAAGAGCCCGCGCGAGGCGACGTTTTCCGGCAGGCAGGCGGCCTCGATGCGGCTGAGATCCATCTGGGTGAAAGCGTGATGCACCAGCGACGCGATGGCCTCGCGCATGTAGCCATGCCGGGCAAAGGGCAGGCCGGTCCAATAGCCCAGCGTGCCCGACTGCGCCGGACCGCGGCGGATATTGTCGAGGGTGATTGCGCCCACCAGCACCGAATCCTCGCGCCGGACGAGGAACAGCGGCACCGCGGTGCCGCCGATGATCGAGCGATTGGCCCAGTAGACGCGGTTGGTGAAGGCGCGGCGCGAGAGGTGATCCTCGGCCCAGGACGGCTCCCAGGGGGTGAGGTAGTCCTTGCTCTCGAGCCGCAGCGCCACCCAGGCGTTGAAATCGCCATGCATCGGCGGCCGCAGGATCAGACGCTCGGTGTCGAGCCTGAACTTCCGCCGCCGCCCCAGCATCAGGCTGCCCGCTGCGCCTGAAGGTCGTCCAGCCCCGGCGCCCCGGCCACCGGCCCGTAGAGCGCCAGCGCCGCGGGCGCGTCCGTGGCCACCTGCTCGGCGAAGTCGCGGACGTCGCCGGTGGTCACATTGTCGATCTTCTCGACCGTCTCTTCGATCGGCGGCACCTTGCCCCAGATCTGCACCATGCGGGCCATGCGCTCGGCGCGGCTCGACGAGCTTTCCAGCCCCATGAGCAGCCCGGCCTTCATCTGCGCGCGGGCGCGGGCGACCTCTTCGGGGCTCATGTCGTCGGCGGCGCGCTTCATCTCGTCGATGGTCAGCCGCGCCAGCGCACCAACCTCTTCGCCCGAGGTACCGGCATAGATCGTGTTGAGCCCGGTCTCGGCATAGGCGCCGGTCTGCGAGAAGATCGTGTAGCACAGGCCCCGCTTCTCGCGGATCTCCTGAAACAGCCGCGAGGACATGCCGCCACCAAGCGCGATCGAATAGATCTGCGCGGTGTAGAAGTTCGGATCGCGATAGCCCGGACCTTCGAACGCCAGCGCCATATGCGCCTGTTCGAGGGTCTTCTCGCGGCGGATCTCGCCGCCGGTGAATTTCGCGTGCTCCAGATCCGGCGCCGAGCGGGCGACCATACCGCCAAAGAGCGCCTCGGCCTGCGCCACCAGCGCGTCGTGATCCACCGACCCAGCCGCCGAGAGGATCATCTGCCCGGGCCCGTATTGCTCGGCCACGAAGGTGGCGAGATCGTCGCGCCCGAAGCTGCGCACATTGGCCTCTTCGCCAAGGATGGTGCGCCCCAGCGCCTGATCGCTATAGGCGCGTTCTTGCAGCCAGTCGAAGATCACGTCGTCGGGCGTGTCCAGCGCCTGACCGATCTCCTGCAGGATCACGTGGCGCTCGGTCTCGATCTCCTTGGGCTCGAAGATCGGGTTCAGAAGGATGTCGCCGATGACATCCATCGCCAGCTTGCAGTCCTGCTCCAGAACGCGGGCGTAATAGGCGGTCACCTCGCGCGAGGTATAGGCGTTGATATAGCCGCCCACGTCCTCGATCGCCTCGGCGATCTGCAGCGCGGTGCGGGTCTTGGTGCCCTTGAACGCCATATGTTCGAGGAAATGGGCGATGCCGTTCTGCTCCAGCCGCTCGTTGCGGCCGCCAGCGGTCACCCAGATCCCGAGGGTGGAGGATTGCAGGCCCGGCATCTGCTCGGAGACGATGCGAAAGCCGTTCTTGAGGGTGGTCAGTTGCACGGTCACTTGGCGATACGCTCCCGGATCAGGGTTTCGAGGGCGGAAAGGTCGTTGGGCACGCGGGTCACGCGCTCTTCGCGATCAAAGAGGTCGCCCATGCGCTCGGGCAGGGGCGGGCGGATGCCGCTGGCCTTTTCCACGGCGTCGGGGAATTTCGCCGGATGCGCGGTGGCCAGCGTGATCATCGGCACGGCGGGCGTGCGATGCTCTTCGGCGACCTTCACGCCGATGGCGGAATGCGGGCAGAGAAGCTCGCCCATGGTCTTATTGGCCCCGGCGATTGTGGCCAGCGTGTCCTCTTCCGAGGCGCGGCCACTCTCGAAATGCTCGCGCAGCGCCTGCAGCGCGCCCTGGCTCACATGGAAGCCGCCCGCCTTCAACTCGTCCATCAGCTGGCCCACGGCGGCGCCATCGCGCCCGTAGGCATCAAAGAGCGCGCGCTCGAAGTTGGAACTGACCTGAATGTCCATCGAGGGGCTGATCGACGGGTGCACTTCCGACATCTTGTAATCGCCGGTCGAGAGGCAGCGGTGCAGAATGTCGTTCTGGTTGGTGGCCACCACCAGCCGGTCGATCGGCAGGCCCATCTTCTTGGCGATATAGCCGGCGAAGATGTCGCCGAAATTGCCGGTGGGCACGGTGAAGCTGACCTTGCGGTCGGGCGCGCCGAGCGAGACCGCCGACGAGAAGTAGTAGACGACCTGCGCCAGCACCCGCGCCCAGTTGATCGAGTTCACGCCCGCCAGCCGCACTTCGTCGCGGAAGGCGAAATCGTTGAACATATCCTTGAGCTTGGCCTGGCAGTCGTCGAAATGCCCGTCGAGCGCCAGCGCGTGCACGTTGGCCTCGGACGGCGTGGTCATCTGGCGGCGCTGCACCTCCGACACGCGGCCATGCGGGAAGAGGATGAAGACATCCACCGCGTCGAGCCCCTTGAAGGCCTCGATCGCCGCCGAGCCGGTGTCGCCCGAGGTGGCGCCGACGATGGTCACCCGCTCGCCGCGGCGCGTCAGCGCCTCTTGGAAGAGCTGGCCGATGAGCTGCATGGCGAAGTCTTTGAACGCCAGCGTCGGCCCGTGGAAAAGCTCCAGCAGGAAGTGGTTCGGCGCCAGCTGCACCAGCGGCGCGCGGGCGTTGTGGCCGAATCCGGCATAGGCCTTGGAGATCAGATCGCCAAAGGTCTCGTCGCTGAAGCTGTCGCCAACGAAGGGGCGCATGACGCGGAAGGCCACTTCCTCGTAGGACAGGCCGTTCAGCGCGCGGATATCGCCGGGGGTCATCACCGGCACGGTCTCGGGCACATAGAGGCCGCCGTCACGGGCAAGGCCGGACAGCATGGCCTCTTCGAAGCTGAGCGCCGGGGCTTTGCCGCGGGTGGAGATATAGCGCATAGGGCTCTGGGGGCTCATGGGGGCTCAGGCCTTTCCTGTCTTGGACTGCCGGCGGATGTAATAACCGGTCATGATCAGCCACACCACGGCCAGCGAGAACCAGGTGATGGCATATTGCAGGTGATCGTTCGGGATGCCGCTGCGGCTGACCGGCAGCGGCTGGATGTCGGGATCGCCCGGGCTGGTGCTGCGCGCCACGACGAGCAGAGGCTCGGTCTGCAGCTCTTCGGCCATCGCTCCGATGTCGCGGGCGAACCAGATGTTGCCGGTGATGTCGTTCTCGGGGGTCGAGCTGTTGCGCTCGTCGGGCCAGTGCAGATTGCCCGTCGCCTCGGCGGGGCCGGTGTAGCGGATGGCGTCCTTCTGCGCGCTGGCGGTGAAGCCGCGGTCGAGCAAGATCAGCCGCCCGCCGTCGGTGCGGAAGGGCGAGATGATCCGGTAGCCTGCGCCGACCTGTTTCTGGCTGACCAGCACTCGGATCTCGCCGGGCAGGATCTCGCCCTTGAGCGCCACCGGCATATAGCGCTGCTCGGTCGGAGAGATCAGCGTGGGCAAAGGCTGCGCCTCTCCCTCGATGCGCGCGTCGATATCCGCCAGAACCGCCTCTTTCCACTCCAGGCGGCGCAGCTGCCAGCTGCCGAGCGATATCAGGATCGCGGCGCCGATCAGGCCAAAGAGGAGGGGGGCGAGGTAGCGGGTCAAGTAAGTCCGGGTCCGGGTTCAGGGCGCTGGCGCGTCCCGCCTGCTTTAGCGCCTCAGCGCGGGGCACATCAAGGCGCGATTGCTGCTGCGTTGCAAGGCGAAAAGGGCAGGCTTCGGAAGAAGGGGCGCTGCCCCCGTCGCGCGGTGCGCGACTCCCCCGGCGTATTTGGCCGGCGTATTTGGAAAGAGAAGAAGCACCCGCGCCCGGTCTTCTTCTCTTTCCAAATACGCACGGCGGGGCGCCGGCCACGGGCGGCGGAGTGATCAAACGCGAAACGCCCGCCAAGCGGCGGGCGTCTGCGGTGCAGTCTGCAACGAGGTCGCGGGCTCGGCTCAGCCGCCCCAGATGTAGATCGAGGCGAAGAGGAACAGCCACACCACGTCGACGAAGTGCCAGTACCAGGCGGCGGCTTCGAAGCCGACGTGTTTGTCGGGGGTGAAATCGCCGCGCATCAGGCGCAGCAGGCACACGAAGAGGAAGATCGTGCCGATGATCACATGCATGCCGTGAAAGCCCGTCGCCATGAAGAAGTTGGCGCCGTAGATGTTGCCCGAGAAGCCAAAGGCCGCGTGGCTGTACTCATAGGCCTGGAACACGGTGAACAGCACGCCAAGCGCGATGCCGATGGTCAGGCCCCACTTCATGTCTTCGCGGTTGTTCTCATGCACCAGCGCGTGGTGCGCCCAGGTCACGGCGGCGCCCGAGCAGAGCAGGATCAGCGTGTTGATCAGCGGCAGGTGCCAGGGATCGAAGGTCTCGATCCCAGCGGGCGGCCAGACACCGTCGACCGCCGGGCTGTTCGGGCCCATCGGGTAGAGCGCGTGTTTGAAGAACGACCAGAACCAGGCGAAGAAGAACATCACCTCGGACATGATGAAGAGGATGAAGCCGTACTTCAGGCCGATCTGCACCACCGGGGTGTGATCGCCGACGCGGCTTTCGACCACCACTTCGGACCACCAGCCGAACATCGTGTAAAGCACGCCGACGAAGCCCGCGAGGAAGATCCACGGTCCGCTGTCGTGCATCCACAGCACCGCCCCGAAGAGCATGACGAAGGCCGAGGCCGAGCCGATCAGCGGCCAGGCGGATGGGGGCAATATGTGGTAGTCGTGGTTCTTAGCATGCGCCATCTCGTTATCCCTCGTTGGTCAGGCGGTCAGTTCACGGAGCTTTCGTCCGGTTTCGCGTCGAGAGCGGCCTGTGTCTCCTCCAAAGTCTCCTCTGGCAGGTCGATCTCGTAGAAAGTGTAGCTGAGCGTGATGTGCTTGGCGAACTTCGCGTCGGGATCGTTGACGATCTCGGGGTCGACGTAGAAGCTCACCGGCATTTCCACCCGCTCGCCGGGCATCAGCACCTGCTCGGTGAAGCAGAAGCATTCGATCTTGTTGAAATACGCGCCGGCATCGAAAGGCGCGACGTTATAGGCGGCCTGCCCGGCGATCGGGCGGTCGGTGGGGTTGTAGGCCTCGTAGAAGGCCAGCCCGTCCTCGCCGATGCGCAGGGTCATCTCGGTCTGCATCGGCTTGAAGTCCCACGGCATGCCGCGTTCCTTCGAGGCGTCGAAGCGGATCTTGATGGTCTTGTCGAGCACGCCCGAAGAGGCGCCGGTGGCGACATTGGTCGTGCCGCCATAGCCGGTGACCCGGCAGAACCAGTTGTAGAAGGGCACCGCTGCCCAGGCCATGGCGCCCATGAAGACGACCACGCCGATCAGCGACCAGAGGGTTCTGGTGGTGCCCTTAGTTGCCATTGGTGGCCTCGCTCCCCTGCACCTCGGGCGCCGCAGCGAAGTCTCCGCTGCCGATCTTGACGATGGTCATGCCGAAAACGATGGCGATGAACGCCGCCAGCACCAGTCCGACGCCGATGTTGCGGCCCCGGCGCCGCTGGTGCAGTTCGTGTTCGTGCGCGATGCCCATTCTCAGCCTCCGATTGTCCAGCCGCCGAGCGCCAGGTCTATGCCGAAACGGTCGAGCCCGGCTTCCACCAGGATCGCGCCGAAATGGGCGAAGAGATACAGCAGCGAGAGCTTGAAGAAGCTCTTCTCGGTCTTGAAGTTGTCCGCCTCGGACATGGTCTCGTCGCGGCGGAAGATGTTCCATGCGCCCTTCAGGAAGAGCGCGTTCAGCACCACGGCCACGGCCAGATAGACCGGCCCGCCGACCGAGGTGAACCCGGTGCCGATGGCCAGAGCGGCGAGCAGCACGGTGTAGACGAGGATGTGCACACGGGTCGAGCGGCGGCCATGGGTGACCGTCAGCATCGGCACATTGGCGTCGTCGTAATCCGAGCGCATGAAGAGCGCGAGCGCCCAGAAGTGCGGCGGCGTCCACATGAAGGTCAGGCAGAACATCAGCACCGCCTCGATGCTCACCGAGCCGGTTGCCGCGGCCCAGCCGATCATCGGGGGGAAGGCGCCCGCGGCGCCGCCGATGACGATGTTCTGCGGCGTCGAGCGCTTTAGCCACATGGTGTAGATCACCACGTAGAAGAAGATGGTGAAGGCCAGCAGCGCGCCGGCGAGAATATTGGTGGCGAGCGCGAGGAAGACGCAGGAGAAGGCCGAGAGCGCGAGGCCGATGGCCAGCGCTTCGCCGGGCTGCACCCGGCCCGAAGGGATCGGCCGCTTGACCGTGCGCTTCATCACCGCGTCGATGTCTGCGTCCCACCACATGTTGAGCGCGCCCGAGGCACCGCCACCGACGGCGATGAACAGCACGGCGCAGAAACCGATGAACGGGTGGACCGGGACCGGGGCCGCCAGCAGGCCGACGAAGGCGGTGAACACCACCAGAGTCATGACGCGCGGCTTGAGCAGGGCGAAGTAATCGCCGAACTGCGCGTCGTATTCGGAGGCGCGTGCCGCGGGGGCTGCCGTGTTGGTGGTGAGGTCGCTCATTTCCGGTCTCGATTCAGCTTGTGGCGACGCGCCCTCCTCCTCGGGGCGCGCCGCCTTGTTTCAAAGGATCAGGAAGCGGCGAGGAACTCGCGCACATCCAGATAGCCGCCATCTTCCTGCGATGCGGCGAGCCAGGCGTCATAGGCTTCCTGGCTGACCACCTTGACGGTGATCGGCATGTAAGCGTGGCTGATGCCACAGAGTTCCGAGCATTGGCCGAAGAACACGCCTTCGCGCTCGGGTTTGAACCACAGCTCGGCGATGCGGCCGGGCACGGCGTCCTGTTTCACACCGAAGGCCGGGATGGTCCAGGAGTGGATCACATCGGCGCCGGTGACCTGCATCACCACGGTCTTGCCAACCGGCACCACGACGGCGCTGTCGGTGGCCAGAAGGAACTCGCTGTCGCTGTAGCCCGCTTCTTGCAGCTGCGCCGAGACATCCGCGTTGAAACGGTTGTCGCCGCCGGTGGCCGGGGCGCCGATCATGTAGCTGTCATAGGCCAGATCGGTGCCGACATATTCATAGCCCCAGTACCACTGGTAGCCGGTGACCTTGATCACGATGTCGCCTTCGGGGATTTCCTGCTGCTTGAACAGCACCGGCAGCGAGAAGGCACCGATCACCACGAGGATGACGATGGGGCCAAGCGTCCATGCGATTTCCAGCGGCGAGTTGTGGGTGAAGCTTTTCGGGTTGGGGTTCTTCTTGGCATTGAAGCGGACCACGGCGTAGGCCAGCAGTGCAATGACGAAGATGCAGATCGCGGTGATGATCACGAGCAGCATGCCGTCGAGCCACTGAAGGTCACGGGCCAGCTCTGTCGAGGCTGGCTGGAAGCCGATTCCGCCTGCCTGCGGGTGGCCGACCAGTTCCAGCGAGTCCTGCGCCATCGCGGGCGCGGCGGTCACGCCGAAAATGAGTCCTGCCAGCATAGAAAGTTTACGCATGTATCACCTGATCCGGTTGTCATTCTTCTCTTGCGGACAGGAGGAATGAGCCCCGGACCGCAGCCCGAAGAGAGTCCTCCCCTAGATATGCTCTTTAAAAAGCACATTGCGTCCCTCAAATAAAGATGAACGCTTGCGGCAAAAGCGCACTTTTTTGATCCAGATCAAAATACCAGAGGAAGATACCTATGAGCGAAAGCCCGTTCCGGCCCTTCGAAACCGCCCTCGACCTGGATCGCACCCTTGCGCAGCTGCGTAATGCTGTCGCAGGCGCGGATGACGGTGAGCTGTTCCTTGAAAGGCGCCGCGCCGAGGCTCTGGTGCTCGACGACGGACGAATCAGAACCGCCAGCTACGACGCCTCCGAGGGTTTCGGCTTGCGCGCGGTGCGCGGCGAGGTCGCCGGGTACGCCCATGCCACCGAGATCTCGGAAAAGGCCATCTCGCGCGCCGTGGAAACCGCCCGGCTCGCGGTGGGCGATGGCGGCGGCGTGCTGGCCCCGCCGCCCGCAGGCACCAACCACAAGCTCTATACCGACGCCGATCCGATTGCCGGGCACAGCTTTGCGGTGAAGCTCGACACGCTGCGCGAGATCGACGCCTTCACCCGCGATCTCGACAGCCGCGTGGTGCAGGTCACCGCGACCATCGCCGCCTCCTGTCAGGAGGTTTCGATCCTGCGTCCCGAGGGCGGGCTGGTCAGCGACACGCGCCCGATGACCCGCGTGACGGTCAGCGTGATCGTCGAGGAGAACGGCCGCCGCGAGCAGGGCAGCGCCTCGGGTGGCGGCCGGTTCCTGCTGGACGGGCTGCTGGAGCCCGCGGCGTGGCAGGCGCAGGCCCGCGAAGCGCTGCGCGTGGCGCTGGTGAACCTGCGTGCCGAGGATGCCCCGGCGGGCGTCATGGACATCGTGCTTGGGCCGGGCTGGCCGGGCATCCTGCTGCATGAGGCGGTGGGCCACGGTCTGGAGGGTGATTTCAACCGCAAGGGCAGTTCGGCCTTTGCCGGGCTCATGGGCCAGCGCGTCGCGGCGCCCGGGGTCACGGTGGTCGATGACGGCACCATGCCGGACCGGCGCGGCTCGATCTCGGTCGATGACGAGGGCACGCCCTCGGCGCGCAACGTGCTGATCGAGGACGGGATCCTCGTGGGCTATATGCAGGACCGGCAGAACGCCCGGCTGATGGGTGTCGAAGCCACCGGCAATGGCCGCCGCGAGAGCTATGCCCATGCGCCGATGCCGCGGATGACCAACACGATCATGGAGGGCGGCGACGCCGATCCGCAGGACATCGTGGCCGATCTCAAGGACGGGATCTGGGCCACCGGGTTTGGCGGCGGTCAGGTGGACATCACCAATGGCAAATTCGTCTTCTCCTGCACCGAGGCCTACCGGGTGAAAGACGGCAAGGTCGGCGCGCCGGTGAAGGGCGCCACGCTGATCGGCGACGGCGCCACCGCGCTGCAGCACGTGCGCGCGCTTGGCAACGACATGGCGCTGGATCCGGGCATGGGCAACTGCGGCAAGCAGGGGCAATGGGTGCCGGTGGGCGTGGGCCAGCCGACGGTGATGATCGGCGGGCTGACCGTGGGCGGCGCGGGCAGCTGAGCCGCCGCCTCTGCGGCTGCGGCAGCGCGGCGGAGGGGTATGGATCTGCGTATTTGGAAAGAGAAGAAGCGAGGGGGGCTGTGATGGGCCCCCCGCGTCTTTCGTGCTTCACCGTTGATTAACCACTCATCTGTTAGAGAGGTTCTGCAAGCGACGGGGTCAGGATGACCGGGCACACACAGACTTCCACCCACCCCCCACTCCCACCCACCACGGAAGCTGAGCGGTTTGACTGGCTCCGTCTCTTGCGCTCGCGCCGTGTCGGGCCGACCACCTTTTGGCGGCTGATGGCCGAACATGGCTCGGCGGCTGACGGGCTCGCGGCGCTGCCGGAGGTGGCCGCCGCCGCCGGGGTTTCGGACTATCGCATCTGCCCTGAAGGCGTGGCCGCTGCAGAGATGGCGGGCGGCGCGCGGGCGGGAGCCTCACTGCTGTTTCGCGGCGAGGCGCATTACCCCGCGCATCTGGCCGAGCTTGACGATGCGCCACCGTTTGTCTGGGTGCTGGGACGGCCAGAGCTGCTGAGCCGCCCGGCGGTGGCAATCGTTGGCGCGCGCAACGCCTCCTCGCTGGGCGCGCGCATGGCGCGGCTGTTGGCGCGCGATCTGTCCGCAGCGGGTTGGGTCGTGGTCTCGGGACTGGCGCGCGGCATCGATGCCGAGGCGCATGGTGCCGCGCTGGAGGACGGCACCGCCGCGGTGATGGCGGGCGGTGTCGACGTGATCTACCCGCAGGAAAACACCCGGCTCGCCGGCGCAATCCGCGGGCGCGGTGCCCTGCTGTCGGAACAGCCGCCGGGCGTGCAGCCGCAGGCGCGACATTTTCCCACGCGCAACCGCATCGTCTCGGGCATGGCGCGCGGCGTCGTGGTGGTTGAGGCGGCGGTGAAATCCGGCTCGCTGATCACCGCGCGCTGCGCGCTCGATCAGGGGCGTGAGGTGATGGCGGTGCCGGGCCATCCGCTCGACGGGCGGGCAGGGGGCTGCAACCTGCTTTTGCGCGATGGCGCGCGGCTGGTTCGCCGCGCCGAGGATGTGTTGGAGGCGCTGGCGGTGCCCTGCGCTGCGCCGCACCCCGCGCCCAATGGCGCGCTGCCGACCATCCCGCCCGCGCCCCCCGAACGCTATAGCCGGGCCGAGACGCGCGCCCTGCATCAGCGCATCCTCGACCGGCTCGGCCCGGTGCCGGTGCCCGAAGATCAGGTGATCCGCGATCTGGGCGGCGCGGTCGGGCAGATCGCCCCGGCGCTCACCGACCTCGAGCTTGAAGGGCGGCTGGAGCGGCGGCCGGGCGGCCTGCTCTGCCGTTCGGGATAGGCCTGCGCAGAGGCCCAAAGATGCCCGAAACCACGCCGCTTGCCCTGTTGCCGCACCGCCGACGCTGGGGGCCGCATTGACATTTCCCCCTTGCACCCCACATCTTGCGCCGCCATAGCGGCAGGCAAGCCGTTTTGAGCACAGCGTTGCAATGAGGTCTCATTAATGCCCGTCGTCGTCGTCGAATCCCCGGCCAAAGCCAAGACAATCAACAAGTATTTGGGATCCGATTACACGGTGCTCGCCTCCTACGGTCACGTGCGCGACCTGCCTCCGAAGGATGGCTCGGTCGACACCGAGCATGATTTCGACATGAAATGGGAGATCGCCAACGACTCGCGCAAGCATGTCTCGGCAATCGCCGAGGCGCTGAAGAGCGACAACTCCCTCATTCTCGCGACCGACCCCGATCGCGAGGGCGAGGCCATCTCGTGGCACCTGAAAGAGGCGCTCACCAAGCGCCGGTCGATCAAGAAGGACACCGAGGTTCGCCGGGTCACCTTCAACGCGATCACCAAGGCCGCCGTCACCGAGGCGATGAAGAACCCGCGCGACATCGACGCGCCGCTGGTGGAGGCCTATCTGGCCCGCCGCGCGCTCGACTATCTCGTGGGCTTCAACCTCTCGCCGGTGCTCTGGCGCAAACTGCCGGGCGCGCGCTCGGCGGGGCGGGTGCAGTCGGTCTGCCTGCGGCTCATCGTCGAGCGGGAGATGGAGATCGAAGCCTTCAATCCGCGCGAATACTGGCAGGTGAAGGCGCTGCTGCAGACGCCGCGCGGGCAGGAGTTCGAGGCGCGTCTGACCGCGCTCGCCGGCAAAAAGCTCGACCGCTACGATCTGGAGAATGCCACGCAGGCCGAGATGGCGGTGCAGGCGGTGGCTGGGCGCAAGCTGAAGGTGCTGTCGGTCGAGGCGAAACCGTCGACCCGCAACCCCTCGGCGCCCTTCATGACCTCGACTCTGCAGCAAGAGGCGAGCCGCAAGTTCGGCATGGGCGCGCGCGCCTGTATGAACGCGGCGCAGCGGCTCTATGAGGCGGGGCATATCACCTATATGCGGACCGACGGCATCGACATGGCGCCCGAGGCGGTTACCGCCTGCCGCGAGGCCATTGGCGATCGCTTCGGCAAGGAATACGTGCCGGGCAGCCCGCGCATCTACAAGAACAAGGCCAAGAACGCGCAGGAAGCGCACGAATGTATCCGCCCGACCGACATGACCAAGGACGCGGCGGAGCTGAAGCTGCGCGAAGATGATCAGCGCAAGCTCTACGATCTGATCTGGAAGCGCACGCTGGCCTGCCAGATGGAGGCTGCCAAGCTCGAGCGCACCACGGTCGAGATCGGCTCTGACGACCAGCAGGTCGGTCTGCGCGCGACCGGTCAGGTCATCACCTTCGACGGCTTCCTGAAGATCTATGAGGAAGGCCGCGACGATGTGGCGGATGACGACGACAAGCGCCTGCCGCAGATCATGCAGGGCGAGCCGGCGGCTTTCGCCAAGTCGGGCCTGAAGGCGCAATACGACAAGGCCGCCGAGCGCGCGAGCGACCGTCCGGGCACGGCCAAAGGCCCCTCGGCGGTGCTGGCCGAGAACAGCGCTGTTCTGGGCACTCAGAGCTTCACCCAGCCGCCGCCGCGCTACACCGAGGCGACGCTGGTCAAGCGCATGGAAGAGCTGGGCATCGGGCGCCCCTCGACCTATGCGTCGGTGATCACCACCATCCAAGACCGCGAATACGTCAAGAAAGAGCAGAACCGCCTGATCCCCGAGGACAAGGGCCGGATCGTCACGATCTTCCTGCTCAATTTCTTCCGCAAATATGTGGGTTATGAGTTCACCGCAGAGCTGGAAAACGAGCTCGACGAGGTTTCGGCTGGCGACATGGATTGGAAGTCGCTGCTGGGCAAGTTCTGGCGCGATTTCTCGGCGGCGATCTCTGAAACCTCCGAGCTGCGCATCTCCGAGGTGCTCGACGTGCTCGACGAGGCGCTGGCTCCGCAGCTTTATCCGCCGCGCGAAGACGGGTCGGACCCGCGCGTCTGCCCCAAATGCGGCACCGGCCAGCTGCACCTGAAGACCTCGCGCACCGGCGGCTTCGTCGGCTGCGGCAACTACCCCGAATGCACCTACACCCGCCCCATCGCGGGCGAGGGCGCCGATGGCGACGAGCGGTTGCTGGGCGAGGATCAGGGCGACGAGATCTGGCTCAAGGCCGGGCGTTTCGGTCCCTATGTGCAGCGCGGCGAGCCGACGCCGGAGAACAAGAAACCGCCGCGCGCGTCGCTGCCGCGCGGGTGGTCCAAGGACGACATGACGCTGGAGAAGGCGCTGGTTCTGCTCTCGCTGCCGCGCGAGGTGGGCGAGCACCCCGAGGGCGGAGCGGTGAAGTCGAACTTCGGCCGCTTCGGCCCCTACATCATGCACCAGCTGCCCGATGACGCAAAGCCGACCTATGTGAACCTCAAGGACCCGGCGGATGTCTTCGAGATCGGCATGAACCGTGCCGTCGAGATGCTGGCCGAGAAGCGCGCCAACCCCGGTGGGCGCGGACGTGCTGCGGCCAAGGCGCTCAAGGAGTTGGGCGATCACCCGGACGGCGGCAAGATCGCCATTTTTGACGGGCGCTACGGGCCTTACGTGAAATGGGAGAAGGTCAATGCGACCCTGCCCAAGGACACGGACCCCGAGAGCGTCACCATGGAGCAGGCGCTGGAACTGATCGCCGAGAAGGCGGCCAAGAAGGGCACCAAGAAGAAGGCGGCCCCGAAAAAGACGGCGGCCAAGAAAACCACGGCGAAAAAGACCACCGCCAAGAAGGCTCCGGCGAAGAAGACGGCGGCGAAAAAAGCTCCCGCTGAAGATTCTGACGACGGTTGAGCGTCTCGTGACATCTTGATTGAGATCGGCCCGCGTCACCTGTGACGCGGGCCTTTTTATGTCCGGATGCCGTGCTCTTGCGCCTCCGGCGGGGATATTTTTGTCTAGACGAAGGGGCTTATGCTGCGTTGCGGCGCCTTTTTGCTGCGCGTGCGAGGGTGACTTGGCGCGAAGGCGCGGCTTGGGGCGGGGGGCTTCGTTGACTCTGCCTGCGGTGCGGGTGACAAGTCAGGCAGACTCTTTCTTTCGGGAGGACGGAATGAAGAAAGTTTACGGCTCCGCCGCCGAGGCGCTGGACGGGCTGCTGTTTGATGGCATGACCATCGCGGCGGGCGGCTTCGGGCTCTGCGGCATCCCCGAGCTCTTGATCGACGCCATGGTCGACAGCGGCGTCAAGGATCTGACCATCGCGTCGAACAACTGCGGCGTGGATGGCTTCGGCCTCGGCAAGCTGCTCGACACCAAGCAGATCAAGAAGATGATGAGCTCTTACGTGGGCGAGAACGCCGAGTTCATGCGCCAGTACCTGTCGGGCGAGCTTGAGCTCGAGTTCAACCCGCAGGGCACGCTGGCCGAGCGCATGCGCGCTGGCGGCGCGGGCATCCCCGGGTTCTACACCAAGACCGGCGTCGGCACCGTGGTGGCCGAGGGCAAAGAAACCAAGATGTTCCGCGGCGAGGAATACGTGTTGGAAGAGGGCATCTTTGCCGATCTTTCCATCGTCAAGGCGTGGAAGGCCGACACCTCGGGCAACTGCGTGTTCCGCAAGACGGCGCGCAACTTCAACCCGCCGGCGGCCATGTGCGGCAAGATCTGCGTCATGGAAGTGGAAGAGATCGTGCAGCCGGGCGAGCTCGACCCCGATCACATCCACCTGCCGGGCATCTTCGTGCATCGCATCATCAAGGGTGAGCACGAGAAGCGGATCGAACAGCGCACCACGCGCAAGCGGGAGGAAGCGTAATGCCTTGGGATCGTAACCAGATGGCCGCGCGCGCGGCCGAGGAACTCGAAGACGGCATGTATGTGAACCTCGGGATCGGCATCCCGACGCTTGTGGCCAACTACGTCGGCGACAAGGAGATCACGCTGCAGTCCGAGAACGGCATGCTGGGCATGGGCCCCTTCCCCTATGAGGGCGAAGAGGACCCGGATCTTATCAACGCCGGCAAGCAGACCATCACCGAGCTGCCCAAGACGTCGTATTTCGACAGTTCCATGTCCTTTGCGATGATCCGCGGCGGCAAGATCGCGGCGGCCATCCTTGGGGCCATGGAAGTGGCCGAGAACGGCGATCTGGCGAACTGGATGATCCCCGGCAAGCTGGTCAAGGGCATGGGCGGTGCGATGGACCTGGTGGCGGGCGTCGGCCGGGTCATCGTGGTCATGGACCACACCAACAAGCACGGCGACAGCAAGCTGCTGAAGGAATGCACTCTGCCGCTGACCGGCAAGAGCGTGGTGGACCGGATCATCACCAACCTTGGTGTGCTGGATGTGGTCGAGGGCGGTCTGAAGATCGTCGAGACCGCCGAGGGCGTCACCGAGGACGAGCTTCGCGCGGCGACCGAGGCGACCATCGTCAACTGATCCTGCGCGGCAGGACCAAGGAGAGGCGCGGCCCGCTGGGGCTGCGCCTTTTGTTTTGCGCCGCGCTGCGGGGATCACCCTGTGGCTGCTGCTCTGTGGCGCGGCGGTGCTTGGGCTCGGGGCCGATCCGCAGCGGCGGAAGGGGCCGGTCTTGGGGGCCTTAGCCCAACTGTCATGGAGCCACGAAAAAGGGCGGACCCTGGGAGGCCCGCCCTACGCATTGCGCCGGAAATACTTGGGAGGAGAGGCTTGGCGCAATCGCGGGTCGCCCCCGGAAGGAGAGGGGGGCGAAACCCGGCTTACTTGGCCGCGGCAGTTGCCGTGGTGGTCGCCTTCTTGGTGGCGGCGGTCATCTCGTCGGTGGCCTTCTTGACGGCGGCGGAGGCATCTTCGGTGAAGTCCTTGCCTGCGGCCATCATCAGCTCGACGGTGTCCATCTGCACCTTCTTCGCGATCTCGGCGAAGGCGGCCATGTTTTCGGCGGCGACTTCAGCCTGCGCGGAGGCGAAATCGGTCATCGCCTTGGCGTAGTCGGCCGGCTCTTTCTTGACCTTCGACATGTCGGTCAGTTTCGCCAGAGTGTCTTTGGTCCACTTGGCGGAAATCTCGGTGGATTTCTCTGCGGCCTCGAGAGCAACTGCCGAGAGCTTCTCGTTCAGAGTTGCAGAGGTCTTGAACGCTTCGTCCATGGCTTTGGTGTCCACGGGGAACGCGCCCATCATGTCCTTCATCATGGCGGTGAAGTCTTGAGTCTTAGCCATTCTTTCAATTCCCGTATTCAGCCTAGCGGGCCCACCCCGCGCTTAACTATCGGCTGACTTCAATATGAATGCTGCACCGCAGCATTTCAAGGTTTTTTGCTGCGCCGCAGAATAAATTTGCAAGTGTCTGTTTTGACGTGGCGTTAAGCGGCCTTCACGCGCACATAGGTGCCCGGAGCCGGGCAGAGCGGCGTATGAGACGAATCGCCGGGCTTCCGAGCCGGCACCATCTTCCCCGACTTCTTGCGCAGCCACGCCTCCCACACCGGCCACCAAGACTCCTTGGCATGGAACTCGGCGCTGGCCTGCCAGTCCTCTGCCGAGAGCGTGAGGTCGGGGTTCAGGTAGTGGCCATACTTTTGCTTGTCCGGCGGGTTCACGATCCCGGCGATATGACCCGACTCCGACAGCACGAAGGTTTTCGAGCGCGAGCCCATCTTCTGCACACCGCGATAACAGTCCTTCCAGGCGGCGATATGGTCGCCCTCTGCGGCGATCGACATCAGCGGCACATCCACGTCCTTGATGTCGAGCGTATGGCCCAGAATCTCGAATTCGCCCTTCGAGAAGAGGTTCTGCTGACACAGCCCGCGCAGGTACTGGATGGTCATCCGTCCCGGCAGGTTGGCCCCGTCGCCGTTCCAATAGAGCAGGTCGAAGGCCGGGGGCGTCTCACCCATCATGTAGCTGCGGATCGCCGGCGTGTAGATGAGGTCGGTGGAGCGCAGGAACGAGAAGGTGCGCGACATGATGAAACTTTTCAGAATGCCGCTGGCATTGATCTCGGCCTCGATCCCATCGACGAAATCATCCTGCAGGAACGGGGTGAACTCGCCCTGATCGGAAAAATCGGTCAACGTGGTAAAGAAGGTCGCCGACTTCACCGGCTTCTCGCCGCGCTGCTTGAGCAGCGAGAGCGTCAGCGCCAGCGTCGTGCCCGCGATGCAGTAACCCACCGCATTGACCTGCTCGACCTTGCACATCTCCCGCACGAGGTCGATCGCTGTGAGATAGCCGTCCTGGATGTAATCCTCGAGACCGACGTCGCTATAGCTTTCGTCGGCGTTGACCCAACTGACCACATAGAGCGTGTAGCCCTGATCGACGATGTAGCGGATCAGGCTGTTCTTCGGCTTGAGGTCGAGGATGTAGTATTTGTTGATCCACGGCGGGAACAGGATGATCGGCGTCTCGCGCACCTTTTCGGTGGTGGGCTTGTACTGGATCAGCTCCATCATGCGGTTGCGATAGACCACCTCGCCCTCGGCGGTGGCGATGTTCTCGCCAAGCTTGAAGGCGTTCTCATCGGCGAGCCTTACGACCAGCTCGCCATTGTTGGCCTCGAGGTCCGCAACGAGGTTTTCCATCCCCAGCACAAGGCTTTCGCCCTCTGTTTCCAGCGCCTTCTGCAGCGCGTCGGGGTTGGTGGCGAAGAAATTGGTCGGCGCCATCATGTCGACGATCTGGCGCGCGAAGTAGCGCAGGCGCTTCTTTTCCTTCGGGTCCAGATCGGCGATCTCGTCGACCGAGCGGTGGATCGCCTCGGCGCTGATCAGATACTGCTGCTTGATGAAGTTGAAATAGGGATGGCTGTCCCACAGCGGGTTCGAGAATCGCTTGTCCTTGGGGCCGGTGTCCTCGGGCGGGGCAAGCTGGCCACCGGCCAGCGCGGTCTGCGCCTCGAGATAGTGGGACAAGGCCTTGCCCCAGTAGGCCACCTGCTGCTCGAACACCTTCGCGGGGTTCTGCATCCATTCCTGCCAGTAGGCCTGCGCAGCTTTTCCATAGAGCAGCGGATCAGGCCCGTTTAACGCAGGATTGATCGGCTTACGTCGCGAAATTGCTTCCAGAAGTCGTTGAGAAAGGGCTTCGATCTTCTCAATATTGGCTTCGAGTCGTGCGCGGTCTGACGTGATGTCCGTGCCCGGAGTAGTTGTCATAAGGTCGAATCCCCCCTACTTTCGGCCTGTTGCAGAATAACGGCGGTACAGCGAGGGGCAAAGCGGCGAATTGATCCGAGGCCGGATCAGCGGAAACTGAGTGACGGGAGGCACGCAGTGACCGGGCGCCGGGCGGGACCGCGCATCAGGAGACACGCGATATGCGTCAAATGGCGACTTACGATCTGATGGAGACCTTCCGGAACACCAACCAGTGGCTCGGGGCGACGGCACGGACGATGGCGTCCTACCCCGCCTTTGCCGCATTGCCGAATCCGATGATCGGCTGGATGGCGGCCTGGGGGGAAGTGACTGAGCGTACTTTCGAGCGCATGGTGGTCAAACCCGACTGGGGCATTCGCACCGTCACCTGCGCCGATGGCCGCGACCATGTGGTCGAGCCGCGCACCGTGGTTGAGCGGGCCTTTGGTGATCTGGTGCACTTCGAAGTGCAGGGCCGTCCTACGAAGCCGCGCAAGGTGCTGCTGGTCGCCCCGATGTCGGGCCACTATGCGACGCTGCTGCGCTCTACCGCGGTTTCGCTGCTGCCCGATTGCGAGCTTTACGTCACCGACTGGCACAACGCCCGCGACATCCCTGTGAGCGAGGGCAAGTTCGACATCGAGGATTACACCCTCTACCTCATGGACTTCATGCGCGCGCTGGGGCCCGACACCAATGTGATCGCGGTCTGCCAGCCGGCACCGTTGACGCTGGCGGCCACCGCCTATCTGGCCGAGTTGGAGCCCGCTGCGCAGCCGCGCACGCTGACCCTGATCGGCGGGCCAATCGACCCTAATGCGACCCCCACCGATGTCACCGACTTCGGCCACCGGGTCACCATGGGCCAGCTGGAAGAGACGATGATCCAGCGCGTCGGCTACAAATATGCGGGCGTCGGGCGGATGGTCTATCCCGGTCTGCTGCAGCTGGCGTCCTTCATGTCGATGAATGCCGAGCGTCATTCCAAGGCGTTCACCGATCAGATCATGCGGGTGAGTCGCGGCGAAGCCAGCGATCACGACGCGCACAACCGCTTCTACGACGAATATCTGGCGGTGATGGACATGACCGCCGAGTTCTACCTCTCGACGGTCGAGCGCATCTTCAAGAACGGCGAGATCGCGTCGAACAATTTCGTGGTGGATGGCCACAAGGTGGATATCGGCAAGATCACCGACGTGGCGGTGATGACCGTCGAAGGCGCCAATGACGATATTTCGGCTCCGGGTCAGTGCGTCGCCGCGCTCGATCTCTGCACCGGGCTGCCGGATTCGAAGAAGGGCCAGCACCTCGAGCCGGGCGCGGGCCACTACGGCATCTTTGCCGGGCGCAGCTGGCGCAGCAATATCCGCCCGCTGGTGCTCGACTTTATCGACCGCAATTCCAACGCGCCGCGCAAGGCGGCGAACAGCAACGCGGCCTGAGGGCGTCGCGCCCGTCAGGGCAGCATTAGATCGGCGCGCCCGTCAGCGCTGTCGCAGAAAAAGGAAGGGGCCCAGCAGGGCCCCTTTTCTTATGCAGCGTCAGAACTTTGTCCGGTCAGTCGCCCGCGTGGGTCAGCTTCGGCACGTCCTTGGCACCAGCCGAGCCGCGACCCGAGAGCGACGGGTTCTCCATGAAGAACCGGTGGCAGTTGAACGAAAACTCGCCCTCCGGCAGCACGTGCCGGGTGAACTTGCCCGAGGGTTCCATCACCCAGCTTTGCGCCGTGTCGGCGAGGTTCGCCGCCATGATCTGGCTGACGATCTGCGCCTTCACCGTGGGGTTCATGATCTCGATGCCGGTCTCGATCCGCCGGTTGAGGTTGCGGCCCATCCAGTCCGCCGAAGAGATCAGCACGCGCGCCTTGCTGTGCGGCAGCCCGTGGCCATTGCCGAAACAGGCGATGCGCGAGTGTTCGAGGAAACGGCCCACGATGCTTTTGACGCGGATGTTCTCTGACAGGCCCTTCACGCCGGGGCGCAGCCCGCAGATGCCACGGATCACGCAGTCGATCTTCACGCCCGCCTGACTTGCGGCATAAAGCGCGTCGATCATGTCCGGCTCGATCAGCGAGTTCATTTTCAGCCAGATTTGCGCCGGGCGGCCCTGACGCGCGTGCTCGGCCTCGGCCTCGATCAGCTCCAGCATGCGCGGCTTCAGCGTGTGCGGCGAAATCACGAGGTTCTCCAACCCTTCGGGCATGGCGTAGCCCGATAGGTAGTTGAAGATCTTCGAGGCGTCGCGGCCCAGTTGCGCATCGCAGGTGAAGAACGACAGGTCGGTGTAAATCTTGGCGGTGATGGGATGGTAGTTGCCGGTGCCCCAGTGGGTGTAGGTCACCAGCTTGTCGCCCTCGCGGCGCACCACGCTCGAGATCTTGGCGTGGGTTTTCCAATCGAGGAAGCCATAGACCACATGCGCGCCCGAGCGTTCCAGCCGCCGCGACTGGCGGATGTTGGCGGCCTCGTCGAAGCGCGCCTTCAGCTCGACCAGCGCGGTGACCGACTTGCCATCCTCTGCCGCCTCGCAAAGCGCCTCGACGATCGGCGAGTTGCGCGAGGTGCGATAAAGCGTCTGCTTGATCGCCACCACATCCGGGTCCATCGCCGCCTGATTGAGGAAACGCACCACCATGTCGAAGGTCTCATAGGGGTGGTGCAGCAGCATGTCCTTTTGCTTGATCGCCTCGAACATATTGCCTTCGTGGTCCTGCACCCGCTCGGGCACGCGCGGGGTGAAGCTGGGCCACAGCAGATCGGGGCGGGAGTCGAGCACCAACTCCTTGAGGTCGGCCATGCCGATCATCCCGTCGAGCTCGATCACATCGTCTTCCTGCACGAACAACTCGCGCATAACGATGCTGCGCAGCTGCTTTGGCGCACCGGCGCTGACGGTCAGGCGGACAACCTCGCCGCGGCGGCGGCGCTTCAGCGCCACTTCGAACTCGCGCACCAGATCCTCGGCCTCTTCCTCGACCTCGATGTCGCTGTCGCGCAGCACGCGGAAGCCGAAGTGGTCCTTCACCCGGTAGCCGGGGAACAGGCTTTCGATGTGCAGCAGCAGCACGTCTTCGAGGAAGATGAAGCGGTTGTGCCCCTCGGGGGCGGGCAGGGCGATGAAACGGTCGATCTGATGCGGGATCGGCAGCAGCGCCTGCCGCGTACGGCGGTCGCGCTTGCGCTCTAGCTCGAGCGCGAGGCAGTAGCCCATGTTGGCGATGAAGGGGAACGGGTGCGCCGGGTCGATCGCCAGAGGCGAGAGCACCGGGAAGACCTGCTCGAGAAACTGGGTGTTGAGATATTCGAGGTCTTCGGGCTGCAGCGCGTCGCGCGGCACGATGTCGATGCCCGCCGCGTCCAGTTCCTTCTCAAGCTCGCCCAGCACTTTCTGCTGATGCGCCATCAGCCGCCGCGCGTCCTCGTCGATCAGCACAAGCTGCTCGGCGGGGCTCAGCCCATCGGCGGCGGGGGTGGTGTTGCCCGCATGGGCAAGCTCGCGCAGACCGGCGACGCGCACGGTGTAGAACTCGTCGAGGTTGGTGGCCGAAATCGACAGGAAGCGCAGGCGCTCGAGCAGCGGAACCTTGGTGTTCTCGGCCTCTTCCAGCACACGCCAGTTGAAGCCCAGCCAGCTGAGTTCGCGGTTGTAATAGCGGCCGGGGCCCGAGAGGTCGATCTCGGGAAGGTCCTGCGGCTCGGGGATCGGGGCGGTGAGGAAATCAGCGATGGTCATGGGGGGCATATGCGTCACGAATTGCAACATCTTGATGAAAGAGGAAGGATGCCCGACTGCCGGAGAGGGCGCAAGCGCTGCGCTGCGGCGGGCACGGATCACGCGCGGGGATCGACAGCCAGCAGAATCTCGCGGGCCAGAGAGCGCGTCATGCCCTTGGGGCGTCCGAGCGCGCCCGCGTCGAGCGCGGCGGCGACCTTTTGGGCCATGCCGAAGCTGCGTCGCATGTGGCGCAGCAGATAAGGGATCACATCGGGGGCGGGCACGCAGTGGCGGTCCGCCAGAAGCTTCGCCAGAACCGCGGCAAGCAGCGCGTCGTCGGGCTCGGGCAGGGTGGCGGTTTGGGTGCCTTCCATGCGCGAGCAGAGGTCGGGCAGGGACAGCTGCCAATGCTTGGGGGCGGTCTGTGCGGTCAAAAGCAGCGGCTGGTGCTGCGCCAGCGCAAGGTTGTGCAGGTGGAACAGCGCCTCTTCGGCGGGGCGGTCCCCGGCGATCTGCGGCACGTCCTCGATGCAGACCGGACCTTCGGCCAGATCGGGAATATCCACCTGCGGCAGCGCCGCGGCGGGCAGGATCGTCGCGCCGCAGTCAGCCGCCCACACATGGGCAAGATGGGTCTTTCCCGCACCGGCGGGGCCGACGAGGATCAGCTTGCCCGCAGGCCAGCTCTGCCAGCGGTCGAGCAGTGCTACGGCAAGCGCGTTTGAATCCGAGACGAAATAATCCTCGCGCCCCAGCGCGGCGCGGACCGGCAGGGGCAGAGGAAGCTGCTGAGGCAGGGTCATGGGGCCTCTCGGTCGTGCTCGAGGCCGCGATAAAGGCGGCTGTCTTTGTACTGGTCGATCACGAAGCGCATGATCACCCCCAGCGCCGCCGCCAGCGGCACGGCCACCAGCATCCCGACAAAGCCGAAGAGCGTGCCGAAGACTGACAGCGCGAGGATCAGCCAGACCGGATGCAGCCCGATCGAACTGCCCACCAGTTTCGGTGTGAGGAAATTGCCCTCAAGGAACTGGCCGAGGAAGAAGATGCCCGCCACGGCGGCGATCCAGTACCATTCGCCCCAGAACTGGAACAGCGCCAGCCCGATGGCCAGCGCCCCGCCGATGATCGCGCCCACGTAGGGGATGAAGGTCAAAAGCCCGGCGATCACCCCGACCACGAGGCCGAAGTTCAGCCCGACCAGCGCTAGCGCAATGGCATAATAGCAGCCGAGGATCAGGCAGACCGAGCCCATGCCGCGCACGAAACCGGCCAGCGTGGCGTCGATCTCGCTGGCGATCTGGCGGATCACCGAGACATGGTCGCGCGGCAAAAGCTCATCGACGCGGGCCACCATGCGATCCCAGTCGAGCAGCAGATAGACCGCCACCACCGGCACGATGACAAAGAGCATCAGGATGTTGATCACCGACATCGCCGAGCTGAGCGCAGTGTTCAGCAGTTCGGCGCCGCGCTCCTGCACGGTCTGGCCGATCGAGACGAGCGCCTCGCGCATCGGGCTGCCTTCAACCACCAGCGACGGGAAATGCGTGCCGAGAAAATCGCGCAGGTCGCGGAACAGCTGCGGCGCCGTCGCGATCAGATCGCCCGCCTGCCGGACCAGCGTCGGGATCACCGCGAGCGCGAGGATGACGAAGATCAGGATCGCGGCGAGGGTGATGACCATGGTCGCCATGGCCCGGCTCAGACCCAGCCGTTCCAGCCGGTCGGCCACGGGGTCGAGGAAATAGGCGATGGCGCCGCCAAGAATGAACGGCAGCAGGACGTTGCCAAGATACCAAAGCACCACGGCAAAGATGATGGCCGCAACGCCCCAGTACTTCATCTGATCACGCACGGGGAGCGCCATGGGAATCCTTCTCAACGCGTTTCGTCCTTCATCGCCGCTCCGCCGTGCCTTTTCAAGCCTGTGGCTCAAGTCTGCGGTGTTGTTCGCGGGGGAATGTGCCGGGCGGGCGCTGGCGCTGAGCCGGGTTTGCGCGGGTTGAAAGGCAGGGCGGCGCGCAGACCTCTTGCCCTTGGCGCGCCCTTCGCCTAACCCGGGCGAAACGCCAATCTCCGGGAGGCCCGCATGCGTCTGAGCCGTTATTTCCTGCCCGTTCTGAAAGAAACGCCTTCCGAGGCGCAGATCGTCTCGCACCGCTACATGCTGCGCGCCGGCATGATCAAACAATCGAGCGCCGGCATCTATTCGTGGCTGCCGTTGGGCTTCAAAGTGCTGCGCAAGATCGAGGACATCATCCACGAAGAGCAAAAGCGCGCCGGTCATATCCCGATGCTGATGCCGACGATCCAGTCGGCGGACCTGTGGCGCGAGAGCGGCCGTTACGACGATTACGGCGAGGAAATGCTGCGCATCCGCGACCGGCACGACCGCGACATGCTGTTCACGCCCACCGCCGAAGAGCTGATCACCGACATCTTCCGCAGCCACGTCGGCAGCTACAAGGACCTGCCGCTGACGCTGTATCAGATCCAGTGGAAGTTCCGCGACGAGATCCGTCCGCGCTTTGGCGTGATGCGGGGCCGCGAGTTCTACATGAAGGACGGCTACAACTTCGACCTGACCAAGGAAGACGCGCTGCACGCCTACAACCGTCACCTTGTCAGCTACCTGCGCACGTATGAGCGCATGGGCCTGCAGGCGATCCCGATGCGCGCCGACAGCGGCCCGATTGGCGGCGACGACACCCACGAGTTCCTCGTGCTGGCCGAAACCGGCGAGTCGGAAGTGTTCTATGACAGCCAGATCACCGAGCTGAAGTTCGGCGACCGCGAGATCGACTACGATTCGGTCGAGCAGTGTCAGGCGGTGCTCGAGGAGTTCACCTCGCGCTACGCCCGCACCGACGAGACCCACGACGAGGCGGTCTTTGCCGAGGTCCCCGAAGAGCGCCGCCGCACCGCGCGCGGCATCGAGGTCGGACAGATCTTCTACTTCGGCACCAAATACTCCGAGCCGATGGGCGCCACCGTTGCCGACAAGGACGGCAATCAGGTGCCCGTGCACATGGGCTCGCATGGCATCGGCGTGTCGCGCCTGCTGGGCGCGATCATCGAAGCCAGCCACGACGACAAGGGCATCATCTGGCCCGAGGGCGTCACCCCCTTCCACTGCGGCATCGTCAACCTCAAGCAGGGCGACGACGAGGCGGATGCGGCTTGCGAGTCGCTCTACGCCGCGCTCACCGCGCTGGGGCTGGAGCCGCTCTACGATGACCGTGCCGAGCGTGCGGGCGCCAAATTCGCCACCATGGACCTCATCGGCCTGCCGTGGCGCATCACCGTCGGCCCGCGCGGGTTGAAGAACGGCGTGGTCGAGCTGACCTCGCGCCGCACCGGTGAGAGCGAGGAACTGGCGCCCGAGGCTGCCGTGGAGCGCATCGCGCAAATCTACGGCGTCGCCGCCAAGGGCTGAGGCGCTCACGCATTGTGATCAGGGCCGGTCGCGGGACACCGCGGCCGGTCTTTTTGTTGCCGGTCTTTTACGTTTGTCGGCTCGGCTCCCGGCGCGGCGGTGCCCCGCTGATTGCGCCCTCGTGCCGTGCGTATTTGGAAAGAGAAGAAGGGACCGGGCGCGCGCAGCGGCAGGGAAATTGCCTGCAGGCTCCGTCTGCTCTGGCCTTTGCCTTGGGGCATGCTTTAGAGAAGGGGGAAATTCAGCGGGAGACGCGCTATGGACGATCTGGTCAATTCCTTCATGACAGGCCCCGACGAGAAGGGCCGCTTCGGCATCTACGGCGGGCGTTTCGTGTCCGAGACCCTCATGCCGCTCATCCTCGAGCTTGAGGAGCAATATGAGCGCGCCAAGACCGACCAGAGCTTCTGGGGCGAGATGGACTTCCTGTGGAAGCACTACGTCGGCCGTCCCTCGCCGCTGTATCACGCCGAGCGCCTGTCCGAGCAGCTGGGCGGCGCCAAGGTCTATTTCAAACGCGACGAGCTGAACCACACCGGCGCGCATAAGATCAACAACGTGCTGGGCCAGATCATCCTCGCCAAGCGCATGGGCAAGACAAGGATCATCGCCGAGACCGGCGCCGGTCAGCATGGCGTGGCCACCGCGACCGTCTGCGCCAAGTTCGGCCTGAAGTGCGTGGTCTACATGGGCGCGCATGACGTCGAGCGCCAGCAGCCCAACGTCTTCCGCATGCGCCTGCTCGGCGCCGAAGTGGTCCCCGTGACCTCGGGCCGCGGCACGCTGAAGGATGCGATGAACGACGCGCTGCGCGACTGGGTGACCAATGTGCGCGACACGTTCTATTGCATCGGCACGGTGGCGGGCCCGCACCCGTACCCGGCCATGGTCCGCGATTTCCAGTCGATCATCGGCAAGGAAACCAAAGAGCAGATTATGGAAGCCGAGGGCCGTCTGCCCGACACGATCATCGCCGCCATCGGTGGCGGCTCGAACGCCATGGGCCTGTTCTACCCGTTCCTTGACGACAAGGACGTGAAGATCATCGGCGTTGAGGCCGGCGGCAAGGGCGTCAACGAGAAGATGGAGCATTGCGCTTCGCTGACCGGCGGTCGCCCCGGCGTGCTGCATGGCAACCGCACCTATCTGCTGCAGGACGACGACGGGCAGATCCTCGAGGGCTTCTCGATCTCGGCCGGTCTCGACTATCCGGGCATTGGGCCGGAGCACGCTTGGCTGCATGACACCGGCCGCGCCGAATATGTGGCGATCACCGACAAGGAGGCGCTCGAGGCGTTCCAGCTGTCGTGCTCGGCCGAGGGCATCATCCCGGCGCTGGAGCCGAGCCATGCGCTTGCCCATGTGATGAAGATCGCGCCGGATCTGCCCAAGGACCACATCATCGTCATGAACATGTGCGGGCGGGGCGACAAGGACATCTTTGCTGTCGCCAAGCACCTCGGCGTCGACATCGCCTGATCCGAGTTTATTGAGACGCAAAAGGCCGCCCTTCGGGGCGGCCTTTTCCATTGCTTCGGGGCTGTGTGCCTCCTGTGTGCCTCAGTCGGCTTTATGCTGTTCGAGGATGTCCAGCGAGACCACTTCCAGCGCGCGCTGGTGGGTGGAGTCGAGTTGCACCTTTGGCGCGCAGCCCTCGTCATGGGCCTGCAGGAAGCGCAGCGCGCAGAGGCACCATTGATCACCCGGCTTCAGCCCCGGAAAGCGCAGACCGGGGCGCGGGGTCGACAGATCATTCCCCACGTATTTCGAATAGGCGAGAAACTCCGCTGTCATCACGGCGCAGACCGTGTGGCTGCCGGAATCCTCGGTGCAGGTGTTGCAGTGCCCGTCGCGGAAATAGCCGGTCATGGGGTCGACCGAGCAGGGGTGTAGCAGTTCGCCCAGAACGTTGATCGCCTTGTCTTTCTGCATGTTCGTCCCTCCGTTACCGAGAACTCATGCGGCCAAGCCTAGCAGACCGCTGGCCTTGGACAAGGCGGGGCTGGACAAGGCGGGGCTGGGTAAGGGGTGGGTGCTGGGAGGACGGCTCAGCGAAACTTGTCGGCGAGCTTTTGCAGCGGGCTGCGGCTGTCCTCAGCGGCGGCTTCGGGCGCGGCTTGTGCCTTTGGTGCGGCTTGCGGCTTGGCGGCATCGCCGTCCTTGGCGGTGGACTGGTCGCTGCCCGGCTTGTCGGAACCCGGCTTGCCCGCGGTCTTTTGGCCCGCACCCTTTTGACCTGTGCCCTGCGAGGAGCGCGGCGGCGCCACGCGCAGCGCCACGGCGTTCTGGAAGCCGGGCTTGTCACCCGACGCCAGCGCCTTGGCACCGTCGGAGATGCCGCGCATCAGATCGTCCAGCCAGCCTTCCTCGGCCTTGGCAAACTCGTGCAGCACATAGCCCGCCACCGCCTCTTTGCGGCCCGGATGACCGATGCCGAGGCGGATGCGGTGATAGGCCTCGCCGATGTGCTGGTGGATCGAGCGCAGCCCATTGTGGCCCGCGTGGCCGCCGCCGGTCTTCACCCGGCATTTGCCCGGCGCGAGGTCAAGCTCGTCGTGGAACACGGTCACATCGCTCGGCTCGAGCTTGAAGAAGCGCATGGCCTCGCCGACTGATTGGCCCGAGAGGTTCATGAAGGTCTGCGGCTTCAGCAGCAGCACTTTCTCGGTGCCGAGCCGGCCTTCGGCCACTTCGCCCTGAAACCGCGCGCGCCACGGCGAGAAGCCGTGATCCTCGGCGATCCGGTCGACGGCCATGAAGCCGATATTGTGCCGCGTCTTCGCGTATTTGCCGCCGGGATTGCCCAGACCCACGAAAATCTGCACGCCGCGTCTCCGAATTGGTTGCCTCGCCCCCTAGATAGGGCAGGGATGGCGATAGCACAGCAACGAGGGAGAGACCATGTATCTCACGATGAACCGCTTCAAGGTGGTGCCCGAGCGGGCGGCGGAGTTCGAAGAGGTCTGGGCGCAGCGCGACAGCCAGCTCAAGAGCGTGCCCGGTTTCCGCAGCTTCGCGCTGCTCAAAGGGCCGGAGCGCGAGGACCACATCCTCTATGCCTCGCACACGGTCTGGGAGGATGAGGAGAGCTTCATCGCGTGGACCAAGAGCGAGGCTTTCCGCATGGCCCACAAAGGCGCGAAGAGCCGCGAGGGCATGTATCGCGGCGGGCCCGAGCTTGAGATTTTCTCGGCGGTGCAGGTGCTGGAGTAGGCAGCTAGCCCGCCAAACGAAAACGGCCCCGCCAAATGGCGGGGCCGTCTTTTCAGCGAAGCTGCGCGAGGATTATTCCTCTGCGGCGGCTTCTTCTTCGCCTTCTTCGGCCTCGGCTTCAACCAGACCGCGCGGAGCGGAGAGGTTGGCGATCACGAAGTTACGGTCGATGGTCGGCTTTGCGCCTTCCGGCAGCACGACGTCGTTGATGTGGATGACATCACCGATCTGCTTGCCTGCCAGGTCCACAGTGATGTGGTCCGGGATATCGCCGGCGAGAACGTTCAGTTCGACTTCCTGACGCACGATGGTCAGAACGCCGCCGCGCTTCAGGCCCGGTGCCTGCTCTTCGTTGATGAAATCAACGTGGATGAACAGGTTGATGCGCGAGGTGCGACGCAGACGCATCAGGTCGAAGTGGGTCGGAAGGTCCTTCACCACATCGCGCTGAACGTCGCGGCAGATCACGCGCACGTCGTCGTGGCCGTCAACCTTGAGGTTGAACAGGGTCGACTTGAAGCGGCCTGCTTTCAGGCGCTTGAGCAGCGTGTTGAACGGGATCTGGATAGCAAGCGGGTCTGCTTCGCCACCAAAAACAATCCCCGGAACCATGCCGTCGCGGCGGGCCTGCCGAGCGGCGCCCTTGCCCGTCCCCGACCGTTCCAGGGCTTCGAGATCAGGAATCTCACCAGCCATTTTGTATCTCCATATGTCTGTGGGGGTGCCTCCAAGGCTGTCACCCCGCGATGAAGGCAGCCCATTAGACCGGATTCCCTCTTTGGGCAAGGGCTAATCCTCTGTGGCGGTTGCTCCGCGCGCGCGAGAGCAGGGGCGGGACTGGCTGGATCTTCCCGCCGGGCCGTGCGACGGCTTGCGGCGAACGGAGGGACCATGAGCGTTTTGAGTGATCTGCGGATGATCCGCGCGCCGCTGGCGGGCTTTGCCGGGATCGGCGTGTGCTGGGGGGTGTTCGCGGGCAGCGTGCCCGTGGTCATGGCGCAGACCGGGCTTGGCGACGGCGGTTTCGCCACGGCGATGCTGATCTCGACCTGCGGCGCGATCGCCGCCATGTGGCTGGCGCCATGGGCCGAAGAGCGGCTGCGCCGCTGGGCCATGCCGGTGTTCATCGCGCTGCTGGCCTGCGGTTTTGCCCTGCCGGGGCTGGCGACCTCGGGCGTGCAGTTCGGCGCGATCATGCTGTGCTGCGCGGCGGCGGCGGGCACGGTCGACGTGGCGATGAACGCGCAGCTGTCGCATCTCGAGGCAAAGTCCGGGCGGCCGCTGATGAACCTCGCCCACGGGGGCTATTCGCTGGTCTATGCCTGCGCGGCGCTGACGGCGGGCATTGCGCGCGGGGCGGGGCTGCCGCTGTGGAGCATTTTCATGGGCGCGGCTGTGGTCACACTGGCGATGGCGCTGGTGGCGCGCGGCGGCGCGGCGCTGCCGCACCACGAGAGCGCCGAGCCGGGATCCGACGCGCGCGGTCCGCTGCCTTGGGCGGTGGTTGTTCTGGCGGGGGTGGTCATCTGCATCGGCTTTCTTGCAGAGCAGGCGACCGAGGCGTGGTCAGCGCTGCATCTGGAGCGCAACCTTGGCGCGGGCGCCGTGGGCGGCGCGCTGGCGCCGACGCTGCTGGGGTTGACCATGGGCGCCGGGCGGCTTGCCGGGCAGGGGGTGATCGGGCGGCTCAATGGCGCGGGCGTGCTGGGGGCAGGGGCTGCGCTTGCCGCGTTCGGAGCGCTGGTGGCAGCGCTGGCGCCGACCGCGCTGATCGGCTGGGCGGGCTTTGCGGTGCTGGGCTTTGGCGTCTCGGTGCTGGCCCCCATGGCCTATGCGTGGCTGGGCGGACGGCTCACGCCGCAGTCACGGGCGCGGGCGATCAGCCGCGCGACGGTGATCGGCTATGCGGGGTTCTTCCTCGGGCCGCCGCTGATGGGCGGGCTGTCCGAGGTCTTCGGCCTGCGCGCCGCTTTCGGCGCGGTGGCGCTGCTCTTGCTGGCGGTGCCGCTGGTGCTGCTGCCCTTGATGGCGCGACGCTAGGCGCCGCGCCACCACCGGTTCGGGCACAAACCTCCCGGTTATTCTTCCCAGTCGCCGGAAAATCCCTTGGGGATCATCAGGATATCGCGATCTACGGTGTTGACGTCGGTGCGCCCGCAAAGCGCCATCGACACATCCAGTTCCTTGTGGATCACCTCAAGCGCGCGGGTGACCCCGGCCTCGCCCATGGCGCCCAGCCCGTAGATATAGGCGCGCCCGATCCAGCAGCCCTTGGCGCCCATGGCGACGGCCTTCAGCACGTCCTGTCCCGAGCGAATGCCGCTGTCGAGGTGCACTTCGATCTTGTCACCCACCGCGTCCATGATCGGTGCCAGCGCGCGGATCGAGCTGAGCGCGCCGTCAAGCTGCCGCCCGCCGTGGTTCGACACCACGATGGCATCGGCCCCGACGTTGCAGGCCTCCAAAGCGTCGCGCGGGTCGATGATGCCCTTGATGATCAGCGGGCCGTCCCACATCTTGCGGAACTCGCGAATGCGGTCCCAGTCGAGCGCCTGATCAAAGCTCTGCGCCGTCCATGTGGTCAGCGACGACGGGTCGGTCACGCCCTTGGCATGGCCGACGATATTGCCGAAGAAGCGCCGCTTGGTCTGCAGCATCTCCAGCCCCCACGGCACTTTGGTCATCATGTTGGCGACCGACTTCGGCGTCAGCTTGGGCGGGGCCGACAGGCCGTTCTTCAGGTCCTTGTGACGCTGACCCAGCATCTGCAGGTCGACCGTGATCACCGCCGCCGAGCATTTGGCGTCCTTGGCGCGGTCGAAGAGCCGCTTCATGTAGTCATCGTCCTTGAGCGTATAGACCTGCATCCAGAACGGTTTGGAGGTGTTTTCGGCCACATCCTCGATCGAGCAGATCGACATGGTCGAGAGGCAATAGGGCACGCCGAATTTCTCGGCCGCGCGCGCGGCGTGGATCTCGCCGTCGGCGTGCTGCATCCCGGTCATGCCCACCGGAGCCAGCGCCACCGGCATCGCCACGTCCTGACCGATCATCTGCGTCGCGGTGCTGCGGCCGGTCATGTCGATGGCGACGCGCTGGCGCAAATAGAGATCGTCGAAATCCGAGCTGTTCTCGCGGAAGGTCTGCTCTGTCCAGCTGCCCGACTCGCAATAGTCGTAGAACATCTTCGGCACCCTGCGCCGATAGATGCGTTTGAGGTCCTCGATCTCTGTGATCACCGGCATGGGCCGCCTTCCTCCGCTATGTGGTCAGGTTTCCTTACCGCTTCGCCAGAGTTTGCGCAATGACGTGTGCTTGTATCTCCCCGGCAGAGCACGTTTAGTGCGCGCGAATGCAGATCGGAGGCATCATGCAGGACATTCTCTGGGGCGTCGGGGGCGGCATGATCGCCGCGATTGCCACCACGGCAGGGGCGATCCCGGCGCTGGTCGGACGCAAGATGACGCAGGCGACCTCGGACATGATGCTGGGCTTTGCCGCCGGTGTCATGCTGTCGGCCTCTTATTTCTCGCTGATCATTCCGGGCATCGACGTGGCGCAGGAACAGACCGGTTCGGTCTGGGTCGCCGCCGCCATCGCCGCCTGCGGCATCGCCTTCGGCTCGGGCTTCGTGGCGTGGCTCAACCACGCGATTCCGCACGAGCATTTCAAGACCGGCCCCGAGGGCGGGGCGGATCAGGCGACCTTCGCGCGGATCTGGCTGTTCGTGCTGGCGATCTCGATCCACAATTTCCCCGAAGGCCTGTCGATCGGCGTCGCTTACGGTGTCGACCGCACCAACGGCTTTTCGGTGATGACCGGCATCTCGCTGCAGGACATGCCTGAGGGGCTGGCCGTGGCGGTGGCCTTGGTGGGGCTGGGCTATTCCCGCAGCAAGGCGCTGCTCTACACCGCGCTCACCGGGTTGGTCGAGCCGGTCGGGGCGCTGCTGGGCGTGGTCGCGGTCTCGGTCAGTTCGGTGCTGCTGCCTTGGGGGCTGACCTTCGCGGCGGGCGCGATGCTTTACATCATCAGCCATGAGATCGTGCCCGAGACCCACCGCAACGGCCACCAGAAGCGGGCGACCACGGGGCTGCTCTTTGGTCTGATCCTGATGATGTTCCTTGACGTGACGCTGGGCTGACGCGGCCCGGCGGCGGCGCGTGTGGCGCGCGGGGCTGCGTATTTGGGGAACAATGAAGGGGCTTGCTGCGCCTTGCGGGCGGGTGTTGTCGAGTATTTGTGGAAAGATGAAAGGGCCGGGAGCGGGGGCGCCGCTCGCTCTTCCGTGAGGGCGCGGCGGGGCGGTCTGGACGTGGCGGCGGCGCGGGCTTAGGGTCCGCGCAACTTTCGCAGGAGACATGACGATGGCAACGGGCAAGAACATCCGCACCTATTTCCAGGGCACCTGGCACGACGGGGACGCGATGATCATGCGCGCGGCAGATCACGCGGCCTGGCTCGGCAGTTCGGTCTTTGACGGTGCGCGTTGCGTCAATGGCATTGCGCCCGATCTCTATGCCCATTGCGCACGGATCAACCGCTCGGCCAAGGCGCTGATGCTGACGCCGACGATCACCGCCGAGGAGATGGTGCAGATCGTCTGGGAGGGGCTCTCGGCCTATCCCAAGGAGGCGGCCATCTACATCCGCCCGATGTATTGGGCGACGCAGGGCGACGCGACTGCCATCGTGCCGGGCGCCGAAGGCACCGCGTTTGCCATCTCGCTCGAAGAGATCCCCATGGCGCCCGAGACCGCAGCATCGCGGCTGGGCCGCACGCGGTTCCGCCGGCCCGTGCTGGAAAGCTCGGTCTGCAACGCCAAGGCGGGCTGTCTTTATCCCAACAATGCGCGGATGCTGGTCGAGGCGCGCTCGCGCGGGTTCGACAACGCGCTGGTGGCCGATGCGCTCGGCAATGTCGCCGAGAGCGCCACGGCCAACGCCTTCATGGTGAAGGATGGCGCGGTGTTCACCCCGATCGCCAATGGCACCTTCCTGTCGGGGATCACCCGCGCGCGCCACATCGAGAACATGCGCGCCGACGGCATGGAGGTGCATGAGGCGGTGCTCAGCTTCGAGGACTTCGAGGGCGCCGACGAGGTGTTCCTCTCGGGCAACCTGCAGAAGGTGACCGCCGTGTCGGGCTTTGAAGACACCAATTACCAGATCGGTCCCGTGACGCGCCGCGTGCGCGAGCTTTACTGGGACTGGGCACTCAGCGAAGGCTGAGCCTTGCGCCGCGAGCCGCCGCTCGTCGCGACACGCCCCAAGGACCCGCAGCGCCCGGTGCTGCGGGCCGAACGCCGCTATGCCGAAGCCGATCCCCCGCGGCGCGATCTGCCGGGGGACGATCTGCGGTCTGAGCCGCGCGGTCACAGACGTCCGAGGCGGCGGCGCAGCGGGCTGGCGCGCTCGATCCGAGCCCTGCCGCTGCTGATCAGCCTGCTGCTGATGGTCTGGACCCTCTCGACCAACCCTTTCGCGCGGCCTTTCCTGCAGGCCAGCACCGCCGAAGTGCGGCAGGCGCTGGACGCCGGGCTGGCGCGGGCGCTGAGCCCGGAGCGGCTCGCGCAGCAGATCGCCGAAGCGCTGGAGGCGCAGGACCTTGACCGGATCGACATGCTGCTGCCGCTGGCCGCACGCGTCGGTCAGCAGCCGGACGCGGCGCAGGCGCGGCAGATCGAAGAGTTGCGCGCGGCCAAGGACAGCGTCTGGGGCAAGGTCGCCACCTGCGGCACTTGCGCCGCCGATATCGCCAATTGCCCCTCGCTGCAGATGCTGGCCTATTGCGGCATCCCGCTGGAACTGACGCCGCTCGGCGATCTCAACGCTTTGCGCCGTGCGGGCGGCGACTGGCTCAGCGGCAGCGATGTGGATGGGGTGGAGGTGACGCTGGCCACCGTTGGGCTGGCGGCGACGGGCGCGCTGGTGGTCACCGGCGGCAGTTCCGCCTCGGTCAAGGCCGGTGCCACGGCGCTGCGCATGGGGCGGCGGCTGCGCACCCTGACGCCATCCTTCCTCGACGAGCTGGCGCGCCTCGCCGACGCGGGCATGCTGCGGCGGCTGGCCAGCGGCAGCGGCGCGGCGGCGGACACGGCGCGACTGGCAAGAGCCGAAGCGCTGGCGGGCGACGTCAGCCGGGTGGTCGGCAACACCTCGATGACCGACGGCGTGTTGCTGCTGCGCCATGTGGACAGCGCCGAGGATGCGGCGCGGCTCGCGCGGGTGTCGGATGTGGCGGGCAGCGAGACGCGCGGGGTGATGGAGGTGCTCGGAAAATCCCGCACCTTCCGGGCCTTGGTGCGCGTCTCGGATCACGCGATCGCCGCGGGGCTGATGGTCTGGCTGGCGCTTGCGCAGGCGCTGACGGCCCTCGGCGGCTGGCTGGGCGCGCGTCTGCTGCGGCCCGCCGCACGCGGTCTGGCGGCGCGGGTCGAGTGATGAGAAATCGACATTGCCTGCGCCTGCCCCCTGCGCCATGATCGCCGCGAAGGAGAGCCCAATGCGCAAGTTCCTCGTCGTGCTGGATGACAGCCGCGAATGTCTCAATGCCATGCGTTTCGCCGCCATGCGCGCGGCCAAGACCAAGGGCGGCGTGTCGATCCTGTCGGTGATCCCGCCCGATGAATTCAACCACTGGATCGGCGTGGGTGACATCATGCGCGCCGAGGCCCGCGAGCGGATCGAGGCGCATTTCGAGGTCTTCGCCAAATGGATGCGCGACCGTCAGGGGGTTGATCCCGAACTGGTGATCCGCGAGGGCGATCCGGTGACCGAGATCCTCGCGCAGGTGGATGAAGACCCGTCGATCGGCGTGCTGGTGCTGGGCGCCGCCGCCGACAAGAAGGGGCCGGGACCGCTGGTCAGCCAGATGACCCGCAGCTCGGGCAGCCTGCCGATCCCGCTGACCATCGTGCCGGGAGACATGTCCAAGGAACGGCTCGAAGCGATCACCTGAGGGGGCATCCGTGGTGCCGGAGGGCAGGTGCCTTCTGGGCGCAGCACTGACGTTTGGCACCGGGAATTCAGCGACGGATCCGATTTAGAACGATTCCAAAACTTGACGTTGGAGCGGCGGAGGCGCATATAGGGGCCAGCCCGCAAAAAGGACTATCGCAGATGTTCATCCAGACCGAATCCACCCCGAACCCCGCGACGCTGAAGTTCCTGCCGGGCCAGACCGTGCTGGAGGCAGGCACCGCGGATTTCCCCACGCCCGAGGGCGCGGACAACTCGCCGCTGGCCAAGCGCCTGTTCTCGGTCGCCGGTGTCACCGGCGTGTTCTTTGGCAATGATTTCGTCACCGTCACCAAGGACGAAGCCGCCGATTGGGACCATGTGAAGCCCGCCGTTCTGGGCGCGATCATGGAGCATTTCCAGTCCGGCGAGCCGGTCATGGCGGGCGAAGCGCAAGCCTCGGGCCACAAGGCCTTTGAAGGCGAGGACGCTGAAATCGTCGGCCAGATCAAGGAATTGCTCGACAGCCGCGTGCGTCCGGCCGTGGCGCAGGATGGCGGTGACATCACCTTCCACGGCTTTGACCGTGGCGTGGTCTACCTGCACATGCAGGGCGCCTGCGCGGGCTGCCCCTCGTCGACGCTGACGCTGAAGATGGGCATCGAGAACCTGCTGCGCCACTACATCCCCGAAGTGACCGAGGTACGCCCGGTCGCCGTCTGAGCGCACCGGAGCGATCCATGCCTGATCAACTGATCCTTGCCTTCGACACATCGGCCGCGCATTGCGCGGCCGCTTTGCTGCGTGGCGACGAGGTGCTGGTGGCGAAGGCCGAGGAGATGGGCCGCGGACAGGCCGAGCGCCTGATGCCGTTGCTCGAGGAAGTGCTGGCCGAGGGCGGGGTTGTCTGGGGCGATCTCGATCTGGTCGCCGTGGGCATCGGACCGGGCAATTTCACCGGGATCCGCATTTCGGTCTCGACCGCCCGCGGGCTGGCGCTGGGGCTGGAGGCTCCGGCCATCGGAGTGAGCACCTTCGAGGCGATCCATCACGAACAGCCCGACGTTCTGGCCGGGGTGCCTGCACCGCGCGGGCAGATCTACGTGCAGCGCAACTGGGAAACCCCGGCGCTGGTCTCTGCCGAAGACAGCGACGCGGTGTTGCCGCCCGAGCCGCGGGACCTGGCGATCCGCATCGCACAGGTCGCCGCGCAGAAGGAGCCGGGCCGCCGTCCTGCTCCGCTTTACATCCGCGCCGCCGATGCCGCGCCGTCGCGCGATGCGGCGCCGCGCTTGCTGGACTGAGCGCATGAGGCTGACCGCCGCCGAACTGGCCGCGCTCTCGGCCCGCGCCTACACCCATATGGACCCTTGGACCGAGGCGGCATTTGCGGGCACGCTCGATCAGCCCTCCAGCCTGCTGGTAAGCGGCGAGGGTGCCTTTGTGCTTGGCCGCGTAATGCTGGACGAGGCCGAGATCCTCGCGCTTGCCACCGATCCCGCGCAGCAGCGCAAGGGGGCGGGGCGGGCGGCTTTGCAGGCCTTCGAGGCGCAGGCCGCGGCCCGCGGTGTGGCCACTGTCTTTCTTGAGGTGGCGTCGGAAAACCTAGGTGCTCGCGGCTTTTACGAGGCCTGCGGTTATCAGGTGACCGGCCGGCGGAAAGCCTATTACCACCGCCCCGGCGGCGGGCGCGACGATGCGCTGCTCATGAGCCGTGCGCTTACCTGAGGTTAGGCGTTGCGGCAGGCCAACCCTGTGCGCGGACTTGCAAAAACCTGTTGACCCGCCGCTAGGGCAACGCATTATCGGGCATGATCTGCCACAGGGCAGTCCAAAGTGCGGGGCACGCAGAACAGACCCCGCTCGTCCAGACCCGGGAGCACCCTATGACCCTCATGAAATCCATTCTCGGCACCGCCGCAACGCTGGCCCTGACCGCAGGCGCCGCGCTGGCGGATCCGGCGCTGATCTACGACCTCGGCGGCAAGTTCGACAAATCCTTCAACGAGGCCGCGTTCAACGGCGCCGAGATGTACGCCAAAGAGACCGGCGGCTCCTACAAGGACATCGAACTGCAGTCCGAAGCCCAGCGTGAGCAGGCCCTGCGCCGCTTTGCCGAGGCTGGCTTCAACCCGGTCGTGACCACCGGCTTCTCGATGTCCTCGCCGATCGCTTCGGTGGCGGCGGACTACCCGGACACCAAATTCGTGACCATCGACGGTTTCGTCGACCCCGAAGAGCATCCCAACGTCCTGTCGATCCTTTTCTCCGAGCATGAAGGCTCCTACCTCGTCGGCATGCTGGCGGCGATGGCCTCCGAGTCGGGCACTGTTGGCTTCGTCGGCGGCATGGACATCCCGCTGATCCGCAAATTCGCCTGCGGCTACGCGCAGGGTGCCAAAGCGGTCAGCGATGACATCAACGTGATCTCCAACATGACTGGCACCACCCCCGCCGCATGGAACGACCCGGTGAAGGGCTCGGAGCTGACCAAGGCACAGATCAGCCAAGGCGCCGACGTGATCTTCGCTGCCGCTGGCGGCACCGGCATCGGCGTGCTGCAGACCGCCGCGGACGAGGGCATCCTCTCGGTCGGCGTCGACAGCAACCAGAACTACCTGCACCCGGGCAAGGTTCTGACCTCCATGCTCAAGCGCGTCGACGTGGCCGTGGCCGAGGCGATGACCGAAGGCACCGAGCTCAAGACCGGCGTGAAGGTGCTGGGCCTCGCCGAGAACGGCGTCGGCTACGCGCTCGACGAGAACAACGCCGAGCTGCTCTCTGACGAGATGAAAGCCGCCGTTGACGAGGCGCGCGAGAAGATCGTCGCCGGCGAGATCGAGGTTCACGATTACTCGGCGGATGACAGCTGCCCCGCGCTGAACTTCTGATCACCTCTTGACGATCGGGGGCGTGCCTGCTGGCGTGTCCCCGATTTCTGCTTTCGTGTGGCCCGGTTCCTCGTTTACAGGAGGCCGGGCCGTACTTATCCAATGCCGTGAGGCTCCGCATGAACGACATCCCCGCCATCGAGCTGAAGGGCATCTCCAAAGCCTTCGGCCCCGTCCAGGCCAACAAGGATATCTCGATCCGCGTGATGCCCGGCACGATCCACGGCATCATCGGCGAGAATGGCGCCGGTAAATCCACCCTCATGTCCATCCTCTACGGCTTCTACAAGGCCGACGCGGGTGAGATCTGGGTGAATGGCGCCAAGAAGGACATCGCCGACAGTCAGGCCGCGATCTCGGCGGGCATCGGCATGGTGTTCCAGCACTTCAAGCTGGTGCAGAACTTCACCGTTCTGGAAAACGTCATCCTCGGCGCCGAGGACGGCCCGATGCTGCGCCCCTCGCTGGCGCGCGCGCGCGGTATTCTGAAGCAACTGGCCGAGGAATACGAATTGGCCGTCGATCCCGACGAGCTGGTCGAGAACCTCTCGGTCGGCCACCAGCAGCGCGTCGAGATCCTCAAGGCGCTCTACCGTCAGGCCGATATTCTCATCCTCGACGAGCCCACCGGGGTGCTGACCCCGGCCGAGGCCGATCACCTCTTCCGCATCCTCGACCACCTGCGGGCCGAGGGCAAAACCGTCATCCTGATCACCCACAAGCTGCGCGAGATCATGGAGATCACCGACACCGTCTCGGTGATGCGCCGCGGGCAGATGACCGCCACCGTCAAGACCGCCGAAACCTCGCCCGAGCAGCTCGCCGAGTTGATGGTCGGGCGCAAGGTGCTGCTGCGCGTCGACAAGGCAGCAGCGCAGCCCGGCGAGGTGCTGCTCGACGTGCAGGACCTGCGCCATGTGGACAGCGCCGGGGTCGAGCGGCTCAAGGGCGTGTCGCTGCAGCTGCGCGCCGGTGAGGTGCTGGGCATCGCGGGTGTCGCGGGCAATGGTCAGTCCGAGCTTCTGTCGGTGCTGGGCGGCTCTGCCGAGGGCACCGGCACGGTGATCATGCACGGCCAAAACCTGCCGCTCTCGGGCGTCGGCGCCGATGGCAGCGCGCGCCGCGCCGTCGGCATCGGCCATGTGCCCGAAGACCGCCAGCACGAAGGGCTGATCATGGCCTATACCGCGTGGGAAAACACGGTCTTCGGCTACCACCGCGATCCGCACTACCAGTCGGGCATCCTGATGAACAATGCGCTGATCCGCGAGGAAGCGCAGGACAAGATGACCCGCTACGACGTGCGCCCGCCGAACCCGGCGCTGGCCGCGCGCAACTTCTCGGGCGGCAACCAGCAAAAGATCGTGCTCGCGCGCGAGATCGAGCGAGACCCCGAGGTGCTGCTGATCGGTCAGCCCACCCGCGGCGTCGACATCGGTGCCATCGAGTTCATCCACCAAGAGATCATCCGCTTGCGCGACAAGGGCAAGGCTATCCTTCTGGTCTCGGTGGAGCTTGACGAGATCTTCTCGCTGTCCGACCGCATCGCGGTGATGTTCGACGGCAAGATCATGGGCGAGCGGATGCCGGATGAAACCGACCAGACCGAGCTTGGCCTGCTGATGGCCGGGGTCACCGAAAAGCCCGAAGGCAAGCTCATCGACGCGGTGGACGCCTCGCTGCACGAGAAAGAAGCGCGCGAGGCAAGCCAGCATGACTGACCGCGCCGCTTCATTGTTCCCCAAATACGCCCGCCGGAGGCATCAGCGCCCGCAGGGCGCTGCCCGGACCAGAAAGACGAACGAGGTTCCGAATGGATAAGATGCCCGCCTGGGCCGATGCGGTGCTCGTGCCCCTGATCTCGATCCTGCTGGCGGCGATCCTGTCGGCCGGGGTGATCCTCGCCATCGGTGAGAACCCGATCGAGGCCTTCAAGCTGATGGTCGACGGCGCGCTGATGCGCTCGTCCGGCTGGGGCTACACGCTTTACTACACGACCAACTTCATTTTCACCGGCCTCTGCGTCGCCATCGCCTTTCATGCCAAGATGTTCAACATCGGCGGCGAAGGGCAGGCGATGATCGGCGGGCTCGGGGTGGCGCTGGCGTGCTTGTTCATTCCCTTCCCGCATTGGTCGGTGGCGCTTTTGGTGGCGACGCTGGCAGCGGCGGCTTTTGGTGCGGCTTGGGCCTTCATCCCGGCATGGCTGCAGGCCAAGCGCGGCAGCCACATCGTGATCACCACGATCATGTTCAACTTCATCGCCGCGGCGCTGCTGAACTACGTTCTGGTGAACCTGCTGCGCCCGGTCGGCGCCATGGAGCCCGCCACCGGCACGTTCCCGGCAGCGACCCATCTGCCGACGTTCCAAGACATGTTCGCCACCGAGGGCAACCCGCTGTTTCGCGGCTCGCCCGCAAATGTGACCTTCTTCCTTGCGGTCGCCGCCTGCATCGCCTTCTGGTTTCTCATCTGGCGCACCAAGCTCGGCTATGAGATCCGCGCCTTCGGCCAGTCCGAAAGCGCCGCGCGCTATGCCGGCATCTCGCCGGTGCGCATCACCGTCGTCGCCATGCTGATCTCCGGCGGGCTTGCGGGGATGATGGCGCTCAACACCACCATGGGCGAGGCCGAACGGCTGGTGCTCAACGCGACCGAGGGCGCGGGCTTCATCGGCATCGCCGTGGCGCTCATGGGCCGCTCGCATCCGGTGGGCGTGTTCCTCGCGGCGCTGCTCTTCGGCTTTCTCTATCAGGGCGGGGCGGAACTGGCGCTCTGGACCAATATCCCGCGTGAGCTGATCACCGTTATTCAGGCGCTGGTGATCCTCTTCACCGGGGCGCTCGACAATATGGTCCGCCTGCCGCTCGAAAAGCTCTTCATGTCCATGCGCCGGAGGTCCTCGTGATGGATTACGCGACGCTTCTGCAGGTGCTCGATTCCACCGTGCGCCTCGCCACGCCGCTGCTGCTGGCCTGCCTTGCGGGGCTGTTCTCGGAACGCTCGGGCATCGTCGACATCGGGCTCGAGGGCAAGATGCTCGCCGCGGCCTTCCTGTCGGCGGCCATCGCGGCGGTCACCGGCTCGGTCTGGCTCGGCCTGCTGGCGGGCATCGCCGCCTCTATGGTGATGTCGTTCATCCACGGCTTCGCCTCGATCACCTTCCGCGGCAACCAGCTGATCTCGGGCGTGGCGATCAACTTCCTCGCCTCTGGGCTGACGGTGCTGATCGCGCAGGACTGGTTCTCTCAGGGCGGGCGCACACCCTCGCTGATGGGCGGCGGGCGCTTCGAGAGCATCACGCTGCCCTTCGCCGAGGCGCTGCGCGGCGTGCCCTTCATCGGCCCGCTCTATTACGAGCTGATCTCCGGCCATTCGATCCTTGTCTACGTCGCCTTCCTGATGGTGCCGCTGACCTGGTGGATCCTCTATCGCACCCGCTTTGGCCTGCGCCTGCGCGCGGTGGGCGAGGCGCCCGAGGCGGTGGACACCGCCGGTGTCTCGGTGGTCGCGCTGCGCTATGCGGCGATCGCCATCTGCGGGCTGCTCTGCGGCCTCGCGGGGGCCTATCTGGCCACCGGCCTGCAGGCGGGCTTCGTGCGCGAGATGACCGCCGGGCGCGGCTATATCGCGCTGGCGGCGCTGATCTTCGCCAAATGGCGGCCGTGGTACGCGCTTTACGCCTGCCTGCTCTTCGGCCTGCTGCAGGCGGTGGCGCTGCGCTATCAGAACATTGACCTTGGCGGGTTCATCATTCCGGTGCAGGTGATGGATGCGCTGCCTTACATCCTGACCGTGGTGATCCTTGCCGGTTTCGTCGGCAAGGCGATCCCGCCACGTGCCGGGGGCGAGCCCTATGTGAAGGAACGCTGAGGCGGCTTGAACAAAGGTGCGAGGGGCGCTGCCCCTCGCGCTCCCCGGCGTATTTTAAAAGAGAAGAAGGGACAGGCGCCCCGGCAGCGGGCTTCTTCTCTTTAAAAATACGCATCGCTCCACCAGCCACCCGGCGCGGCGCGGGGGTTGTGTGAATTCCGCCGCGACACATCAACGTCACATCCCGCTTGGTTGCCAAATCGCCAGCGCGGACGCAAAGTCAGCGGCATGCAGATCTACCTCCCCATCGCCGAGGTTTCGGTCAATGTCTTCCTGCTCTTCGGTCTGGGCGGGATCGTCGGCGTTCTGTCGGGAATGTTCGGCGTCGGCGGCGGCTTTCTGATCACGCCGCTGCTGTTCTTCATGGGCATTCCGCCCGCCGTCGCCGTGGCCACCGGCGCCAACCAGATCGTCGCAAGCTCGATTTCCGGCGTGCTGGCGCATTTCAAGCGCAAGACGGTGGACCTGCGAATGGGGCTGGTGCTGCTGGCCGGGGGGCTCGTCGGCGCGGCGCTGGGGGTCTGGATCTTCAACCTGCTGAAGGGGCTGGGGCAGGTCGATCTTCTGGTGCGGCTTTGCTATGTGGTGTTTCTGGGGATCATCGGCGGGCTGATGTTCGTCGAGAGCCTCAACGCCATCTTCAAATCGCGCAAGGGCACGGCCCCGAAGCGGCGCCACCACGGCTGGGTGCACGGGCTGCCGTTCAAGATGCGCTTCCGCACCTCGGGGCTCTACATCTCGGCGATCCCGCCGGTGCTGGTCGGCTTTTCGGTGGGCGTGCTGGCGGCGATCATGGGGGTGGGCGGCGGCTTCATCATGGTGCCGGCGATGATCTACCTGCTGGGAATGCCCACGAAGGTGGTGGTCGGCACCTCGCTGTTTCAGATCATCTTTGTCAGCGCCTTCACCACGCTGCTGCACGCCAGCACCAACTACACCGTCGACATCATGCTGGCGCTGATCCTGATTCTCGGCGGGGTCATTGGCGCGCAGATCGGCACCGCTTTCGGCACAAGGCTCAAGGCCGAGCAACTGCGCATCGCGCTGGCCTCGCTGGTGCTGCTGGTCTGCGGCAAGCTGGCGCTGGATCTCTTCATCACCCCATCTGAACTTTACGAGCTGGTGGCGGGATGAGACTTCTGGCTGCGCTTCTTCTGCTGATCGCCGCGCTGCCCGCGCGGGCCGAAGAGGTGGTCATGGGGCTCTCGCGCACCAATGTGTCGATCACCACCGATTTCGACGGCTCCGACATTCTCATCTTCGGCGCGGTCAAACGCGAGGCGGCGATCCAGCGCGACCCGCCCTTGCAGGTGATCGTCACCGTCGAGGGCCCGCTCGAGCCGGTCACCGTCTGGCGCAAGGCGCGCAAGCTGGGGATTTGGGTCAATGCCGAGGCGGTGGAGATCGACAGCGCGCCAAGCTTTTACGCGGTCGCCACTTCGGCGCCATGGAACGAGACCATCTCGGCGGTCGAGGACCTGCGCCATGAGGTCTCGATCCCGCGCGCCATCCGCTCGGTCGGGGCGCCGATGGACATTATGGATTCCGAGGCGTTCACCGAGGCGCTGATCCGTGTGCGCGAGCGGCAGGGTCTCTACCGCGTCGAGGAAGACAGCGTCGAGCTGCGCGACAGCACGCTGTTCGACACCTCGATCTCCATGCCCGCGAATATTTCCGAGGGGCGCTATCTGACCCGCGTGCTGCTGACCCGCGGCGGCAAGGTGGTGGCCGAGCACGACAGCGAAATTCAGGTCGGCAAGGTCGGGTTGGAGCGCTGGCTGTTTACGCTTTCGCGGCAGATGCCGCTGGCCTACGGGCTGTTGTCGCTGGCCATCGCGGCGATCGCCGGCTGGGGCGCTTCGGCAGCGTTCCGGGCGATCCGCTCGGGATGAGCCGGCCCGCGCCCGCCCGCCGCGCCGACTATGCGGCCTTTTTTGCCATTCCTACCCGCTGGGAGGACAATGATGCCTACGGGCATCTGAACAACGCCGCCTATCACTCCTTCATCGACACGGCGGTGACGCTCTGGCAGCTGGATCGCGGAATTGCCATCGAAGGCGCGGGGGCGCTGCGCTCGCTGGTGGTCGAGAACGGCTGCACCTATCATGCCGAGGCGCGGTTTCCCGACCTTCTGCACGCGGGGCTGCGCTGCGGTCACCTTGGGCGCAGTTCGGCTCGCTTCGAGGTGGGGCTGTTCCGCAATGACGGCGAGAGCGCCTGCGCCGAGGGTTTCGTGGTGCATGTGGCCGCCGATGCCGAAAACCGCCCCGTGCCGATCCCGCCCAATTACCGCGCGGCGCTGGAGACCATCCTGCGCGGCAGCTGACCACCCCGAGACACCAACCCCAAGGAGACCGCATCATGACCGGCATTCCCGTGAACCCCGAGCGTTTTCTGTCCGACCTGCACATGCTGCGCAGCTTCGGCGCGACCGGGGTCGGCAAGGGCGTGTGCCGCCCGGCTTTCTCGGAGGCGGATATTGCCGCGCGCGACTGGCTGGCGGGGCGCATGGAAGAGGCGGGTCTGCGCAGCCATTTCGACCCGGTGGGCTCGCTCTTCGGGCTGACCGACGGGCCATCGCTGCTCATCGGCTCGCACTCCGACAGTCAGGTCGAGGGCGGCTGGCTCGATGGCGCGCTGGGGGTGATCGCGGGGCTCGAGGTGGCGCGCGCGGCGCAGGAGGCGGGCGGCCCGCCGGTGTCCTGCGTGTCGTTTCAAGATGAGGAAGGACGCTTTGGCGTGACCACCGGCAGCGCCATCTGGGGCGGCAACATCAGTCTTGCCGAAGCCGACGCGCTGCAGGGGCCGGATGGTGTGACTCTGGCCGAGGCGCGCAAGGGGCTCGGGGCGCGTGCCGGGGCGTTCCTCGATCCCGACCGGTTCACCGGGTTTCTGGAGATGCACATCGAGCAGGGCCCGGTGCTCGACACCGAGGGCGGCAGCCTCGGCGTGGTCGAGGCCATCGTGGGCATGCGCAACCAGACCATGGTGCTCAAGGGTCAGCAGAACCACGCTGGTACGACGCCAATGCGCCTGCGCAAGGATGCGTTTCAGGGGCTCGCCACATTCACCACGCGGCTCAATGAGCGCCTGCGCAATGTGGTCACCCCGGCGACGGTCTGGACCATCGGCCATGTGGAGGTGCATCCCAACGCCCATGCCATCGTGCCCGGCGAGGTGCGCTTTACCCTGCAGTGGCGCGACGGCGATGCGGACCGGCTCGACCGGATCGAGGCCATCGCCCGCGAGACGATCAACGAGGTTTGCGCCGAGACCGGGCTGGAGCTGACATTCGCGCCGAAGCTGGAACTGGCGCCGGTGACCATGGATGCGCGGCTGCGCGCGGCGCTCGAGCAGGGGGCCGAGGCCGCCGCGCCGGGTGCGTGGCGGCTGATGCCCTCGGGGGCTCTGCACGATGCCACCAATCTGTCGAACCTGATGCCGGTGGCCATGCTTTTCGTGCCGTCGATCGGCGGGATCAGCCATGATTTTGCGGAAGATACCGACGAGGCGGATCTGGTGACCGGGCTGCAGGCGCTGGCCGGAGCGGTGGCGGCGCTCGGCTGAAGCCTGGGCGGCGCGGGGAACCGGCTGCGCGCAGGCACGTTAATCCGGTAACACAACCGGAGGATACGCCCATGAAGGATGTTCCGAGAGACCAGCACGTGATCACCGCCAGCGCCCGCCAGCTTGAGTTGCTGGACCATCTGCAGGCGCGCAGCGTCGGCGCACGGGCGTGGTTTGACGAGATGGTCGAAAAGGCCGATCCCGAGTTCCGCTTTGTCGCCGTGCGCTTTCACGGTCTGCATGTGGAGCAGGTACAGCGCCTGACGGCGCTGATCACCGCCGTCGGCGGCGAGGCGGACCCGACCGAGACCATGAGCGCCGTGATGAAACGCGCCGGGCTTTCGGTGCGCTCGGTCTTTGGCGGCATCGACGGCGATATGATGGACCGCATCCGCGCGTCCGAGGCCAAGGTGCTGGCGGGCTTCACCGAGGTGATCAAGGCCATGGAGCCCTCGCGCTACCGCGACGAGTTGGTGCAGATGCAGGGCGAGTTGCAGGACCTTCTGCAAGGGGTGCAGGGCGAAGAGCGCTCGCTTCCCGAGGCGCCGAAGGAAGACTGAGGCACGCGGCTGCCTTGGCCTACGCCCAATCCACATCCCCGAGAAAGATATAGCCCGCGCCGTAGATCGTCTTGATCAGGCGCGGGTTCTTCGGGTCCTCGCGCAGCTTGGTGCGCAGGCGCGAGATGCGCACGTCCATCGCCCGGTCAAAGCTTTCCCCAGCCGCGCCGCCAAGGCTTTCCTGCATATGCGCGCGGGTGATCAGACGTTTTGGGCTTTCCAGAAACAGCCGCAAAACCTCGCCCTCGGCATGGGAGAAGGGGGTTTCCGCGCCCGTGGCATCTTCCAGCACGTAGCGATCGAAATGCGCGGTCCAGCCTGCGAAACGGGCGGTCTCGCTGCGGGTGGGTGCGCTGCGCGGGGCGCGCAGGCGGGCGCGAACGCGGGCGACCACTTCTGCCGGATCGAAAGGTTTGATGATGTAATCATCTGCCCCCAGTTCCAGCCCCGTCACCCGGTCCTGCACCTGCGCACGTCCCGAGACGATGATCACCGAGGCACCCTGTTCCAGCGCCAGCCGATGCACGAGGCTCAGCCCGTCGCGATCGGGCAGGCCGAGGTCCACGAGGCAGACATCCGGCGTGGCGCGTTTCAGCGCCGCCTCGAACTCGGTGGCGCGCCCAAAGGCCATGGTACGAAAGCCCGCCTCGGTCAGCGCCTCGGAGAGGATCGCCCGGATCGCCGGCTCGTCGTCGAGGATCGAAATCAGCGGCGCGCTCATGCGGGCACCATGCCGAGAAAGGCTGCGAGCTGTCCCTCGCTGAAGGGCTTTGCGATCACCGGGGCCGCAGCCTCGGCGGCCTCGCGGCGCGGATCGCCCGGCGGCAGAGAGGTCATCAGCCGCACGTCGAGACCGGGCAGGGCGGCGGGCAGCGCCGAGCCGGGGGTGCCGCCCTCCAGCAGCACATCCGAAAGCACGAGGTCCAGATCCAGGCCCTCGGCCAACGCCTTCGCCTCGGCCACCGAGGACGCCTCGACCACCGCATGGCCAAGCGCGGTGAGCATGTCGCGCAACTGCTCGCGCAGTTCGGGGTCATCCTCGACCAGCAGCGCGAGCCCGCGCGCGCGGGGCGGCAGCGCCGGGGCGGGGCGCAGCGGCAGGCGCAAAGTGACCCGCGCGCCGCGCGCGGCATTGGCCAGCTTGATCGTCCCGCCTGCGAGCTTGGCCATATCGTAGACCATGGCGAGCCCCAGCCCCGACCCGGCGCCGCCCTTGGTGGTGAAGAAGGGATCCAGCCCGTGGCGCAGCGCCTCTTCCGAAAAGCCGTGCCCGCTGTCGCTGACCGCCAGTTCCAGCCATGTGCCCTGCACCGCGCGCATGTCGAGGCGGATATGCCCGCCGCCCGCGCTTGCCGAGGCGCAGGCGTCGCGGGCGTTCAGCACGAGGTTCAGCGCCGCGTCCTGCAACAGCCCCGGATCGAGCAGGAAGGCACCCTGTGGCGCGGGGCCGATCTCCAGCGTCACACTCTCGGGAAGCGCCGGACCGGCCAGCGTGCGCAGGTCGCGCAGGAAATCGGCGGGGTCCACCGGTTCCGGCGTCCACGCGCGCGGCGCGGTGATCCCGGCGATGCGGTCGAGCAGCGCGCCACCGCGCCTTGCCGCCTGCAACGTGCCGCTGACCAGCGGCGCGGCCTCGTCCGGCAGGGCCATGCGCGCGAGCTTGGACTGCATGCCAAGGATGATCGTCAGCAGGTTCGAAAAGTCATGCGCCAGCCCCGAGGTCAGCTGTGCCGCGAGTTCGCGCCGCCGCGCCTGCTGCAGCGCCGCGCGGGCTTGAGTTTCCTCGGTGACATCAAGCGACAGGATATAGACGCCGCGCTCTGCCGGATCGGGAGTGAACACCGCACGGATGCGCCGCGACGAACCGGCATCAGTGAACTCGAAGATGCTCTGCTCCCCGTCCAGCGCCCGCGCCAGATGCGGGCGCACCTTCTCGTAGGCCGCGCCAAGCGCCTCGGAGACATGCAGGCCGGTGATCTCGGACGGGCGCCCGGGCATCACCTGCGAGAGGCGGCGGTTGGAGTAGGTATAGCGCCCCTCGGCGTCGACGCGGGCGATATGGGCGGGCATCATCTCGGTGGTGAGGCGGGTGCGGGCCTCCATCTCGGTCAGTTCGCGCCGGGCCTCTTCCAGCGCCGCATTGGTGGCGGCCAGTTCGCGGTTGCTGGCGGCCAGCGCCTCGGCGCGGCGGATGACTTCTTCGGAGAGCAGTTCCGAGCGGGTGCGCAGCAGATCCTCCTGCGCCTTCACGGCGGTGATATCGGTGTAGACGGTGACCCAGCCGCCCTGCGGCAGCGGCGATCCTTCGACCGAGATCCAGCGCCCATTGGCGCGGCGGCGCTCCATGTAGTGGGGCGCAAAGGCGCGGGCCTGCTCGACGCGGGCGCGCAGAAACCCCTCGGGCTCATCGACCTCGCCATATTCGCCCGCCTCGATCAGATGGCGCACCGTGTCTTCGAAACTGGCGCCGGGGCGGGTCAGCCGCTCGGGCAGGTCGAACATCTCGGCAAAGCGGCGGTTGCAGACCGCCAGCCGCAAATCGCGATCATAGATCGACAGCGCCTGCTGAATGAGATTCAGCCCGGCCTGCGTCAGCGCATCCTTATCCATCCGATGTGTTCCATCCCTCTCTCCTCCGCTCTAAGGGCTAGCATTGCCCGGCGGCAGAGAGAAGCGTGGCGCGACGTCGCGCGCCACGGCGGGCTGCGAGAGGGCCGAGAGGGTTACTCCCAGCAGTTCACCGCCACGGTCATGTCGCGGGCAGCGGTGGTCAGGTCTTCGGGCGCCAGTGCGCTTTCGCCCTGCATGGTGGTGCCGGAAATGCCCGCCCCGCGCAGGAACTCGATGAGCGCAGCCGCATCGGTGGCGAAGGCGACATCTTCGGGCAGTTGCTTGCCGCCCGCATCGCGCGGCATCAGCAGGCCAACCACCGCGCCACCGGCGTCCAGCACCGGGCCGCCCGCATCGCCGGGGGTGACATCGACCGCGAGCCGCGCCAGCGTCTCCTCGCCGCCCAGCCCCTTGCTGTCCTGCAGCGCGCCAAAGCTCAGCGTCGCGGTGCTCAGCACGCCGCCATAGGGGAAGCCCGCTACGGCGACCTCGGAGTTGAGGCGCGGCAGATCGGTGCGCAGCCGCGCCACGCCGCGCGGCGCCAGCGCCGCAGAGGGCCGCAGCAGCGCCACGCCAAGTGCCGCATCGCTTTGCAGAAGTTCGGCGTCATAGCTGCCGTCGAGGGTCAGGCGGCTGCAGTTCTGCACCGCCTCTGCCGTGGTCAGCACGGTGCCTCGGCCATCGACGAAGAAGCCCGCCACGGTCGCGCGCGGGGTGCGGATCGGCAGGCCGGAGACCAAATCGAGCGTCTGGCCATTGTCGCTGACCTCGGCGGGGTTGAGAACGCCGGGGATGGGGCGGAAGCTGGCCGACATGGCCCCGGCCACACGCTCGAACCGCGCGTCGTCGCCCGCGGGCCAGACCAGCGTCCAGCCTTTGATCTCGCCGCCCTGAAGCGTCACCTCGGTGCGGCTTGCGATGCGGCTGTTTTCGCCGGTGATGCTGAAGCTGTCGCGGCGCAGGCTGCGCGGCCCGTCCAGCGGCACGATCTCCAGCGTCTGCAGTATCTCGTAAAGCCCGCCCAAAGTCTTGCGATCGCCGGGCTGGCTGATCAGCAGAACCTGCGCGTTCTCGACCTCGCCATTACCGGAATAAATGGCAAAGGGGGCCTCGTAGCGGTCGAAAGAGACCAATCCGGTCGGCATCGACACGGCCACACCTGCCTGCGCATCGCTGACCTCGGACATGCCCAGACCGTCGAGCACGGCGTTGTATTGCCCCAGCAGGTCGGCGCGCTGGCGGGTGGTGAGGATGCCGGTGACCTCATAGCCATTGTCGCGCTGCCATGCGCCCATGGCGTTGCGTGTGCCGCCGCCAAAGGCACCGTCGATGGCGCTGTCGTAATGACCAGACCACTGCAGGGCGACCTGCAGCTGGCGGCGTTCGGCAGCGCTGAGGCTCTGCTCGCCGCGGCGCGCCTGCGAGAGGGTCTCATAGGGGATCTCGGGCTCTGCCGGTTCGGCCTCGACTTCGGCGAGTGCCGCCGCGAGTTCGGACGCAGAGGTGGTTTCCTGCGTCTGCTCGGCTTGCGGGGCCTCTGCGGCCTCTTCGGTCGGCGTTTGCTCCAGCGGCTCGGCGCTCACCGGCGGCTGGGTTGCGTTTTGCGCGACACCTGCGCCAACCGGCCAGAACTGCCGCCCGTATTCGCCCGCCGCCGCGAGATAGGAATCACGCGGGATCTGCCCCGCGGCGCGCAGGGCGCGCAGCCGGTCGGCGGCGACCTGCGGATCAAAGGGGCCAAGCGCGATGCCGTACCAGCCGCCGCCCAGAGAAAAGCCATTCACATTCTGCAGCCCGGCCGAATAGTCGCGCAGCCGCGCCTCGGCTTCGGTCAGGCTGGGCTGGGCTTCGATCTGGATGTAGACCACATCGCCCTGCTGCGCCGCCGCGCCCTGCGCCAGCATCAACGCTGCCGTGCCTGCAAAAAGAATGGTTCTCAACATGGATTAACTCGCTCCTCGGGCCCGGACGTCTGCGCGCCGTTTCTCGTCTCTGACTGCTGTTCACTCAAAGGATGTAACAGACGCGTGCCTCGCGTCATCTCAAAAGATGGTCAGGGCTGCGCATTGACCCTTGACCGTTGCACGCATAATCAGGCAGCCGACCAGTCGATGAGCGGCGCGCGTCCTGCGCCGCGGGCGAGCACGCCAAGGGAAGGATGCCATGACGATGCCGAGCATGAGCGAGACAAGCAAGCCGCGCAGTTTTCAGGAGATCATCCTGCGTCTGCAGACCTATTGGGCCAGCAAGGGCTGCGCCGTGTTGCAGCCTTACGACATGGAAGTCGGCGCGGGCACCTTCCACCCTGCCACCACGCTGCGGGCGCTCGGCTCGAAGCCTTGGGCCGCGGCCTATGTGCAGCCCTCGCGCCGCCCCACCGACGGGCGCTATGGCGAGAACCCCAACCGCCTGCAGCACTATTATCAGTTTCAGGTGCTTATCAAACCCAGCCCGCCGGACCTGCAGGCGCTCTATCTCGGCTCGCTCGAAGCGATCGGCATCGACATGGCCAGCCACGATATCCGCTTCGTCGAGGACGATTGGGAAAGCCCGACGCTGGGCGCGTGGGGCCTTGGCTGGGAGGTCTGGTGCGACGGCATGGAAGTGTCGCAGTTCACCTATTTCCAGCAGGTCGGCGGCCATGACTGCCATCCGGTCTCGGGCGAGCTGACCTACGGGCTCGAACGCCTTGCCATGTATGTGCTCGGCATCGACCACGTGATGGATATGCCGTTCAACGACCCGGGTGCGCCGATCGCGCTGAAATACGGCGACGTGTTCCGCCAGACCGAAGAGGAATACTCGCGCTTCAACTTCGACGTGGCCGACACCGACGTGCTGCTGCGCCATTTCGAAGAGGCCGAGGCGGAATGCGAGGCGATCCTCGCCCGCGACGAGAGCGACCCCAAGACCGGCAAGCGCATCGTCATGGCGCACCCGGCCTATGACCAGTGCATCAAAGCCTCGCATCTGTTCAACCTTCTGGATGCGCGGGGGGTGATCTCGGTCACCGAGCGTCAGGCCTACATCGGACGCGTGCGCGCTCTGGCGAAGAAATGCGCCGATGCCTTCGTGAGCACCGAGGCGGGCGGCTGGACGCCAGAGGCCGCAGGCAGCGCCGCATGAGCGGCAAGATCCTCGGGATCGGCATTATCGCGGCCGCGCTGATTTTTGGCGCGGTCGTCTACTACACGCAGGTGTTCTACTACTATTACGACCTGCCCGCGGAAGAGGCGGAGGTTCTGCTGACGCCGCTCGATGGCACCGCACCGCGCGCCATCGCCTTCGAGGATTTCGAGGGGATTGACGCGACCTCCTCACCGATCCGCTACCGCGCCTGTTTCTCCACGTCCGAGAGCCCTCAAACGCTCGATCCGCTGTTCGAGCGTTACGAAGGCTCCGAGCCGCGCAATGCGCCGTTCTGGTTCGGCTGCTTTGACGCCGAGGATATCGGCGATGAGATCGCAGCGGGCACCGCGCATGTCTACACCTCGCAGCGCAACATCGAGTTCGGCATCGACCGGGTGGTGGCGGTGACCGACGACGGCCGCGGCTACATCTGGGAAGAGATCAACGAATGCGGTGACAAGGCCTATGACGGCACGCCGCTGGGCGAGGACTGCCCGGAGCGGTAATTGCTCGCATTCGGAGCTTCAGCCTGACCGGCCCGGAAACAAGGCGAAGCCGCCGGGCGAGCGCTGGCCCGTCCCGGCGGGCTGGCGCTTTTGTCATCCGCGTAGGTCGTTCGAATGTCGTGCAGGTTTGGCTGGCATAAAGCGCCGACCTCAACCCTTGCAGCGCCACCCCACGGTCCAGCGCGCGCCCGGCTCCGGGCGCGCTCCTACAGGCTCCAGCTCAGTCCTCGCGCCAGTCGAAGAACCCGTCGCCGGCCTGCGCCAGAAGCTCGCGCGCCAGATCGGTGCCCATGCGCGCGCCCTCGGCGATGGGGCCGCGGCGCTCGCCCTTCAGCGCCTCGCTGCCATCGGGGCGCAGGATCTCGCCGCGCAGCCAGATCTCGTCGCCTTCGAGCAGCGCCAGACCGGCAATCGGCGTCTCGCAGCTGCCGTCGAGCGTGGCGAGGAAAGCGCGTTCCGCGTCCAGCCGATGCTGCGTCGGGCGGTCATGGATCGCCGAGAGCATCGCGGCCACGCGCGCATCACTGATCCGCCGCTCGATGCCGATGGCGCCCTGCGCGATGGCGGGCAGCATGTCTTCGGGGGCGATCGGCGTCATGTGCTCGCCCGCCATGTTCATCCGGTTGAGCCCGGCCATGGCAAGGAAGCTGCAGGCGGCCACACCGTCTTCGAGCTTTTTCAGGCGGGTCTGCACGTTGCCGCGGAATTCCACCACCTGCAGGTCGGGGCGGCGGTTCAGCAGCTGCGCCCGGCGGCGCAGCGACGAGGTGCCGACCACGGTGCCCTCGGGCAGATCGGCGATGGCCGCATGGCCGGGCGAGATGAAACAGTCGCGCACATCCTCGCGCGGGAGGTAGCAATCGAGGATCAGCCCCTCGGGCTGCTCGGTCGGCATGTCCTTCATCGAGTGCACCGCGATGTCGATGCCGCCTGAAAGAAGCTGCTCTTCGATCTCGCGGGTGAACAGACCCTTGTTGCCGATCTCCTTCAGGGGCCGGTCGGCGGCGATCATCGCGCGATCGTCGCCCATGGTCTTGATCACCTTCACCTCGAAGGCCTCAGTGGGCAGGTCGAAATGCGCGGCCAGCCGGTCGCGGGTCTCATGGGCCTGCGCCAGCGCCAGCGGCGAGCCGCGGGTGCCGATCTTCAGCGGGGCGTCGGGCGAGGGCAGGGCGATGGGGGTCTCGATTGTCATGGTCAGAGCTTTATGTCGCGGGAAGAGATGTGGCAATGGGGGGCGTTTTGACATATTGCCGCCCCGACGAGATAGGCAATTCAGACGGGGGTTTCCCATGACCAAGACGATCCTGCGCGCACTGGCTGGCGAGACCCTGCCCACCCCGCCGATCTGGATGATGCGGCAGGCGGGGCGCTACCTGCCCGAGTATCGCGCCACCCGCGCGCAGGCCGGGGATTTCCTGTCTCTGTGCTACAACCCCGAGCTTGCCGCCGAAGTGACGCTGCAGCCGATCCGCCGCTACGGGTTCGATGCGGCGATCCTCTTTGCCGACATCCTGCTGTTGCCGCAGGCGCTGGGGCTCGACCTGTGGTTCGTCACCGGCGAAGGGCCGCGGCTGTCGACCATCCAGAGCGATGCGGATTTCGACGCGCTGAAGCCGGTCTCGGCGATTCACGACACGCTCAGCCCGATCTACGAGACCGTCGGCATCCTGTCGCGCGAGCTGCCGAAAGAGACCACGCTGATCGGCTTCGCCGGCGCGCCCTGGACCGTGGCGACCTATATGATCGCCGGGCGCGGCACCAAGGATCAGGGCCCCGCGCACGCGCTGAAGGCCGAGAACCGCGCATTGTTCGAGAAGGTCATCGACCGGCTCACCGAGGGCACCATCGAGTATCTGTCGAAACAGGTCGAGGCGGGCGCCGAGGTGGTGAAAATCTTCGACAGCTGGGCGGGCTCGCTCGAGGGTGACGATTTCCGCAAATACGCGCTGGAGCCCGCGAAGGTGATCACGCAGGAGATGAAGTCGCGCTTCCCCGGCCTGCCGGTCATCGTCTTCCCGCGTCAGGCGGGCGAGAATTACATCGGCTTCCACGAGGCCACCGGCGCCGATTGCGTCGCGGTGGACGACAGCGTGTCGCCGGAATGGGCGGCGGCCAATGTGCAGACCTCAGGCTGCGTGCAGGGCAACCTTGCGTCGTCGCATATGGTGACCGGCGGCGAGGAGTTGGTGCGCGAGACCCAGCGGGTGGTGCGCGCCTTCTCGAAAGGGCCGCATATCTTCAACCTCGGCCATGGCATCACCCCCGATGCCGACCCCGAGAATGTTCAGCTGATGATCGACACCGTGCGCAGCACGGTCACCGCCTGAGCGACGCTCAGCGCCTGACGGCGGTGCTGCCGCGCCGCCGTCCCGGCTGGGGCCGGGCCTTCGCCCGCTCGCGCAGGAAGACCACCAGCCCCGCGCCGACGATCAGCGCGCAGCCCGCCCATGTGGCGGGTGCGGGCCATTCGCCGAACATCGTCCAGCCCCAGAAGATCGCCATCGGCAGGCCGATGTATTCGAAGGGCGCGATCACCGCCGCATCGGCCATCCGGTAAGAGGCGCTCAGCGCGTAGCCGACAAAGCCCGAAATGCACCCCAGCCCCAGAAAGACCAGCATGTCCTGACCGCTCGGCAGAACCCATGGGCGCAGTAGGAAGCGCGCCGCATCGCTGTCGAAAGCGTCCATGTAGCGCCCGTCTCCGGCGACGAGGTAGAAGCCTGCCGAGACCACGAGGAACATCAGCTGCAGATGCACCGCCAGCGCCGAGGCGCGGGAGGTGACGCCAAGCTTGCGGGTCAGCACCTGCAAGAGCGCGTAGAGCAGCGCCGAAAGCACCGGTAACAGCAGCACCAGCCGCGCGCCGCCCGAGGTCTCCGCCCATGGCTGCTGCATGATGACCACGCCGCAAAAGCCAACGCAGACCGCGCCGAGCCGCCAAGGCCCGACCTTTTCGCCGAGGAGCGGCACGGACAGCAGCGTGATGAAGAGCGGCGCGACAAAGAAAAGCGCCGTCGCCTGACCCAGCGGCATCACCGCGACCGAGGCGTAGAAGGTCATATTGGCCAGCACCACCAGCACGCCGCGCGCCAGATGCAGCCACGGCGTGTTGCTGCGCAGCAGCCGCCAGCCGCCCTCGATCTGCAGCATGACAAGGATGATGCACAGCCCGACCGCAGAGCGTGTGGCAACGATCTGATGCAGCGGGTAGCCGTCCGAAAGCAGCTTGATCAGCATGTCGTTGATCGAGATCCCGACGACGCCCGCGCAGATCAGCGCGATGCCAAGGCCGGGACGGTTGAGGCTGGTGATTTGGGTTGCGGTGCTCATGCCCCGGCTCTAGCCCGGCGCGCTGACCGGCGCCATGGAAATTCTGCGTGGCGCGCTTCTGGGCATGCAGCGCGGTTTCAGCGAAGCCCGCGCAGGAAATTTGCACATCGGTTGTTTTTGACAACCATTCGGTTGCGTTTCACAACCTTTCTCTTGCCAGCGGCGCGCCGATCGGACGTCATGCAAAGGACCAAGAACCGACAGGTTTGCCCCATGCCGCCGTCTTCCGACGCGCCAAACCCTCAGCGCCCCGACGATCCTCCGATCGAAATCGGAGGGCTCCGGATCGACATCCTCGAAGGTGCCTTCAGCTGGTACTTTCGCACTATGGACGCCGTCGTCTCGCGCGATCTCGACAAGCGGATGGCGCATCTTGAGATCGCCAAGGGCAAGGGCAAGATTACCGCGCTTTTGCTGGTGGATGATTACCCCGGCATCCGCCCGTCGCAGATCGCCGAGGTGCTGATGCGCGACCGCCCCGCCACCGGAAGAATCATCGACCGGCTCGTCGCCTCTGGGGTGATCCGCCGCGAGGCTGCTCCGGACGATCAGCGCGCCCAAGCGCTCTTCATCACCGAGCGGGGCCATGCGCTCTCACAAGAGGTGCGCGAGATCATTCGCCAGCAGGAAGCGGAGTTCTTCGACTTCATCGAGCCGGAGGACCGCGCGCAATTCATGCGCATGCTCAAGCGTGCCTATCTGAAGATGAGGACGAAATGGGACTGACTACCGAGCGCGTCGCGCTCATCTCCGGCGCCGCGCGCGGCATTGGCGCCGCCACCGCGAAAGCTCTGTTCGACGCGGGCTGGACGGTGTCGCTGGGCATGCGCCGCCCGCAGATGCCGGACTGGGCCAAGGATGCGCCGGAGCGGGTGCATCTTTACACCTATGAGGCCACGGACCCCGCCACGGCCACCGGCTGGGCGCAGGAGGTGATGGAGAGGCTGGGCTGCATCGACGCGGTGGTCGCCAGCGCAGGCATCTCGCTGCGCAAGACCCCGGTCGAGATCACCGACGCAGAAATGGCGCAGCTTCTGGAGGTTAATGTGCAGGGGCCGCGCCGCCTTGCCGCCGCCTGTTGGGAGCCGCTGGCCGCATCGGGCCGGGGCCGGGTGGTGCTGCTCGCCTCGCTCTCGGGCAAGCGGGTCAAATCCCCTGGGGCGGGGTCCTATGCGGTCTCGAAATTCGCCGTGGTGGGGCTCGCCCATGCGCTGCGCCAAGCGGGCTATGAGCGCGGGATCCGCGCCGTGGCGGTCTGCCCCGGCTTTGTCGCCACCGACATGGCGACCGCTGTCGAGGGCCGGGATCCGGCGACGATGACCCAGCCCGTAGATCTGGCGCGGGTGATCCACATGCTGATCGACCTGCCCAATGAAGCCAGCGTCGCCGAGTTCCACGTCAACTGCCAGCTTGGCGAGACCTACTGACGTGCCGGGTGATGTGTCGCCGTCCCTCGCCGGAGAGACCGGCCTTCGGGCGCGGCAGCGCGGCAGGAAAGACCTAAGGCGCACGGCGCCGATTTTGGGAGAAAGACCATGCCAGGACCGAAGCCGGATCCGGTAGAGAACAGCGCCGCGCTGCCCGAGCGGGCGGATGTGGTGATCATCGGCGGCGGCATCGCCGGGGTCTGCGCCGGTCTGGAACTGGCCGAGCAGGGGCTCAAGGTGGCGATCTGCGAAAAGGGCCATGTGGCGGGCGAGCAGTCGAGCCGCAACTGGGGCTGGGTGCGGCTGACCCACCGCGACACCCGCGAGTTGCCGCTGATGGTCGAAGCGCAGCGCATCTGGCAGGGGCTGGACGCGCGCATCGGCGCAGACACCGGCTACACGCGCTGCGGCGTGACCTTCACCTGCGCCAGCGAGGCGGCGCTGGCCGCCGAGCGCGAGTCGCTGGAAGAGCTTGCGCCCTATCAAATCCCGGCCCGGATGCTCAGCCGTGACGAGGTGCTGGGCATGTTTCCCGGCCTGTCGCTCGACATCAAGGGCGCGCTGCACAATCCCTACGACGGGCGCGCCGAGCCGCAGAAGGCCGCACCGGCCATCGCCCGCGCGGTTCAGGCGCGCGGCGGCAGCGTGCATCAGCACTGCGCCGTGCGCGTGGTCGAAACCGCGGCCGGTCGCGTGTCGGGCGTGGTGACCGAGAAGGGCCGCATCGCCTGTTCGGCGGTGCTGGTGGCGGGCGGGGTCTGGTCCCGGCTCTTTCTGGGCAACCTCGGGATCGAGCTGCCGCAGCTGCGCACCAAAGGCAACGTGCTGCGCACCGATCCCGTGCCCGAGGGGCCCGAAGGCACCCTCAAATATCCCGAGTTCGCCATGCGCAGGCGCGCCGATGGCGGCTACACGATCGCCTCGGCGCTGCCCAGCCCCTACCAGCTGACCCCCGACAGCTTCCGCCTGCTCAAGGCCTTCCTGCCTGCGCTGCGGAACGAATGGCGCAGCATCAACCTCGGGGTGGGGCCGTCCTTCTTCGAGGCGCTGCGCACGCCGCGCCACTGGAGCGGCGCCGAGGTCAGCCCGTTCGAGAAAACCCGCGTGCTCGATCCCGAGCCCGACAGCACGATGATCGACCGCGCGCTTGCGGTGGTGAAATCCTCCTATCCGGCCTTCGAGACCGCCACCGTCGCGCAGAAATGGGCGGGCTATATCGACGTGCTGCCCGACATCATCCCGGTGATCTCTGGCACCGAGGGGGTGAAGAACGGGTTGCCCGGGCTCTATGTGGCAAGCGGCTTTTCGGGCCACGGCTTCGGGCTCGGCACCGGCGCGGGACGGCTCGCGGCGGATCTGATCACCGGGCGCAGCCCGGTCGTCGACCCCGCGCCGTTCCGGCTGCACCGCTTTTCCGACGGCTCGAAAATCCGGCCCAAATCCGGCGTCATCCAGCGCTGAGGCAACGGCTGCGGCGCGCAAGCGCCACCACATGTCCCGTCCCATCTTCTTCTCTTTGAAAATACGCCGGGGAGCGCGAGGGGCAGCGCCCCTCGCTTAAATTCACCCATTTACACGGGCGCTGACCTGCGGTCAGGTCCCCCGAAATTACCAAAACTGACAAGAGCGCGAAGAAGAGCATGAGCGAAGACGAGAACATCCGCCACACCGAGAAGATGAAGCGGATCAAGGCCGCCCGCGATAAGATGATCGCCGGGATGACCGAGGAGAAGGGCCTCATCCTCGTGCATACTGGGCCGGGGAAGGGCAAATCCTCTTCAGGCTTTGGGATGATCATGCGCTGCATCGCCCATGGCATGCCCTGCGCGGTCGTGCAGTTCATCAAAGGCACTTGGGTGACCGGCGAGGCGAAGATGCTGCGCGAAAGATTCGCCGATGAGTGCCGCTTCTTCGTTTCGGGCGAGGGCTTCACTTGGGAAACGCAGGACCGCGAGCGCGACATCGCGGCGGCGCAGCGCGGCTGGGAGATCGCCAAGGAACAAATCCTCGATCCCGAAAACCGTTTCGTGCTGCTCGACGAGATCAATATCGCGCTGCGCTACGATTACCTCGACATCGACGAGGTCGTCTCGTTCCTGCTCGAGCACAAGCCGCCGATGACCCATGTCTGCCTGACCGGACGCAACGCCAAGCCGGAACTCATCGAGGCCGCCGATCTGGTGACCGAGATGACCGCGGTCAAACACCCGTTCCGCGACGGGATCAAGGCGCAGAAGGGCGTCGAGTTCTGAGCCGCTAAAGCGCTTGGAACGCGCGCTCGAGCTGTCCCCATCGCGAGCATGGGGGCAGGCCGAGGCGGATCCAGCTGTCTGAATAGGGGAAGATGCGGCTCCAGATGTGCCGCGCCGCCAGGGTTTCCTGCGCTGCCTTGGCACCCGGGCAGGCGTAGCTGCGAAAGAGCGGCGTGCCGCCGATCAGCCGCCATCCCGCCGCGCCCGCCAGCGCGTCGAGACGCGCGGCGTCCGCGCTCAGGCGCCGAATTGTTTCCTCCTGCCATGGCCGGTCGGTGAGCGCGGCAGAGGCGATCTCAATCGCCGGGCCTGACACGGGCCATGGGCCTGCAAGCTCGGCGAGGCGCTGGCCCAGATCGCCTTCGGCCAAAGCGAACCCCAGCCGCAGCCCGGCGAGGCCGTAAAACTTACCAAAAGACCGCAGCACCACCACATTGGCCAGCCCGCCTTCGAGGCTGGGGGCGATGGAAAGCTCCGGCTCGGGGTCGGCAAAGCTCTCGTCCACCACCAAAAGCCCGACGCGGCCCGCCAGATCGCGCAGCGCGCCCGGCTGGCTGCGCCGTCCGTCGGGGTTGTTCGGGTTGACCACCACGGCCAGATCCGCACCCGCGAGCGCGGCGAGGCTGGCGACCTCGGTCACTTCCCAGCCATGCGCCCGCAGCGCGGCGGCATGCTCGTTGTAGGTCGGCCCCAGCACGGCGGCGCGCCCCGGCCTACGCAGCATCGGCACCATCTGGATCGCCCCCTGCGCGCCGTTCATCGGCACGATGTGGCCGGGGCAGCCGTAAGCCTCGCGCGCCGCCACGATGAGCCGGGCCATGTCAGCCTTGCGTGGCAGCGCGGCCCAAGCCTCGGCCGGGATCGCGGGCACGGGGTAGGGCTCGGGGTTGATGCCGGTCGAAAGGTCGAGCCACTCGGCGCGGGAGCCGCCGAAACGGATCATCGCGGCATCGAGGTTGCCGCCGTGGTCTCGGGTCTTTGTGTCGGGCGTCGTCATGCGGCGCAGCGAAGCAGAATCACGGCGGCAAGCGCAAGGGCGCAGAGCGCCATACTGCGCCGGTAGAGGCGCAGCGCTCGGGTCAGATCGTCTGCGGTCGGGTCGGGCGCGCCGCCGTTCAGCCAAGGCTCCTCTGCCACCCGCGTGCCGTAGACGCGCGGCCCCGAGAGGCGGATGTTCAGCGCGGCGGCCATGGCGCCCTCGGGCCATCCGGCATTGGGCGAGCGGTGCTTGGGCGCGTCGCGCCGCATCACCCGCAGCCCGCGCAGGGCATGGCGACCGGAGGCGATGGCAAAGAGCGCCCCGGTCAGCCGCGCGGGCAGCCAGTTCACCACATCGTCGAGCCGCGCGGCGGCCTTGCCGAAGGCTTCGAACCTTTCATTGCGATGGCCGATCATCGAGTCGAGCGTGTTGATCGCCTTATAGCCCGCAATCCCCGGCAGCCCCGCGATGGCGCCCCAGAAGAGCGGCGCGATGATCCCGTCCGACGTGTTCTCGGCAAGGCTCTCGGTGGCGGCGCGGGTGATCCCGGCGGCATCCAGCTGCGCCGGATCGCGCCCGACGATCATCGCCACGGCGGCGCGCGCGGCGGCCAGATCTCCGCGTGCCAGCGGGGTCGCCACGGCGGCGACATGGGCGTGCATGGCGCGCATGGCGATCAGCGGCCAAGCCAGTGCCGCGCCGATCAGGCTGCCGGTGAGGCCATCCGGAAGCGCGCTCTGGATGGCCAGCGCAGGCAGCACCGCCAGCGCCACGATCAGTGCCACTGCCAGAGCGCCGAGAGCCAGCCTGCGCGCTCGCGCGCCATGGTTCCAGCGCCGCTCCAGCGTGGTGATCGCATGGCCGAGCCATGTCACCGGATGGCCGATCCGGACGTAGAGCCAGCCCGGCCAACCGAGCAGCAGATCGAGCGCCATCCCGCCCAGCATCATCAGCGCAAAGCTCATGTCGTACCCGCCCGGAAGTTCAGGATGCCGGTGAGCCCGGCTTCGGCCAGCGCGTCCGCCGCGCGCGCAGGCACGGTGCCGGGGGCGAAGATCAGCCCTCGGGCCGAGCCGGTATGAGCGCGCAACCAGCCAAGCGCGCCGAGATCGCGCGCCAGATCGGGCGTGGGGCAGGTCGGGCCGCGCCGGGCGCTGCAGCGGCGCGCGGAATCCGAGGCGAGCGCGGCGCGGCGCGTCAGGTCGCAGGCCGGGTCCTCCCATTGTGCCAAGAGGTCGGAGATATCGTCAAAGCCGCTGTCCGACGGATCGGTGCGCTGCGGCGCGCCCCAGAAGCCGCCGAGGATCTCGCAGGGTGGCGGCGGCGGCATGTGGCGCAGCACCCGCGCCTCGCGCGAGGCCCAGAGCAGCCGGTCGGACTGGGGGTACATCAGCGGGTCGGTCGCGCCCTCGACGGTGAGGCAGGCGGCGGCAAGGGCCCCCGCATCGCCGCGAAACCCCGCCGCGCGGGCCAGTGCGACCAGCGTGGCGGTCGACGCCCCGGCGCCAAGGCCCGGCGCGAAGTTTCGCGAGACCTGCGGAAAGTCCGGCGCAATCCCCAGCAGCTGCGCAAAACGCCTCAGGTCGGCGGGGCCAAAGAGCGGCGGTTCAGACCCCGCTTCTGCTGGCGCATGGACATGCAGCACCGGGCAGGGCAGGGTGACGAGGGCCACAGGGCCATCCTCGCCCATGCGCCCCTGCAGCCATTCGCCGAAATGGCCGAAGACCGTCACCACGTCTCTCATGCGCACCTGGTCCCGATCACCGAGATTGGGCCATCCGCGCCGCAGCGCAGACGCGTCACCGAAAGCGGCGCGACCTCGAAGGCGAGCCCGGCGTGACCCGCGCCGCAGACCAGCGACAGCGCCGCGCGGATCACCCCGGCGTGCACCATCAGCACCACGGGCGCGCCAAGCTCCGCCGCCGCCTGCCCGTGCTGCATGAGCGCGGGCGCGGTGCGGGCGCAGAGATCGGCAAAGCTCTCGCCCTCGGGCGGTGTCCAGCGGGCCAGATCGGGGCCGTCCAATGGCCCGAGATCGGGCATCTGATCGAAGCGCAGCCCGTCATGGGCACCGAAATCCTGCTCCCAGAGGCGCGCGTCCTGCTGCACCTGCAGATCAGGCCACAGCGCCTCGGCGGTCTGGCGGCAGCGCCGCGCGGGGCTGCTGATCAGCCGGGCAGGCCGGGGCAGGCGGGCGCGCAGCGCGGCGATCGCCTCGGGCTCTATCCGGGCCGCGGCATCGGTGCGGCCAAACAGCCGCCCGGCCTCGGCCAGCGGCGCGTGGCGGATCAGGATCAACTCTGCGCTGTGCGGTGCTCTGTCGTGCAACTGACTGCTTTGCCCTTTTCTTTTTCCGGCTTTGATGGTTTCCCATGCGGTTATGAAAAGGTCGATCCTTATCACCGGCGGGGCCCGCTCCGGCAAATCGACCCTTGCGGAACGCAAGGCGCTGTCGGTGTGCGGGCAGGCCATCTATATCGCCACCGCCCGGATTTACGAGGGCGATGCGGAGATGGAAGCGCGGATCGCAGAGCATCAGGCGCGGCGCGGCGAGATGTGGCAGACCCTGCACGCGCCGCGCGATCTGTGCGGTGCGCTTGACGGCAGCGATGGCGGGCTGCCGCGACTGGTGGATTGCCTGACGCTGTGGCTGACCAATCTGCTGCTCGAGGGCGGCGACTGGCGCGAGGAAACGCAGGCGCTGGTCGAGGCCATCGCCCGGCAATCGGCGCCGGTGATCTTTGTGACCAACGAGGTGGGCGCGGGCATCGTGCCGGAGAACCGGCTCGCGCGGGACTTCCGCGACGCGGCGGGCTGGATGAATCAGGCCGTCGCCGCGGCCTGCGACGAGGTGTGGCTGGCGGTGGCTGGCTATCCAATGAAGGTGAAACCAAATGAGCATTCTTTCTGACGTGACCGCGCTTTCGGCGGTGGCCGGGCTTGCCGGGGTGCTGCCCACTGCCGATGAGGCTGCGGCGCAGGATGCGCGCGCGCGGCAGACGAGCCTGACCAAGCCGCCGGGCTCGCTGGGGCGTCTGGAGGAACTGGCGGTCTTCATGGCGGGCTGGCAGGCGACGCCGCGCCCCGAGATCACGCGGGCGCAGGCGCTGGTTTTTGCGGGCAACCACGGCGTTTGCGCGCAGGGCGTGAACCCTTTCCCGCAGGAGGTCACCGCGCAGATGGTGGCCAATTTCGAGGCCGGGGGCGCGGCGATCAACCAGCTCTGCCGCGCCTCCGGCGCCGAGCTTGCGGTGATCGCGCTCGATCTGGACCGGCCCACTGCCGACATCACCGAAGGCCCCGCGATGAGTGAGGCCGAGACGCTGGCAGAGATGCGCCGCGGCGCCGAGGCGGTGCCCGAGGGGGCGCAGGTGGTGATCCTTGGCGAGATGGGGATCGGCAATTCGACCATCGCCGCGGCGCTGGCATGCGCCAGTTTTGGCGGCGACGCCGAGGGCTGGATCGGGCGCGGCACCGGCTCGGACGCGGACGGGCTGGCGCGCAAGGCCGATGCGGTGCGCCGGGCCTGTGCGCGCCACGCCGGGGTGGAGGGCGCGGCGCTTCTGGCGGCGCTCGGCGGGCGCGAGCAGGCGGCGATCTGCGGTGCGGTGCTCGAGGCGCGGGCGCGGCGCATTCCGGTGATCCTCGACGGGTTCATCTGCACGGCGGCGACGGCGCCGCTCTTCAAGGCAGACCCTAGGCTGCTGGATCATTGCTTGGTCGGTCACGTCAGCCGCGAGCCGGGGCACGCCCGCCTCCTCGAGGCCATGGGCAAAGCGCCGGTGCTGTCGCTCGACATGGCGCTTGGCGAGGGCTCGGGCGCGGCCCTGGCGCTGGGGGTGCTGCGCGCGGCGCTGGAGTGCCACAACGGCATGGCGACCTTCGCCGAGGCCGGGGTCGCCGGGGGATGAGCGCGCTGCGCGCCCTAGGCAGACGGCGCCGCGAGCTTCAGGTGGCGGTGATGCTGTTGACCCGCCTGCCAGCCGGACGGCTTTTGGGCGATGCACCCGCGCTGCGTGAGGCCCGCTGGGCCTTTCCACTGGTCGGCGCGCTGGTGGGGCTGATCGGCTGGGCGGTGTTTGCAGGCGCGCTGGCCGCGGGCGGCTCAGGGCTGCTGGCGGCGCTGCTGTGCCTGACGATCACGGTGCTGGTCACCGGCGCGCTGCATTTCGACGGTCTGGCGGATTTCGCCGATGGCATCGGTGGCGGTCGCGACCGGGCGCATACGCTCGAGATCATGCGCGACAGCCGCATCGGCAGCTATGGCGTGATGGCGCTGATCCTCGCCTCTGGCCTCTGGACCGCCGCGCTGGCGGATCTGGAAGAGACCGCCGGGCCGCTGCTTTTCATGGTGATCGGCGCGCTGAGCCGCGGTGCGATGAGCGCTCTGCAAGAAAGCCTGCCTCCGGCGCGGGCCGACGGCATGGGCCATCTCGCGGCGGGCCGCAGTCGCGCGGGGCAGGTGGCGCTGCTGGTGGCGGTGCTGCTGTCGGTGCTCGTCGCCGGGCTGGCTGGCCTTGCGATCGTGGCGGTCTGCGCCGGGGTTGCCTTGGCGCTCGGCACTATCGCGCGGCGCAGGCTGGGCGGTGTCACCGGCGACGTTCTGGGCGCGGCGCAGCTGCTTTCCGAGGTCGCCGCTTGGGTGCTTCTGGCAGTTCTTTTGCCCGGCTGAGGTAGGTTCAGCGCGCCCGGCCCATGGGCTGGAACACCGGCCCGTCGGGGGTTTGTGCGTGATAGGCGGTGATGCCGAAGCCGCGCGCCAGCAGCGCGTCGGTCAGCACCTCCTCAGGCATGCCGTCGGCCAGAAGCTGGCCCTCGGCGAGCATCACCAGCCTTGTGCAATGGCGCGCCGCCAGACCGATGTCATGCAGCGACAGCAGCACACCGCGTCCCTCGGCGGCGAGGTTGCGGAAGACCTCCATCGTGGCGATCTGATGCGCCGGGTCGAGCCCGGCGGTGGGCTCGTCGGCCATCAGCAGCGGCGTTTCCTGTGCCAGCGCGCGGGCGATCAGCGCGCGGGCCTGCTCGCCGCCCGAAAGATTGGTGGCGCGGCGCTTGCGCAGCGGGCCGAGGCCCATCTTGGCAATCGCCGCCTCGACCGGGGCGCTGGCGCGGTCGCCATGCGGCAGCCGCCCCAGAGCGACCAGATCCTCAACCTTCACCGGCCAGGCGATCTCGCGCGCCTGCGGCATCCATGCGGCGGCCTTGGCGCGCTGCTCGGGGGTGAGCGCGGCCAGCGAGCTTTGACCTTGCGCCGGGATCAGCCCCAGTGCGGCGCGCATCAGGCTGGTTTTGCCCGCGCCGTTGGGGCCGATGAGGCCGACGACCTCGCGCTCGGCAATCTCCAGCGAAAGCCCCGAAAAGACCGGGCGATTGCGCAGGGTGACCGACAGATCGGACAGGCTCAGCAGGGTCATGCGCGTTCTCCGCGGCTGCGCCAGACGAGATGCAGGAAGAAGGGCGCGCCGACGAGGGCGGTCAGCACGCCGAGCTTCAGGTCGCGCTCGGGGGCGACCACCCGCACCGCGATGTCGGCGGCCAGCAGCATGGCCGCGCCGCCCGCCGCCGAGACCCAGAGCAGCGCGCCGGGCCGTCCGCCCACGGTGCCGCGCAGCAGATGCGGCACAACCAGCCCGACAAAGCCGATCGCCCCGGCCACAGCCGTGCCCGCGCCAACGACGCAGGCGGTGCCCAGCACCACGCGCAGGCGCAGCCGCTGCAGGTTGATGCCCATGGAGGCCGCGGCGTCCTCGCCCAAGGTCAGCGCATCCAGCCCGCGCCCGACACCGGCGAGCAGGACCACGCCCACCGCCATGAAGGGCAGCGCCAGCCAGACGTGCAGCATCGAGCGGTCGGCCAGCGATCCCATCATCCAAAAGACGATCTCGCTGGCGGCGAACGGGTTGGGCGAGAGGTTCAGCACCAGTTGCGTCAGCGCGCCCGCCACCGCCGACAGCGCAATCCCGGCGAGGATCAGCGTCAGCGTCTCGCCGCCCCGCCCGGCCAGCAGCATGAGGATCAGCACGGCAACCACCGCGGCGGCCAGCGCGCTCAGCGGCAAGGCGAGCGCGAAGGCGGCGGAGAGCCCGGTCTGGATCGCCAGCACGGCGCCAAGCGCGGCGCTGGCCGAGACCCCTAGGAGGCCGGGTTCGGCGAGCGGGTTGCGCAGATAGCCCTGCAGCGCCGCCCCCGCCAGCCCCAGCGAGCCGCCGATCATCAGCGCCAGCAGCATGCGCGGCAGGCGGATCTCGCGCATCACCATGGGCAGCGGGCCGTCGCCGCCCGCGACCAGCGCGCGCAGGCTCTGCGGCAGGGTCGCATCGGCGGGGCCAAGCGACAGCGAGAGTGCCGCCAACGCCAGCACCAGCGGCAGGAGAAGCGCGAGGGCGCGGGTCATTTGATCTCCTTGCGGAAGTCGGTGAGGTCGGCAATGGCCCGCAGCACGTGTGGGGTGCCGCAGATCCAGTCGCTGCCGGTCATCTGATGTCCGGCGCGCGCTTCACGGATCTGGCGCAGCACCGGATGCGTAAGGATTTCCTCGGAACGCGATGCGCCGGGGTAGGAACGGGCGGTGATCAGCGCATCGGGATCGGCCATGGCCAGCGCTTCCAGCGGCAGATGACCGCCGCCGCCGGGACCGGCGATATTGTCGAAGCCCGCGGCCAGAAGGATTTCCCCGGCCAGCGTGTTGTCGCCCGTGGTGTAGCCATTGGCGTAGTAGAGCGCGGCGGTGGGGTGGCGTGCGATCTCTGCGCGCAGGGCGGCGAGCTGCGTTTGAAACTCAGCGATGAGCGCCTCGGCGCGGTCTTCGCGGCCCAGTGCCACCCCGACAGCGCGAATGCGGTCCGGCACATCGTCGAGCGAATAGGCGGGCGGCAGGGTCAGCACCTCTGTGCCGAGGCGCCGCAGCATCTGCACCGCCGCCTGCGCGGTGAAACTGCCCGAGATCACCAGATCGGGGCGCAGCAGCCAGACCTCCTCGGCCTGCCCGTGGTTCGCAGGATAGGCCCGCGCCTCGTCGGCCATGGCCGAGCTATGCGGGTCGCTTGCCAGATTGGAGACAGAGACCAGCTGACCCGGCGCGGCCAGCAGCATAGCCAGTTGGTCGGTGCAAAGGTTCATGGAGACGACGCGCGCCGGTGGCTCGCCCGCCGCGCCCGCAAGCGGAGCGGTGGCTAGGGCAAGGCAGAGCAGCGCGCGCCGCAGCATCAGAAGCTGCCCCGGACGCCGAAATAGGCGGCGCGGTCCGAGGTGCCATAGCCCGTCACGGTTTGATAGTCCTCGTCGAAGAGGTTCTCGACCCGCAGGTAAAGCTCGGCATTGTCGCTCAGCGCGTAGCGGAAGTTCACATCGGCGACGGTGTAGTCGGGCAGGGAGTCGTTGGTGTCCTCCACCCCGGCGACGTGGCGCACCCGGAAGGCACCGCTGAAGTCATCGGTGAACGCCGCATCAAGCGTCAGCGCAAGATCATGCAGCGGCACGCGGGTGAGGCGGTCACCGGTCTCGGCGTCTTCGGTGTCGGTCCATGTGTAGGCCGCCGCCAGCCCAAGCCTGTCGGTGATCTGCGTTTCTCCCGACAGCTCGACACCCTGCATCCAGCTTGTCCCTTTGACCTGCGAGTACGCCCAAGTGTCGTAGTTGTACTCGATGAGATCGGTGATCTCGGTGCGGAAGAGCGTCGCCGTGATCTTGCCGCCGTCAAAGCGCTTCTCGGCGCCAAGCTCGTAGCTGAGCGAGGTCTCGGGCTCGAGATCGGGATTGCCGGCATAGGCGTTGTAGCGCTCGTAGAGCGAGGGGGCCCGGAAGCCGGTGCCGACGCTGGCGCGCAGGGTGACATCATCGCTGGGCAGATAGGCCAGCGAGATGCGGCCGGTGGTCTTGCCGCCGAAATCCGAGTGATCGTCGTGGCGCAGGGCGGTCACCAGTTCGACCTGGTCCGACAGGTGCCAGTTGGCCTGTGCCCAGATGCCATAGGTGTCCTGATCACCCTCGTCGCCGTCATTCTCATACTGCTCGCGGGTGGCATCGGCGCCAAAGGTCAGCGTGGTGGCCGAAAGCTCTGCTTGTCCCTGATAGCCGAGCGTCCAGCGCTGACCATAGAACGGGTAGTCATAGCCGTTGCTCGAAGTCGAACGTTCGTTCTCGAAATACTGGAGCGAGAGCTCGTGGCTCAGCGCGCCCGCGTCGATGCGGGCAAAACCGCGCAGACCGTATTGCTCGCTCTTGGAGACCTCGTCATGGGTGCCATCGGCAAGGACAGGGTAGCTTTCGTCGTATTCGGTTTCGGTCTTTTGCCAGAAGCCGGATGCGCCCAGAGTGACCGTATCGGTCAGCGCATAATCGCCCGAGAAGCTGAGCCGCGTGGACTCGTGGCTGTCCGCCTCGTCATTGCCGTCGTCCTCGTCGGCGGCAGAGAAGCCATCGGTCTCGACCCGGCTCAGGGTGGTGGCAAAGCTGCCGCGCTCGCCCAGATAGCCGAGGTTGTAGCTCAGTTTGCGGGTGTTGTAGCTGCCGTATTCGGCGGCGACGTTCTGGCTGAGGCCGGGCTCCGTCGGGCGCGCGGTAGTGATGTTGATCACACCGGCGATGGCCTCGGAGCCGTAGAGCGCCGACTGCGAGCCTTTCAGCACCTCGATCCGGCTGATGTCTGCGGTGGTCAGCGCGCCGAAGTCGTATTCGATCTGCGTGCCCGACGGGTCGTTGACGTTGATCCCATCGATGTAGACGCCGATGTACTGCCCGCTGGCACCGCGGATGCGCAGCGTGGTGTTGGTGCCGATGCCGCCGTTGGTGGTCACGCTGATGCCCGGAAGGCTGGCAAGATAGTCGGCGACGCGAGTCTCGCCGGTCTTCTCCAGATCTTCCTTGGTCACAACCTCGACCGTCGCGCCGCTGCGCTCGAGCTCGGTGCTCTCGCCGCGGTTGGCGCTGAGGGTGATGGTGCCGAGGTCGTAGCCCTCTTGCGCGTAGGCGGCGCTGGACAGGCTGGCTGCCGCTAGGGCAGTTGCGGCGCGCAGGCCGAACAAAATGGGTCGCTTCATTGTCCCTTCTTCCTTTTTATGTGTCGTAAGAAGGGACTCCCCCTTCCGCAGACGGTTAGCGTCATGCCACCTCTACGGAAGGTCCGTCGCCCGCAGCGCTCCCCGCGCCGGGACTGGGTGATCGGCTTCGGCAGGTCTCCTGACTCGCGGGTCACAGCTTCGCCGGGTCTTCCCGCCCCCGAAGGGAGCAGTGACATGGTCCGGCATCGCTCTCCGCCTACAGTTGCGGGGGCAGTTGCGGAGTTGGGCCAAGGCCCGCACCGCATTCCCTATTCACCGAGCGGCAGGCCGCCCGGAACCGAAGCAGGCACCGAATAGCGGCTAGATCGCCGCCGCGCAACAATCACAAACGGTCAGAGGGCGCGAAGGGGGCGGCGAGGTGTCGCGCCTCTGGGGAGGATCAGCTCAGCTGCGCAGCCCGTCCACAACCGGCTGTCGCAGCACCATTGCGGCGGGCAGCAGCGACAGCAGCATGGTCACCGACACGAAGCCTGCAAGGAAATGCAGCTCGCCCCATCCTAGCGGGGCAGAGATGGCGATATCGGTACGGGCGGTGACCACGCGCGATAAAAGCTCAGCCGCGCCCCAGCCGACCCCGAGCCCCAGCACCGCACCGCTGAGCAGCAGCGCCGCGCTGAACGCCCAGACTGTGGCAAAGACAAAGCGGCGCGGTGCACCCAGCGCGCGCAGCAAGGCAATCTGGCGGCGGAAGAGGCGGGTGAGGATGAAGAGGCCCAGCAGGACCGAGGCTGCGACCAGAACCTGTGTGACCAGCGCCATGAGCGACATCGCCTGCCGCACGTCGCCCATTACCCGGTAGAGGCCGGACAGCACCGCGCCGGGAAAGAAGGCCATGGTCTCGCCATCGCGGGTGAACTCCGAGCGTAGGGCATAATTGGCCCAAAGCTCGTCGGAGCGGATCACCACCGCAGGCGTGCCGGGGAAATACTCGGGATCGAAGGGCGGGCCGATCTGGGTGTCGCGATCCGGCGCGTGTCCATTCGCGAGACCGTGGATTTCCCAGACGTATTCGACCGGGATGAGGATCGCCCGGTCCCATGGCGTGCCCGTGGGAGCCATGCGCCCGGTGACGGTGATGCCGTCGCCATGACCGTGCTCATCGCCATGCGCCTCGGCATCGGCGGCGTCGCCAACCCCATGCGCCGGGGTGAACTGCGCGCCGATCTGCAGCGGCACCAGCGCGCCAATCACTGCCTCGTCGTGATCCTGCCAGAGACTGCCCTCGATACGATCATCGCTCAGGTGGCGCAGAAACTCGGCGGTGGTGCCCACCACGGGGGCGGTGCCATAGCTGTCGCCAAAGGCCAGCGGCGCGGCGATGGCCACATGCTCGTGGGTCTCGATCTCGGCATAGGTGGCGCCCGAGATCAGCGCCATATCCGAAGGCTGCAGGAACACCGAGGCGAAAAGTGCGGTAAGCTCGCTGCCCGGCGCCGCGACGATGAGGTCGAACTTGTCGGCGGCCTGCGCGGTGCCGTGGCGCAGCCCGCGCTCCTGCGCGAGCAGCCCGACGCCCATGCCAACTGAAATGGCGATCAGCAGAACGAAAAGCGCGGCGCTGGTCCGGAACCGGCTGAGGAACCCGCGCAGCAGCGGCCAAGGTGCGTAGCCGCGCAGCACCAAAAGGCCGGTGAGCAAGGCAGGCAGCAGCAGAACGATCAGCAGGCCGATGTCCTGCGCCAGCACCGGCAGGCTGTCCCAGAGCATCCTCATGCCGCCACCTCGTCCTGTGCGAGGCGTCCGTCGGCGATGGTCAGCACCCGGTCCATCCGCGCCAGCAGCGCGGCATCGTGACTGACGGCGATCAGCGTGGTGCCCTGCGTTCGTACCAGCCCAACCAGATCGTCGATCAGCCGATCGGCGTTGGGGCGGTCGAGGCTCGCGGTCGGCTCGTCGGCCAGCAGCACCGGCGCTTCGGCGGCCATGGCGCGGGCGATGGCGACGCGCTGCCGCTCACCACCCGAGAAGCTGGTCACACGCCGATCGGTGTCGGAAAGCCCGAGCGCGGCGAGGCGCTGGGCGGCGCGCTGGCGCAGGGCGGCACGCTCGGCGCGCGGGCGGAAGAGGGCGGTGAGCGCGGCGTTGTCCAGAGCGCCAAGCTCCTCGAACAGCAGAAAGTCCTGAAAGATTATGCCGATGTTTCCGGCGCGGAAGCGCGCGCGGCGCTCGGGGCTCTGCGCAAGCAGGTCGCTCTCGCCCCAGCGCACGGAGCCGGTGGCGCGCTCGAGCAGCCCGGCGATGGCGTAAAGCAGCGTGGATTTGCCAGCGCCAGAGGCACCGCGGATGCCGATCAGCGCGCCCGCCGGGGCGGAGAGGCTGGGCACGTCCAGCAGAACACGATCGCGGGGGCTGCGCACGGTCAGCCCGGAAATCTCGAGTGGGAGGGACATGGCGGATCAGCCGTAGCTGGCGTCGGTGAGGCGCATCATGCTGAGGAACCCGGTCTCTGGGTCTTTGTAAGCCCCGAGCTCCAGCACGCCGCTGGTGACGATTTTCACATTGAAGGGCGTCACATCGACGATGCGCTTGGTGTAGACCGCGACGATGTCATTGGGCCATTCGGCCTCGGTCTCGCAGAAGGGGCAGACCGCCATGGGCATCTTGGTGAGCACGAAAAACCGGCTCTCGGCCTTCAGCGGCGGCGCCATGAACCCTTCGACCGTCAGGCGCTTTCCGGCGCTGGTCTTGGCGAGGTCCGAGAGGCCGCGGCCCTTGGCCTGATAGAGCTCGCGCACTTTCAGCGGGTCTTCGGCGGCGGCAGCGGTGGCAATGAAGGGTGTGGCGAGGGCGGAGGCGATGAGCCTGCGGCGGGTCAGCATTGGGGTACCTATCGGTCGGAACGGCAGCGGGGGCGGTCAGTGCCGCCCCCGCCCAGCATATCAGATCAGGGTCACTCGGCGGCGACGGCGTGGTTCATCACGTGGAAGATCACGTTCTGCTCGATGGTGCCGTCGAAGAGATGCGACCAGGGGCCCTTGGCGTAGACGGCGACGTCTTCACCCGAGTGGCTTTCCGACGACTTGGGGATCAGCGCCTGCTGCACGTAGTCGATGTCGGTCGCCTCTTCTTGGGTTACATCGGGGCGCGAGCCGGAGTAGTCGTTCTCGCCTTCGCCCTTGGTCAGCACCGAGCCGGCACCGTTGAGGTAGCCCACCACGGTGTAGGGCTTGCCATCATCGGCCAGCACCAGCTCGTCCGAGTGCATCTCGCCGGTCTTGGCGACGTCGTAGCACAGACCCTCGATCGGGGTGCCGCGGCCGCAGTAGCCGTTGAAGGCAATCGAGTGCTCGTGGTCGGCGGTGACGATGATCAGCGTGTCGGCGTCATCGGTCAGCTCGTCGGCCATGGCCACGGCGTCGGCGAAGGCCATGCCGTCGATCATCGTGCGCTTGGCGTTGCCGGCGTGGTTGGCGTGGTCGACGCGGCCCGCTTCGATCTCGAGGTAGTAGCCGTTGTCGTTCTTCGACAGATACTCGATCGCCGCCTTGGTCATGTCGGCCAGCGAGGGCTCGTCATCGTCGGCGCGGTCGGCTTCGTATTCCATGTGGCTGTCGTTGAACAGCGCGAGGATCGGGGTCTCGCCGTCGAGGTTGAGGCCGCTGAAGGTCTCGGTGTTCCAGGCGTATTGCGTGCCCTTGCCGGTGGCCTGCTCGATCAGGTTGACGCCATCGGGACGGCGGCCGTTGCCGCCCTCGTCGAGGGTCACATCTTCACCGGCGAAATAGCGACGACCGCCGCCCATGGCGAGATCGACGACACCCGCGTCCATCTGGTCGATCAGCTGGGCCGCGATGTCTTTCTGCGCGGTGCAGCCCTCGGGCACTTCGCCTTCCCAGTTGCGGTTGGCGGTCTTGGCGTAGACGCCCGCCGGGGTGGCGTGGGTGAGGCGCGCGGTGGAGATCACGCCAACCGATTTGTCCATGCCGGTGACGATCTCGGCGAAGGTGGTCAGCTCGTTGCCTGCCACGGTCGCGCAATCGTCGTGGATCGCGTCGCCGCCGAGGTTGATCAGGTTGAAGCGCTGCTTGACGCCGGTGTTCATCGCGCCCGCGGTGGGGGCCGAGTCCGGGGTCTGGGCGTTGATGTTGTAGGTCTTCACCAGCGCGCTGTGGAAGTCGGGCGTCTCATAGGGCAGCACGTGCTCTTCGCCGAGTTTGCCTTCTTGCTGACCGGCATAGAGGCGGGTGGCGTAGTTGGTGCCCACGCCGTTGCCGTCGGCAACCAGCAGGATGACGTTCTTGGCACGGCCGGTGTTCACTTCGCGGTTGATGATCGCCTGAATGGCGTCCTGACCGGCGGTGAACCAGGCGTCATTGGCCTGCGAGATGTCCTGAGCGCTGGCGGTACCAGCGGCGAGGATCATGGCGAGAGAGGTGGTGGTGAAGATCGTTTTCACGACTGTGACGCTCCGAAGTTCGGGGGGCAGAGCCCATTGCACGGTTGAGGGTGTCGGGCGCTTCAGACATGACGCGGATAACAGCCACGTGATGGTTTCGTGACACCTCTGCGACAGTTCGCGCCCGTCCCGCCCATGTCCTGCACAGCTGTGCGGTTTGTCGTCTGAAAGCGGCGGCGGAACGTCCGCGCTTTTGGGAAAAATGCTACTGAAAGAAGTACTGCGCGTAGATCGGCGTGCAGCCTGCGCCGAGGGCGCGCGCGTTGGCGCCAACCTGTGCCGCTTCGGGGCGGGGGGGCAGCATGCCGCGAGTGTCGAGCCTCTCGAGCGCGTCGCGGGTGCGCGTCACCACCCGGTCGCGCACGTCAGCGGGCATGGCTCCGTCGATCAGCGCCACTTCGAAGTCCATCACCGAGCCGATCGAGCGGATCGCATGCGCCAGCGCATCGCCGGTGCGGTCCACCCAAGGGCCGATCTGCGCCTCGAAGGCGCGCCAGTCCTGCGGCTGCGTCCAAAGCGCCGTGGCATCAAGCCCGTCGGCGACGATCGCCGCCTCCAGAAGATAGAGCGAGGCGGCGTCGATCAGCGGCAGTTCCCCTCCCTCGGGCGCAGGCACGCGCAGCGATCCGAAAGCACCCGCGTTGTTATGCGCGCCGACGGTGACGCTGGAATTCAGCACCACGCCGCCGCCGATGAAAGACCCGATAAAGAAATACGCGTAGTCGCCGAACTCGCGCCCGCGGCCAAAGACATGCTCGGCGCGGCAGGCGGCGGTGCCGTCGTTTTCGGTGAAGAGCGGCAGCTCCGAGGTCTTGGCGATCTCTTCCTGCACGTTGATTTCCGCCCAGACGCTGAAATCCACCGGCGCGCCAAGCACCTCGGTCCAGCTCCAGATCTCCGAGGGCGCGGCGATGCCGATGCCGCAGAGGCGCTCGCGCTGGTAGGCGCTCAGCCCGTGCGACAGCTCGTCCATGCCAGAGGCGAGATAGGCGAAGATCTCGGCGGGCATGGGGTAACGGTAGGTGGTCTGCGACTGGCCGAGCACGTCGCCGAGCAGGTTCATCACCACCAGATCGGCGGAGCGGCGCCCGATCTTCAGGCCAAACGACAAAGCCGCATCGGGGTTGAGCGTCATCGGCACCGACGGCTTGCCGACCCGCCCGCGCTTTGGTTCGCCGCGCAGCAGGAATTCCTCGGCCTCGAGCTTGCGCAGGATGTTCGACACGGTCTGCGCCGACAGCCCGGTGTGTTTGGCGATGTCGCTGCCCGGCAGGGCGCCATAGCGTTGGATCAGCGACAGGATCAGCCGCTCGTTATGAGCCCGCACGCCGATCTGATTGGCGCCGTCGCTGAGCTTGCGGATCTCGCAGATGTCCATGGCCCGCTCTCCTCCGGGTCTCTTTCTCTTGGGCCCCAGACTACCCGCTCTGGTTAATAAATCAATTTTAATTATTTATTGACGCAAAGTCAGAATCGACGGTATCAACATGGGCAATCCGTTGGAGGACGGAGAGTTTCACGGCGGCCAACGTGCCGCCACACGACCCAGAGGGAGGAGGAGACCCCATGAAGAAGCTGATTTCCGTCAGCGCGTTCGCGCTGCTCGCATCCACCGCCGGTGCCTTTGCACAGGAGGGCGGCAGCGCCTGCCTGATCACCAAGACCGACACCAACCCGTTCTTCGTGAAGATGCGCGAGGGTGCCGCCGCGAAGGCCGAGGAACTGGGCATGACGCTCAACTCCTATGCGGGCAAGGTCGACGGCGACAATGAGACTCAGGTGGCAGCGGTCGAGACCTGCATCGCCAATGGCGTCGACGGCATTCTGATCACCGCGTCCAGCACCTCGGCCATCGTGCCGTCGATCCAGCAGGCGCGCGACGCGGGCATTCTGGTGATCGCGCTCGACACGCCGCTCGACCCCATAGACGCCGCCGATATGACCTTCGCCACCGACAACTATCTGGCCGGTGAACTGATCGGGCAATGGGCCGCCGCCAAGCTTGGCGATGCTGCCGCCGATGCGCGTGTGGCTTTCCTCGATCTCGACGTCAGCCAGCCCACCGTCGGCGTGCTGCGCGATCAGGGCTTCATGAAGGGCTTTGGCATCGACACCAAGGACGAGAACAAATGGGGCGATGAGGATGACAGCCGCATCGTCGGTCACGACGTGACGCAGGGCAACGAAGAGGGGGGCCGCAAGGCGATGGAGAACCTTCTTGCCACCGACCCGATGATCAACGTCGTCTATACGATCAACGAGCCCGCCGCTGCCGGTGCCTATGAGGCGCTGAAGGCAATCGGACGCGAGGGCGACGTGCTCATCGTCTCGGTCGATGGCGGCTGCCCGGGGGTGAAGAACATCGCTGAGGGCGTCATCGGAGCCACCTCGCAGCAATACCCGCTGCTGATGGCGTCGAAGGGCATGGAGGCGATTGCCGCCTACGCCAAGGACGGCACCAAGCCCGAGGCGACCGAGGGTAAGAACTTCTTCGATACCGGCGTGGCGCTGGTGACCGATCAGCCCGTCGAGGGCGTCGAGTCGATCTCAGTCGAAGAGGGCACGGACCTCTGCTGGGGCTGATCCCTGACGTTTGCGGCCCGCGCGACAACCGCGCGGGCCGCAGACAACCAACCGCAACCCGTGCGCGCATTGGCCGGTGAGGGGCCTGAGGCGCGCAAACGCGAGAGGAGGGCGCGACATGGCCGAAGCGGACAGATACGAAGACGTGGTCCGAACCCGGAGCGACGAAAAGTTCGCCGAGTTCGAGGACAGCGGAAAGGGCCTCTGGGGGCGCTTTCACGAGCTTCTGCACACGACCCCGGCCATCGTGCCGCTGATCGTGCTGATCGGAGCCTGCGTGGTGTTCGGGCTGGTGCTCGGCTCGAAATTCTTCTCGCCCTTCGCGCTGACGCTGATCCTGCAACAGGTGCAGATCGTCGGCGTGCTGGCCGCGGCGCAGGCGCTGATCATCCTGACTGCGGGCATTGACCTCTCGGTCGGGGCGGTGGCGGTGCTCTGCTCGGTGATCATGGGGCAGGTGACCTTCCGCTACGGCGTGCCTGCGGTGCTCGCCGTGCCCATCGGCCTTGCCTGCGGCACCGCCATCGGGGCGATCAACGGCTGGCTGGTCAGCAAGGTCAAACTGCCGCCGTTCATCGTCACGCTTGGCATGTGGCAAATCGTGCTGGCGGTGAACTACCTCTATTCCGCCAACGAGACGATCCGCGCGCAGGACATCGAGGCGCAGGCCCCCTTCCTGCAGTTCCTCGGCACGAAGTTCAGCGTCGGCGGCGCGGTCTTCACGCTGGGCGTGGTGCTGATGCTCGGTCTCGTTCTGGTGCTGGCCTATGTGCTGCGCGCCACCGCTTGGGGCCGTCATGTCTATGCCGTGGGCGACGATCCCGAAGCGGCGCAATTGGCGGGCGTCGACTGGCACCGCACGATCATGTCGGTCTACATGCTGGTCGGCTTCATCTGCGGGCTTGCAGGCTGGGTGATGATCGGGCGCTTCGGGTCTGTGTCTCCTTCCGCCACCACCGGCGTCATCGGCAATATTCAGGCGATCACCGCCGTGGTGATCGGGGGCATCTCGCTCTTCGGTGGGCGCGGCTCGATCCTCGGGGCTTTCTTCGGGGCGCTGATCGTCGGCGTGTTCGAACTGGGCCTGCGCATGGGCGGGGCCGACCCGCAGTGGACCTATCTTCTCATCGGTGTGCTGATCATCGCCGCCGTGACCGTGGACCAATGGATCAGAAAGGTGACGGCATGAGCCAGAAACCCGTTCTCGAAGGCCGTGGCCTTGTTAAGCGCTACGGCAAGGTAACCGCTCTGGACCATTGTGATTTCGACCTGATGCCAGGGGAAATCCTCGCCGTCATCGGCGACAATGGTGCCGGCAAATCGACGCTGATCAAGGCCCTTTCGGGGGCCATCCAGCCCAACGCCGGAGAGATCTTCCTCGAAGGCCAGCCGGTCAGCTTCGCCTCACCCAACGATGCCCGCGCCGAGGGGATCGAGACCGTCTATCAGACCCTCGCCATGTCTCCGGCGCTGTCGATCGCCGACAATATGTTCATGGGCCGCGAGTTGCGGATGCCGGGAGTGATGGGCTCGGTCTTCCGGAAACTCGACAAGCGCAAGATGGAGGAATTTTCGCGCCAGAAGCTGGCGGAACTGGGCCTGATGACGATCCAGAACATCAACCAGCCGGTCGAGACCCTGTCGGGCGGCCAGCGGCAGGGTGTGGCGGTGGCGCGTGCAGCGGCCTTCGGCTCGCGCGTGGTGATCCTCGACGAGCCCACCGCAGCGCTTGGGGTTAAGGAAAGTCGGCGGGTGCTCGACCTCATCCAAGAGGTGCGGTCGCGGGGCATTCCGATCATCCTGATTTCGCACAATATGCCGCATGTCTTCGAGGTGGCGGACCGGGTGCATGTGCACCGGCTGGGCAAGCGGCTCTGCGTGATCAATCCCAAAGAGCACAGCATGTCCGACGCGGTGGCCTATATGACCGGCGCGGCGGTGCCCGAAGGGGTGGCCGAGCCCGCCTGAGCGCGGGACGGCATCCGCAACTGACCTGCGAGGGGGCGGCGAAAGGCGCCCCCTTGTTGCGTCTTGCGGGTTCCCGCGTTTCGCCTTGAAACCTCGCGCGCCGCCTGTCTAGCTGGAGCCGAGGAACGGCGCACCCGCGCCAGTGAGGAGACCCCATTGATCATGACCGATGCCAAGACGCCCACCGCCCATTTCGTGACGCAGCGCGGAGGGGGGCGCTGATGGACGCCGTCGTCATCCACGCGCCGAAGGATCTGCGGCTCGACACCATCTCTGCGGCTCCTGCGCCCGGTCCCGGTGAGGTGCGCATCGCGGTGAGCCATGGCGGCATCTGCGGCTCGGACCTGCACTATTACCTGCATGGCGGCTTCGGCACGATCCGCATCCGCGAGCCCATGGCACTGGGGCATGAGGTCTCGGGGATCATCACCGATGTCGGCGCGGGGGTCAGCGGCCTGTCGGAAGGCGACAAGGTGGCGATCAACCCGTCGCGGCCCTGTGGCGACTGCGAATACTGCCTGCGCGGCATGGCCAACCACTGCCTCGACATGCGCTTTGCCGGGTCGGCCATGCGGATGCCGCATGTGCAGGGGTTCTTTCGCGCGCAGTTGACCCTGCCTGCGCGGCAGGCGGTGCTGCTGTCGCATGGCGCCGATCTGGCGCTCACCGCCATGTCAGAGCCGCTGGCGGTCTGCCTGCATGCGGTGCGGCAGGCGGGCAGCCTGATTGGCAAGCGGGTGGCGGTTTCGGGCTGCGGTCCCATCGGCTGCCTGACCATCGCCGCGGCGAAACTGGCCGGGGCCGAAGAGATCATCGCCACCGACATTTCCGCCGCCGCGCTGGAGGCCGCCCGCACCATGGGCGCGGACCGGGCGCTGAACATCGCCGAGCATGAGGGCGCGCTGAGCCCTCTACAGGCGGGCAAAGGGCAGGTCGATGTGGTGTTTGAATGCTCCGGTGCGCCGGTTGCGGTGGGCGCGGCCTGCGCGATCCTGCGCCCGCGTGGAACGCTGGTGACCGTGGGCCTTGGCCCCGAGACGCCGCTGCCGATGACCGTGATCGTCTCCAAGGAACTGCGCCTGATGGGCAGCTTCCGGTTCGATCCCGAGTTTGCCACGGCGGCGCGGCTGATCGACAGCGGGCGGCTCGACGTCAAACCGCTGCTCACTGGCGTGCTGCCGGTGGCGCAGGCGCAGGAGGCGTTCGAGCTTGCCGCCGACAAGACCCGCGCGATGAAGGTGCAGATCGCCTTTCCCGCGCCCTAACCCTGTGCCGACGCCCGGCGTGTCAGTGCGATGCGCCGGGCCAATGCCAGAAGGAACATCCCCGACAGGATCAGGATGATCGTCGGCGCAGGCGCGCTGTCGAGGTGAAAGCTGAGATAGGTGCCCGCCAGCATCGCACAAAGGTTGGCAAGGCTCGCCACCAGCATCATCCGCCCAAAGCTGCGCGCCAGCAGAAAGCCGATGGCACCCGGTGCGATCAGCAGACCGACGGCGAGGATCAGCCCGGTCGCGGTCAGCGTCGCCACGATGGTCAGCGAGATCAGCGTCAGCAGCCCATAGTGCAGCAGCCCGACCCGCAGCCCGCTCGCCCGCGCCTGTGCCGGGTCGAAGGCGAAAAGCAGCAGGTCCTTCCACTTCAGCAGCAGCGCGGCACTCACGCCCAGCGAGATCAGCCCGGCGGTCCAGAGGTCCTCGGCCCCCACGCCCAGCATGTTGCCAAAGAGGATATGGTCGAGATGCACATTGGTGTGGACCTGCGTGTAAAGCACGATCCCCAGCGCGAACATGCCCGAGAAGACCACGCCCATCACCGTGTCCTGCTTCACCCGGCTGTTGCCCGCAAGAAACCCGGTGGCCAGCGCCGTCACCATGCCTGCGGCAAAGGCCCCGAGGATCAGCGGCAGGTTCAGCACATAGGCCAGCACCACACCGGGCAGGATCGCATGGCTCACCGCGTCGCCCATCAGCGCCCAGCCCTTGAGCACCAGAAAGCACGACAGCAGCGCGGTCGGCAGCGCCACGATGGCGCAGATCGCAAAGGCGTTCTGCATGAAGGGGAATTGAAACGGCAGGGTCAGGCTCTCGATCATGCCGCCTCCTCCAGCGCCGCGCGCGCCTTGCGCCGCGCCGCCAGCCGTCCGTGCTTTGGCGCGAAGGTGAAGGCCAGCAGGAAAATCGCCGTCTGCAGCAGCACGATGATCCCGCCGGTGGCCCCGTCAAGGAAGTAGCTGAGGTAGGCGCCGGCAAAGCTGGTCAGCGTGCCGATCGCCACCGAGGTGAGGATCAGCCGCGGAAAGCGGTCGCAGAGCAGATAGGCGGTGGCCCCCGGGGTCACCACCATGGCCACCACCAGAAACGCTCCGACGGTCTGCATCGCCGCCACCACGCAGGCCGACAGCAGCATGAAGAACAGCGCCTTCAGCAGCCCCGGCCGCAGCCCGATCGAGCGTGCGTGGCTCTCGTCGAAGAACACCACCATCAGGTCTTTCCACTTGGCCAGCAGCACCGCCAGCGAGACCACGCCAATGATCGCCAGTTGCGCTGTGTCCTGCGGCGTGATGGCAAGGATATTGCCCATGGTGATGGTCTGGATCGACACGGCCATCGGGTTCACCGAGGCCATGAACAGGCCAAGCCCGAAGAACGAGGTGAAGATCAGCCCGATCACCACGTCGCTCTTCAGCCCCGAACGGTCCGACAGCAGCAGCATCGCCGCCGCTGCCAGCCCGCCCGACAGGAACGCTCCAAGCGCGAAGGGCAGGCCGAGCATGTAGGCGCCCGCCACGCCCGGAACCACAGAGTGCGAGAGCGCGTCGCCGATCAGCGACCAGCCCTTGAGCATCAGGTAGCTCGAAAGAAAGGCGCAGACCGCCCCCACAAGCGCCGAGACCCACATGGCGTTGGTCATATAGCCGTAGGTGAACGGCTCCAGCAGGCTCATTCCTGCGCCTCCCGTTTGGCCCGGCGCGTCTCGCCGCCATAGCGCACCAGCGGCCGTTCGTCGTCGGTGAGGATCGAGACACGGCGCGGGTCTTCGTCGTCGTGGAGATCGGCGCCTTCGATGGTGAAATGCCGCAGCACCCCGCCAAAGGCCTCTTCCAGCGCGGCGCGGGTGAAGGTGGTCTCGGTCGGGCCATAGGCGAGCACCGTGCCCTTGACCAGAACCGTGCGGTCGCAGAACTCTGGCACCGTGCCAAGGTTGTGCGTCGAGACCAGCATCACCCGGCCCTCCGCCTTCAGTTCGCGCAGCAGCGCGATGATCTGTTCCTCGGTCTTCACGTCGACGCCGGTGAAGGGCTCGTCGAGCAGGATCACCTGACCCTCCTGGGCCAGCGCACGGGCGAGGAAAACGCGCTTTTTCTGCCCGCCCGACAGTTCGCCGATCTGGCGGTGACGGTAGGCGGTCATATTGACCCGCGAGAGCGCCGCTTCGACCGCCGCGTGATCCGCCGCCGACGGGCGGCGCAAGAACCCCATATGGCCGTAGCGGCCCATCATCACCACGTCCTCGACCAGCACCGGAAAGGACCAATCCACCTCTTCGGACTGCGGCACGTAGGCGACGAGGTTGCTCTTCAGCGCCTGTTTCACCGTCTGGCCGAGCAGGCTGATCTCGCCCTTTGCCACCGGCAGGAAGCCCATGATCGCCTTGAACAGCGTCGACTTGCCGGCCCCGTTGACGCCGACCAGCGCGGTGATCGTGCCGCGAGGCACCTCGAAACTGGCGCCGCGCAGCGCGGTGTGGCCGTTGCGATAGGTGACGGTGACGCCCGTGACCGCGATGCCTTCGGCGCGGCTCATCGCGACAGACCCTGCGCCAACCCGTCTGCGATGGTCTCCGAAGTGACCCGCAGCAGGTCGAGATAGCTCGGCACCGGTCCGCCGGGCTCGGAGAGGCTGTCGACGTAAAGCACGCCGCCATAGCTTGCGCCGGTTTCCCGCGCCACCTGCTCGGCGGGGCGGGTGCTGACGGTGCTTTCGCAGAACACCGTGGGGATATCGTTATCCCTTACCCCGTCGATCACCGCGCGCACCTGCTGCGGCGTGCCCATCTGGTCGGCGTTCATCGGCCAGAGATAAAGCTCCTTCATGCCGAAATCCCGCGCCAGATAGCTGAAGGCGCCTTCGCAGGTGACCAGCCAGCGCTGCGCCTCGGGGATCTGCGCCACCGCATCGCGCAGCGGCTCGAGCGTGGCGCGCAGCTTGGCCTTATAGGCCTCGGCGTTGGCCTCATAGACCGCCGCGTTCTCAGGGTCCTGCGCGGCAAAGGCTTTGGCGATATTGTCGATGTAGATCTGCGCGTTCTCCAGCCCCATCCACGCATGCGGATTGGGTTTGCCCTCATAGGCGCCGGCGGCGATGGGGATCGGGTCGATGCCTGTCGTCAGCGTAACAGAGGGCACGTCCCGCAGGTTCGACAGAAACTGTTCGAACCACAGCTCCAGATTCAGCCCGTTCCACAGGATCAGATCGGCACCCTGCGCCCGCACGATGTCGCGCGGGGTGGGGGCATAGCCATGGATCTCGGCGCCGGGCTTGGTGATCGAGACCACATCGGCGGCGTCTCCGGCGACCTGTGCCGCCATGTCGGCAAGCACGGTGAATGTGGTGACCACCTTCATCTTCTCTGCCGCCGCGCCCCCTGCGCTGGCAAGGGTACAGGCGGCGGTGCCGAGGATCAGCGCAAGACGGGACGGCATGGGAACTCCTTTGGCTCTGTCGTGTGAATGTAAATGCGAGGCATTCGCATTAGTCAATGGGTAATGCGAGTCGTTCTCATTTGCATTACCTTCAGGGGGCACGCCTCCACGCTGTTGCCACGTCCCGGGGCAGGGGATAGAAAACCGCCCTGAACAGGAGTTTGCCCATGTCATCGGTCGCACCGGATTTTGCACAGGCCCTGCGCGATGCGGGGCTGCGCGTCACGCAGCAGCGTATGATCGTGCTGTCGGTGCTGATGCAGGCCGAGGATCATCCCAATGCCGACGAGCTTTTCGCGCGCACCAAGGTGATCGACGGCTCGGTCTCCTTCGCCACGGTCTACCGAACGCTGTCAGCACTGGAAGAGGCCGGGCTGATCCGCAAGCTGAGCTTCGAAGACGAGCCCGCGCGGTTCGAGCTGACCCCGGCGGCAGAGCATGACCACCTTGTGGATGTGGACACTGGCGAGGTGATCGAGATCGAATGCGCCGAGATCGAGCGCCTGCGCCGCGAATTGGTCGAACGCCTCGGCTATGAGATCATCAGCCACAGCACGCTGATCCGTGCCCGCAAGAAGCCCCGCTCGTGACGTCCGGGACGATGGCCCGGTCCTTCATTGTTCCGCAAATACGCAAGGTGCCGCTTCGGCCAGAGGTAACGCCATGCGTATTTTGAGAACAATGAAGTCAGGGGAGATTTGCTCTGCCCGCGGGCTCGGCTAGGGTCGCATCATGGATTCGGGGATGGATTGGCACTGGGCCCGCGCTGCGCTCGACTGGCAGGTCGAACTGGGCATCGACGAGGCGATCGGCGAGACGCCGGTGGACCGCTTTGCGCATGAGGCGGCGGAGCAGGCGGCGCGCGGCGCGCCTGCGGCAGGGCCCGAGCCAAAACCCGGTGCCGCGGCGACGCCAATGGCCGAGCCCGAGGGGCCTGATCCGGTGGATCTCGCGCGCGAGGCGGCGCGGGGCGCGGGCAGTCTCGAGGGGCTGCGCGAGGCCATGGCGGGTTTCGAGCATTGCGAGCTCAAACGCGGTGCGCGCAACCTCGTCTTTTGCGATGGGGTGCCCGAGGCGCGGGTGATGATCATCGGCGAAGCGCCGGGACGCGAGGAAGACCGGCAGGGCAAGCCCTTCGTCGGGCGCGCCGGGCAGTTGCTGGACCGGATGCTCGGCGCCATCGGGCTGAGCCGCGCCGAGTCGGTCTACATCACCAATGTTCTGCCCTGGCGTCCGCCGCAGAACCGTGATCCGCGGCCCGATGAGATCGCCATGATGACGCCCTTCCTGACCCGGCACATCGAGCTGGTTGATCCCGATCTTCTTGTGATCATGGGAAACATCTCCTGCGACGCGCTGCTTGGCAAGCGCGGCATCACCCGGTTGCGTGGCAAATGGACCGAAGCGGCGGGCCGTCCCGTGATGCCGATGTTCCACCCTGCCTACCTGCTGCGCCAGCCGGGCATGAAGCGCCACGCATGGGCCGATCTGCTGGAGCTTCAGGCCAAGCTCAAGGCGCTGGGGTGATGCGCCCGGCGGCGTGGCGGGGGCGCGTCTTGGCCGGGGTTCTCTGCGGGATGCTCTGGTGCGGGCTCGCGGGGCCGCTGCGCGCCGAGCGCGGCTTTGCACCAGAACTTGATGCGCTTTTCGAGAAGCACGCCGCCGAGATCGCGACGCCATCGCCGGGCACCCAGGTGCTCGAATTGCCGGGGCCGGTGATCCTCACCCGGCGCAGCGGCGCGGTCGTCCGGGCCGAAGATCAAAGCGGTTATGGCCGCGCGGGCTGCGCCTTGCAGCGGCTTGTCGAGATCACCGCCGCCGTGCAGCTTTGCCCCGAGCTTCTGAGTGCCGCCGAGCGCGACCGGCTGGCGACACTGCTGATGAGGGCCGCCGCGTTCGCCGGTCGGAACACCTATCCGCCGCTGCCCGAAGAGGCGCGCCGCGCGGCGCTGATGACCGAGCTTGCCGCCGCTCGGCAGGCGCAGCCGGGGGTCTGTCCGACGCCCGAGGCCGATTGGGTGCGTTTCGCCCGCAGCCTCGCCACGGATGGCGCCGCCCGCCGCTTTGAGCGCATCTTTTCGGTGCCGCGCCTGCCGCTGGCGCAGCCCTGTCCCTGATCTTTAGATACCGGAGGCCGCATGAGCCGCATCGACGAAACCCGAGAGTTCATTCCAGTGCGCATTGCGGTGCTGACGGTGAGCGACACCCGCAGTCTTGCCGAGGACCGCTCCGGCGACACGCTGGTCGTGCGCCTGACCGAGGCGGGGCATAAGCTGGCAGATCGCGCAATCGTGAAGGATGACCGCGAGGGCATCGCCGATCAGCTGCGGGTCTGGATCGCCGATCCCGAGGTGGATGTGATCCTGTCGACCGGGGGCACCGGGCTCACGGGCAGGGATGTCACCGTCGAGGCGCACCGCGACGTCTACGAGAAAGAGATCGAAGCCTTTGGGACGGTCTTCACTCTTGTTTCCATGCAGAAAATCGGCACCTCTGCGGTGCAGTCGCGAGCCACGGGCGGGGTTGCGGGGGGCACGTATCTCTTCGCGCTGCCCGGCAGCACTGGGGCGTGCAAGGACGCATGGGACGAGATCCTGCGCTGGCAGCTCGATTATCGGCACCGTCCCTGCAACTTTGTTGAGATTTTTCCGCGCCTCGACGAGCATAAGCGGCGGAAATGACGCGCGCCCGCGTATCCTTGTCATGGCTTTCCTTGTGCTTGGGCTCGGGCATAAGGTGATATCAGCCAGACAGGGGGGCGATGCCCCTCGATTTCGCGGGACGTTCATATGCGGTTTCTTCGGCGGAGCCTGACCGGGCTCTTTCTCCTTTCGCTGACGCTGGGCCTGCTGGTCTGGGCCGGGCTGCTGGTGCGCGATGCCGTGCAGGCGCGGCTCAGCGATACGCCGCGCATTCCGCAGGCGCGCGAACGGGTTTTTGCGGTGAACGTGGTGGAAGCGCGGGAAGGCAGTGTTTCGCCAGAGATGACTGCCTTTGGCGAGATCCAGAGCCGCCGCATGCTGGAGCTTCGGACCGCGGTGGGCGGCACGCTGATGGAACTGGCGCCTGAGTTTGTCGAGGGTGGGCGCGTCGCGGCGGGCACACTGCTGGCGCGGATCGACCCGGCGGACATGCAGGCGGAACTGGAACGGACGCAAAGCGCGCTGGAGGATGCCGAGGCCGAGCGCCGCGAGGCGATCCGCGCGGTCGAGCTGGAAAAGGATGCGCTTGCGGCCGCCGAGGAACAGGCTGAGCTGCGCCAGCGCGCCTACCAGCGGCAGGCCGATCTGCAATCGCGCGGCGTGGGCACATCGGCGCTGGTGGAAGAGGCGGAGCTTTCCGCCTCCTCGGCGCGGCAGGCGGTGGTGACCCGCAGGCAGGCGCTGGCGCAGGCCGAGGCGCGGGTGGACCAGAGCACCACCGCGCTGGCGCGCGCGCGTATCGCGCTTGACGAGGCGCAGCGGCGGCTCGACGAGACGGAAATCCGCGCCGAGTTCGATGCCCAGCTCGAGGATGTCTCGGTGGTGGCTGGGCGCCGGGTCTCGGCCAATGAACAGCTGGCGACGCTGGTGGACCCGCAGGCGCTGGAGGTGGCCTTCCGCGTCTCGACCCAACAGTATCTGCAACTGCTCAACGCGTCCGACCGCCCGCGCGAACTGCCGGTCACGGTGACGCTGGATTTCTACGGCGCCTCGGTCAGCAGCGCCGGGACGCTCACCCGCGAGGGGGCGGCGGTCGGCGAGGGGCAGACCGGGCGCCTGCTCTTTGCCTCGCTGGAGACCCCGCGCGGCTTCAAGCCCGGGGATTTCGTCACCGTGAAGATCGCCGAGCCAGCGCTCGAGCAGGTGGTGCGCCTGCCTGCGACCGCGCTCGGGGCCGATGGCGATGTGCTGGTGCTCGACGCCGAACAGCGGCTGGAGGCGCTGCCGGTGGAACTGCTGCGGCGGCAGGGCGACGAGGTGATCGTGCGCGCTGCGGCGCTGGACGGGCGGTTGGTGGTGTCCGAGCGCACGCCGCTTCTGGGTGCGGGGATCAAGGTTCGGCCCCTGAGCGCCGAGGCGTCGGCGGGCGGCCCAAGCGGGCCCGATGTGACCTCTGAGGCGGCGATGCTGGAACTCAGCGCCGAACGCCGCGCGCGGCTGGTCGCCTTCATCGAAGGCAACAGCGGCATGCCGGCGGAGGCCAAACAGCGGCTCTTGGCGCAGATCTCGGAACCCAAGGTGCCCGCGCAGGTGATCGAACGGCTCGAAGCGCGGATGGGAGGCTGAGGCCATGCGCCACATCCCCGGATCTGCCAGCGGCCTTCTGAGCTACTTCACCCGGCACCGCACGGTGGCCAACCTGCTGCTGGTGATCCTGCTTGGGGCGGGGCTGCTGGCGGTACCCAATATGCGCGCGCAGTATTTCCCCGATGTGGTCGAGGATGAGATCGACGTCCGCGTCAGCTGGGACGGCGCCGGGGCGCAGGACGTGGACAACGCCATCGTGCAATTGCTCGAGCCGACGCTGCTTGCGGTCGAAGGGGTGGTGGCCTCCGAGAGCCGCTCGCGCGAGGGCTCGGCGCAGATCGAGCTGGAGTTCGAGCCCAATTACAATATGGCCAAGGCGCTGGACGACGTGCAGACCGCCGTGGACGGCGTCGACAATCTGCCGGAAGAGGCCGACGATCCGCGCGTCACCTCGGGAGGCTGGCGCGACCGGGTGACCGATGTGGTGATCTCGGGACCGGTGGCAGTGGATCAGCTGGGCCGCTTCGCCGACGAATTCGTGGTGCGCCTCTTTGCCGAAGGCGTCACCCGTACCACCATTCGCGGTGTCGCCGCGCCGCAGATCATCGTCGAAGTGCCCACCGCCAATCTGCTGGGCTACGATGTGACCATGCAGGAGATCTCGGAGGCGATTGCCGCCGAGGTCGATGCCGCGCCCGCCGGCGATGTGACGGGCGCAAACGCCCGCGTGCGCGCCGGGGTCGAGAAGCGCGCGCTGCGTGACATTGCCGCCATCGTCCTTCGCTCGCAGCCCGACGGCACCAAGCTGACCGTCGGTGACGTGGCGATCCTGCGTGAAGAGGGCATCGACCGCGAGCGCGCCTATTTCGTCGGCGACGATCCGGCGATCTCGGTGCGGGTCGATCGCTCGGCGGATGGCGATGCCATCAAGATCCAGCAGACCGTGGCCGATGTGGCGCGCGACTTTCAGCCGGTGCTGCCCGAGGGCACGACGATCGAGTTGATCCGCACCCGCGCCGAGGCGATCACCAACCGGCTTGACCTCTTGCTGCACAACGGCCTGTCGGGGCTGGTGCTGGTGGTCGGGCTGCTGTTCCTGTTCCTCAATGCGCGCACCGCGCTCTGGGTGGCGGCGGGGATCCCGACCTCGATGCTCGCAGCGCTGGCGCTGATGTATGCCTCGGGTCTGACGCTCAACATGATCTCGCTCTTTGCGCTGATCATCACGCTGGGCATCGTTGTGGATGACGCCATCGTCGTCGGCGAGCACGCCGATCATCTGCATCGCAAGGGGCTGGGGCCGGTCGAAGCCGCCGAGACCGCGGCGCGGCGCATGGCGCTGCCGGTGTTCAGCTCGACCCTGACCACGATCATCGCCTTCTTCGGGCTCACCGCCATCGGGGGGCGGTTCGGTGAGATGATCGCCGATATTCCCTTCACGGTGATCGTCGTGCTGATCGCCAGCCTGATCGAATGCTTCCTGATCCTGCCCAACCACATGGCCCATGCCATCGCCAAATCGACCGAGCAGCATTGGTACGATTGGCCCTCGCGCATGGTGAACCGCGGGTTCCGCTGGGTGCGCGAGCGGCTGTTCCGCCCGTTCATGGCCGGGGTGATCACGGCGCGCTACGTGGTGCTGGCGCTGGCGGTGCTGCTGCTGGCCTCGCAGGCGGCAAGCTTCATCCGGGGCGATGTGGTCTGGCGCTTTTTCAACTCGCCGGAACGGCCCTCGGTCAGCGGCAATTTCGCCATGACACCGGGCGCCACCCGCGCGGACACGCTGGCACAGATGCGCGAGATGCAGCGCGCCACCGAGGCGTTGGGGCGCGAATATGAAGAGCGCTACGGCCTCAACCCGCTCGACTATGTGATCGCCGAGATCGGCGGCAACTCCGGGCGCCCGCTGGCTGAGGCCGAGAACAAGGAGGCCGATCAACTGGGCGCCATTTCGATCGAACTGATCGAGCCGGATCTGCGGCCCTATTCCAGCTTCCAATTCGTCGGCGAGCTGCAAGAGCGGGTGGCGGCGATGCCCATGGTCGAGGTGATCAGCTTCCGCGGCTGGCGTTCGGGGCCGGGGGGCGACGCGCTGGACGTGCAGTTCTTCGGTGCCGATGCGGGCGCGCTCAAGGCCGCCGCCGAAGACCTCAAGAAAGCGGTGCTGCGCTTCCCCGAGGTTTCGGCGGTCGAGGACAACCTGTCTTACGACAAGGACGAGTTGGTGCTGGAGCTGACCCCGCAGGGGCAGGCGCTGGGGCTGACGGTGGACGATCTGGGCCGGGTGCTGCGCGCGCGTATCGGCGGGCTCGAGGCGGCGACCTTCCCGGTCGGCCCGCGCAGCGCCGAGATCCGCGTCGAACTGCCGGACCGCGAACAGACCGCCGATTTCCTGCAGCGCACGCAAATCCGCACGCCCGAGGGCGCCTATGTGGAATTGGCCGACATCGTGCGGGTCGAGCGGCAGAGCGGGTTCTCTACGGTGCGGCGCGAGAACGGGCTGCGCACGGTCTCGGTCACCGGCGATATCTCGGAGGATGATCCCGAGCGCGCCGCGGATATCCTGAAGGCGCTGCAGGAGGACATCCTTCCTGCCATCGCCGCCGAGCGGCAGGTGGAGTTCCGCATGTCCGGCATGGCCGAGGACGAGCGCAACTTCCTGTCGGACGCGGGCACCGGGCTGGTTCTGGTTCTGCTGGGCATCTACCTCGTGCTGGCTTGGGTCTTTGCCAGTTGGACGCGTCCGCTGGTGGTGATGGCGGTGATCCCCTTCGGCCTTGTCGGCACGATCTACGGCCACGCGCTGTGGGATGTGCCGCTGTCGATGTTCACTGTCGTGGGCCTGCTGGGGATGACCGGGATCATCATCAACGATTCCATCGTGCTGGTGACGCAGATCGACGAATACGCCCCCGACCGCGGCATTTTTCAAGCGATCATCGACGGCGCGGCGGACCGGCTGCGTCCGGTCTTTCTGACCACGGCGACCACCGTGCTGGGTCTCGCGCCGCTGCTCTACGAGCGCAGCTCGGACGCGCAATTCCTGAAGCCGACGGTGATCACGCTGGTCTACGGGCTGGGTTTTGGCATGCTGCTGGTGCTGATGGTGGTGCCCGCGCTTCTGGCAGCGCAGCATGACATCGCCCGGCGCATCGCGGCCTTCCGGCGCGGCGCGCGGCATCGCCACGCGAAGGTGCGCGCGCTGACGCTGGGGCTGTTTGCGCTGGTGCTGGGCTGGCTGGCGGCGACCATGGGCGCGGTGGCGGTGAGCGGCGCGCTTCCGGCGGCGCTGGCGCTTGGTCCGCTGGCGCTGCTGCCCCCGGCGCTCGCGGGCTTCACGCTGTTCGTCGCTGGGGTGGCTCTGGCGCTGGGGCTGGTCTGGCTGGCCACGCTCGCCATAGCGCTGCGCGGGCAGCGGGTGGGCTAAGCAGCCTCAAGCCCAGCAGGGTGCCTCAGGAAGAGCAGCCGTGAATATCCACCGCGTGCTGCGCGCCCAGCACGGTGATGCGCAGCTTCGAGCGGTCGAGGGCGAAGGGCTTGCCTTCCATATGCATCAGCTTGGTCTTGCTCACGAGCTTGCCGCCCTCGCGGCGGGTCTTCGGCTCGGACGCCCAGATCTCGGGCTGCCCCGCCTCGACCACCAGTTCCTCCTGCCCACCGGCAGACGGCATCTCGATCTCGGTGCGCAGAACCATCCCGCCCTTGGCCGGGCTGATCGAGCATTGCACCTTGCCCACATTGGCCTCACTGGCGGTGAAGGGCGCTTCGGCCAGCGCCGCGGCGATCACCGGATCGACGCTGCTGCTGTCGGGAAGCGTGGCGCGCACATGCAGTTCCTGCGGCACGCAGATGTCACTGCAGACACCGATCATCATATTCGCCTCCAGCGTCACCGGCCCGCCCGTGGCGGCCACGCGCAGTGGCAGGACCAGCTCCCCCTTATAGCCCACCGAGCGCGCGCCGGACTGGCGGAACACATGCGGTGTCGGCCAGAGCGCGGCGACATCGGCGACATTGTCCGAAGCGCTCCAGTCAAAGACCGGCGGGATGCCAGCGTCGCCGGGCGCGCGCCAATAGGTCTTCCACCCCGGCGCAAGCGTCAGATGCAGCGCCGCCATGTGATCGCCATTCGGCAAGCGCCAGCCGGGGCGTAGCTCGGCGGTGACCGGCTCCATCGCGGTGGCGTCGGTGGCGAAAACGCCGGACATCGCCAGCGCGCAGCCAAGGGTGGCGGCTCTGAATGCATTCTGGATCATGCATTTCAAATGGAGCCTCGCGGGGCTCCTGCCAAGTCACATTGCAGCGAGAGCGTGGCAATTCTGCCCGCTTGTGTGCTTGCACCGACACTGCGGGACGGTCACACTCAGAAGGCAGACTTCAGAAAGGGTCCCATGACGCACAGCGAGACCGCCTCCGGCGCCACCGATCTGACCGGCTCCGTCCTCATTGCCATGCCCGGCATGGGCGACGAGCGTTTCGAACACGCGGTGATCTACCTCTGCGCCCATTCAGACGAGGGGGCGATGGGGCTGATCCTCAACAAACCCTCGGCGGACGTCACACTCGAAGGGCTCTTTGAACAGCTTGGCATCGACGCCGAGCCGGGGTCCGGCAAGCAGCCGGTGCATTTCGGCGGCCCGGTGGAGATGGGCCGGGGATTCGTCTTGCACAGCGCCGACTACCGCTCGGAACTCACCACGCTGCAGGTCGACGACGCGATCTTCATGACCGGCACGCTCGACGTGCTGGAGCATATCGCACGCGGCGACGGGCCGCGCGACTGGATGGCGATGCTGGGTTACGCGGGCTGGGGGCCGGGGCAGCTCGAGGGCGAGCTGGCCGAGAATGCCTGGCTGGTCTGCCCGGCGAGCCGCGAACTGGTCTTCGCCACGCCCGACGCCGGCAAATGGAGCGCCGCGCTCGATGTGCTCGGTATCCCGGCACTGGCGCTCTCGGGCGAAGGCGGCCGGGCCTGAGCGCGCCCCTGCGCTTTCATTGTTCCCCAAATACGCCCGCCGGAGGCGTTCCCAGCCGTTCCGCCTGCAGACCGTCTGGCATGGCTGGGATCGCGTATTTTCAGAACAATGAAGCTGCGGCGCTCAGCGCGGGGCGGCGGCGCGGCTGAGGCGGTCGTTGATCGCGACACCGGCACCGAAATGCGGCACCGGGGCGACGGCGATGATCTTTGCTCCGCTGGCGTCGAGCAGATGCAGATGCGCAAAGAGATTGGCCGCCGCCTCCTCGAGATCGCCGCTCGGCGAGAGGTTCAGATCGCACTCCATGTCGCCGAAACCGAGCCGCGCTTCGCCCTCGCGCCACTCGGCGGCGTTGAGGCGCATGCGGGCGCGCGGCGCGTAATGCGAGGCGGTCTGCCCGGGGGCCGAGATGGCCGCGTTGTCCTGACGCCGCATCACCGGGTGCCCGAGGGCCTCCGACAGTTGTTCGGCGCTGATGCCGCCGGGGCGCAGCAGGGTGGGGCGGCCCGAGAGGCCAAGGATCGTGCTTTCGAGGCCCACCTTGCAGGGCCCACCATCGAGCACCGCGGCGATGCGCCCGTCGAGCGTGCTCAGCACGTGATCGGCGGTGGTCGGGCTGATCCGTCCCGAGCGGTTGGCCGAGGGGCCAGCGAGCGGGCCGCCGAAGGCGGTGAGAAGCTCGCGCGCCAGCGGCGCCGCGGGCAGGCGCACCGCCAGCGTGTCGAGGCCTGCGGTGACGCGGTCCGACAGACCGGCATCCCAGCGGATCGGCAGCACCAGCGTCAGCGGACCGGGCCAGAAGGCGCGGGCGACATTTTCGGCGGTGCCCGACCATTCCACCAATTCCTTGGCGTGTTCGATGCTGGGCACATGCACGATCAGCGGGTTGAAGCTGGGGCGGCCCTTGGCCTCGTAGATGCCCGCCACGGCGGCATCATTGCGCGCGTCGGCCCCCAGCCCGTAGACCGTTTCGGTCGGGAAGGCGACAAGCTCTCCGGCGCGCAGCAACTCGGCGGCGCGCGCGATCCCGGCCTCGTCGGCGGGCAGGCGCAAGGTAGGGGTGTCGGGCATCGGTTTATCCGTGACGCTGCGTTCCGTTTGGTCGGCGGCGAGCCATCGTCCTAGGGTCGCACCGAAATCGTCGGATCCTCCCTAGCCGAGGGGCTCCGACTTGCCAACCGGGATCGGAGGAAATGCCATGGCCTATCGCGCGCCTGTCGCTGAATTTACGTTTTTGCTCGACAAGGTGGTGGGCTTTGACGCGGTAACGGCGACCGAGCGCCATGCCGAGGCCACGCCTGACATGGTCGCGGCGGTGCTCGGCGAAGCGGGGCGGCTCTGCGACGAGGTGCTGGCGCCGCTCAACCGCGCGGGCGATCTGCAGGGGGCGGTGCTCGAAAATGGCGTGCTGCGCTCTACGCCGGGCTTTGCTGAAGGCTACCGCGCGATCGCCGAGGGCGGCTGGGTGGCCGTGGCCGGGCCGGTCGAACATGGCGGCATGGGGCTGCCGCTGACCGTCGCCTCGGCTGTCAACGAGATGATGTCGGGGGCCTGTCTTGCGCTGCATCTCAACCCGCTGCTGACCCAAGGCCAGATCGAGGCGCTGGAGCATCACGCCAGCGAGGAGATCAAGGCGCTGTATCTGCCCAAGCTGATCTCGGGCGAATGGTCGGGGACGATGAACCTGACCGAGCCGCAGGCGGGCTCGGACGTGGGCGCGCTGTCGAGCAAGGCGGTGCCCAACGGCGATGGCACCTATGCGATCACCGGGCAGAAGATCTTCATCTCTTGGGGCGATTGCGATTTCACCGGCAATGTCTGCCACCTCGTGCTGGCGCGCCTGCCGGATGCGGCACCGGGCACCAAGGGCATCAGCCTGTTCCTTGTGCCGAAATACATCCCCGACGAGTCCGGCGCACCGGGCGTGGCCAATGATCTGCGGGTGGTCAGCCTCGAGCATAAGATGGGTCTGCACGGCTCGCCGACCTGTGTGATGAGCTTTGAGGGCGCGCGCGGCTGGATGATCGGCGAGGAAGGCGGCGGCATGCGCGCCATGTTCACCATGATGAACAACGCGCGGCTCGGTGTCGGTTGCGAGGGCGTGGGGGCCGCCGAGGGCGCCTATCAGCACGCGCTTGGCTATGCGATGGAGCGCAAGCAGGGCCGCACGCCCGAGGGCACCATCATCGGCCATGCGGATGTGCGGCGGATGCTGGCAGGGGTAAAGGCGGATGTGCTGGCGGCGCGCTCCATCGCGCTCAGCTGCGCGGTGGCGCTCGACATGGCCTCGGCGACCGGCGAGGCCGACTGGGCCGCCCGCGCGGCCTTTCTGACACCGATCGCCAAGGCGTTTGGTACCGACGTCGGCTGCGCCTCGGCGGAGGCGGGCGTGCAGGTCTGGGGCGGCATGGGGTTCATCGAGGAAAGCGGCGCCGCGCAATATTACCGCGATGTCCGGGTCACGGCGATCTATGAGGGCACCAACGGCATTCAGGCCATGGACCTCGTGGGGCGCAAGCTGATGGACGGCGGTGAGGCGGCGGCGCGGCTGCTCGATGAGATCGAGGCCCAGTCGGAGGCGGCGAAAGCGCAGATGCCCGATCTGGCCGAGGCGGTCTGGCAGGCTGCGGAGACCCTGCGCGAGACCACCGAGGCGCTGGTGGCGCGCCCCATGACCGAGCGGTTTGGCGTGGCGGTGCCCTATCTGCGCGCCTTCGCCCGCGTGCTCGGGGGGCATTTCCATCTGCGCGCGGCCATGGCAGACCCGTCGGGCGCGCACGCACGGCTTGCGCGTTTCTACATCACGAGGCTTCTGCCCGAGCATGTCGGCCTGCTGGCCGAGGTCGCGGCGGCGGATGCCGAGCTGATTGCCATCACTGCCGAGGATCTTGCCGCCTGATGAAGCCCGGATTGCACTACCCGCACGAAACGCCGCCCGCATGGGGCGAGGCCACAGAGATCGCCGAGGGCGTTCTGTGGCTGCGCCTGCCGCTGCCGATGAAGCTCGATCACGTGAATTGCTACGCGCTGGATGACGGCGACGGCTGGACACTGATCGACACCGGCATCAACTCGGGGCGGGCGCGGGGCATCTGGGAAAAGCTGCTCGCCGGGCCGCTGGCGGGCAAACCGGTGCGGCGGGTGGTGGTGACCCATCATCACCCCGATCACATGGGGCTGGCGGGCTGGTTTCAGGAGCGGGGCGCGGAGCTCCTGACCACGCGCACCGCGTGGCTGTTCGCGCGCATGCTGCAGCTTGACGCGCAGGAGGCGCCGCCGCCCGAGCAAATCGCCTATTGGAAGCGCTGCGGCATGGAGCCGCGGGTGCTGGAGCGGCGGCGCAAGGAGCGGCCTTTCAACTTCGCCGATTGCGTCTGGCCGATGCCCCTGGGCTTCACCCGGCTGCAGCAGGGCGACGTGCTGCGCATGGGCGGGCGCGACTGGGAGGTGCATATGGGCAATGGCCACGCGCCCGAGCACGCCACTTTCTGGTCGAAAGACGATACGCTGGTGCTGGCCGGGGATCAGGTGCTCTCGACGATCAGCTCCAACCTTGGCGTCTATGCCACCGAGCCCGAGGCCGATCCGGTGGGCGACTGGCTCGAATCCTGCGAGCGGCTGGCCACAATGGCGCGCGACGATCACTACGTGCTGGGCGGGCACAAGCTGCCCTTCACCGGGTTGCCCTTCCGCCTGCGCCAGCTGATCGACAATCACCACGGCGCGCTTGAGCGGCTGGAGGACTTCCTCGACACGCCAAAGAGCGCGGGCGCGTGCTTTGCGCCGCTCTTCAAGCGCACCATCGGCGATGCGGAATACGGGCTCGCCATCGTCGAGGCCATGGCGCATTGTCAGCACCTCTATCTGGAAGGCCGGGCGACACGGACCGAAGGCGCAGATGGCGCATGGCTGTGGCAGGCCGCGCGCGGCTGAGCGGGCTCACGCGGGGCTCAAGAACAGGTGACAGCTTGCGCAGAATCCGCTAAGCCTCTGAGCGGAGAAGAAACGCCCGTTGGGGATGGAGACAGGACGGACATATGGCAGACTACAAGCCCGGCAGCATGGACATCACGGCCCAAGAGAAGACCTTTCACGGCTTCATCAAGTTCACCATCCGCATGGTCTATGTGATCATCGCAGTGCTGCTCTTCCTGGCGATCTTCAACTCCTGAGCTTCGCGCCTTCGGGAGGGGAATTCATCTAGACGTCAGTCAAGGCCGGGCGGCGGAGGAGGCCGCCCGCTGACCGGAAAGGGTCGGCTTTCATGTTCTATCGCGCCACGTTTTTGGCCGGTCTCGCAGCGCTTACGCTTGCGGGCTGTACCACTCCGGCCATGCGCTATCCCAATGCCACGCCAGAAGAGGTTGCCGCCGCGCGCTATGTCGATGGCGGCCCACCCGCGCTGACGCTCTACACGATGATCAACAACCGCTCGGATGCCGGGGCGCATTCCAGCCTGATGATCAGCGCGCCGTCGCAGCGGGTGATCTTCGATCCGGCGGGATCCGTCCGGGCGCGCAATGTGCCCGAGGTGGATGATGTGCTCTATGGCGTAACCCCCGAGGTCGAACGCTTTTACGCCCGTGCCCATGCGCGCGAGACCTACCGCGTGCGCATCCAGCGCATCGAAGTGTCGCCCGAGGTGGCCGAACGCGCGCTGAAGATGGTGCAGGCGCATGGACCGGTGTCGCAGACGCAATGCACCGTGGCGACCTCTGGCGTGCTGAGCCAGCTGCCGGGCTTTGAAGGGGTTGGCCGCACGTGGTTCCCCAATAAGCTCGCCGATGAGCTTGCGGCGATGCCGGGCGTGACCGAGCAGGTGCTGCGCGAGCAGGATGCCGACGACAAGACGCTGGCGATCGCCGCGTTCGAGCAGCGCACCGGCGACAGCGATCAGCTGAGCCAGTAACCGCCCGCGATCAGCGCCACCGCGCCGCTGAGGATGGCAAGGATCACGTTCTTGCTGGCCAGCCCGACGCCGAGCGTCACCAATGCGGCGATTAGACGGGCAGGATCGGTCTGCCCGTCCGTCGCCGCGGGCCAGACCACCAGCGGCGCTACCAGCGCGGGCATCATCGCCACGGCGGTGTAGCGCAGATGGCGCGTCAGCCACGCGGGCAGGGGGCGGTCGCCGACAAGCCCAAGGAACAGGAAGCGCAGGGCAAAGCTGCCCAGCCCCAGCCCGAGGATCACCAGCCAGAGGTCTCCGCGTTCGATCATCGCTGCATCCTCCGTTCGGTCTCGGCCCCGGCCATCATGCCGAGCGCGGCGGCGCAGAGCACGCCGAGGTTGTAGGGCATCCATGCCAGCAGCAGCGTGCCCAGCGTCGCCACCAGCGCCGCCACCACATGCGCGCCAGTGCGCAGCGCCGGGGCGATCATCGCCAGAAAGGCGATGGGCAGCGCGAAATCGAGGCCGAAATCGGCGGGGATCGCTTCGCCCACCCAAGCACCGACCAGCGTGAAGATGTACCACGGCGGGCAGATCGGCGTCATCGTCCCCATGAAGAAGGCGAACTTCTGCGGCAGGGTCATCTCGGGCGACCGTTCGAATTGCAGCGCCGACGACGCATAGGTCTGATCCACAAGGAAATAGGCGCAGATCGCGCGTTTCCACAGCGGCAGCGCGCCCAGATGCGGGGTGATCGCGGCGGAATACATCGCCATACGCAGGTTCACCGCAAGCGCCGAAGCCAGCACGATCAGCGCGGGCACATGGTCCTGCAGCATCTGCAGCGAAACGAACTGCGCGGCCCCGGCGATCACCACGACCGAAAACGAAAGCGTGTCGAAAAGGTTGAGCCCCGCCTCATTGGCGAGCACGCCGAAGAGCGTGGCAAAGGGGCCAATCACCAGCAGGAACGGCAGGCCTGCGCGCACACCCTGCCAGTAGTAAGAACCCGTGTCCGATCGTGCCATGTGGTGCCTTGCCTCCCGTCAACCGGGCAAGCCGTAGCGACCCTTTGAGGGAGATGCAATCGGGCAGGGAGGCTGACCTTAAACGCAAGGAGGCGCTGTGGCTTGCGCCGGCGCTTCGCGTCAGTCGAAGGCGCCCGCGACGCGGCCCAGCAGCATGAAGGCGCGGGCGGTCCGGGTGTTGGCCAGTTCGGTGATCTCGGCGTCGCTTGCCTGCCCCTCGAAGCGCACGAAGGCGCGGTCGTAGAGCCGCAGGAAATGATGGGCGACATCCTTGAAGATCGCGTCCTGCTTCATCCGGCCCGAGCTTAGCGCCAGCGAGGCGCGGTCGCGCACACCACCGAGGGCAGCCACTTCGCGCCCGCGTGTGCCCTTGGCGAAGGCGCGCCAGACCTCGGGGCGGGCCATGTCGGGCGTCAGGTCATCCATATAGATGCCGTCCTGCGACAGCAGCGTCAGCACGTCTTGCGAAGCTTGAATGAGTTGCGCCGCCTGCCGGTCTTTCAGCGCGCGGCGCAGCGCCGCGAAGCCTTCGAGGTCTTCGGCAGTGTCGGGGAAGTTCAGAGCGCGGATGAAATCGGTGTTGGCCAGCGGCGGCTCCAGCGCCTCGGCGGGCGTGCCGAGCGACAGCGCGGGCTGATCGTCCGCGGCAGGCTCGGGTGCCGCGGCAGCGGCGGCGGTCTGCGCCTGCACCGCAGCCTGCGCCGCGCGGGTAGAGCCGAGCATGGCCAGCGTCGTCTCGATCTTGCGCTGCGCGGCGGCCACCTCGTCAAGCTTGCGCGCCAGCGTGCTGGCCGAGGGATCGTTGCGGCCGGTCTGCGCCTGCGTGAGGTACGACTTGCGGATCGCCTCGATGGCGGTCTGCAGCCGCGCGCTTTCCTCGCGCATGATACGGCTGGCGCGCATGGTCATCGCCGCCACCCAGATCATCGCGATGGGCAGAAAGACAACCATCACCACCAGCAAGAAGCGCAGGCCGCCCACGCCTTCGGTGCTGCCGCCGGTGAAGACATAGCCACCGGCGATCACCAGCCAGAGCGCACTGAGGACGAGCGCGGCGATCTCGATCCCGGTCATGCCGCGCTTTTCCTCGCGGTCGTAGACGCCGATGGGCGCCGAGCGGCTGTCGTTGCTGTCTGCCATGATGCGGCGCGACCCTTACCTTTGGGTGTTACTTGTACGCGATCGTCAGGATCTCGTAGCTCTTCTCGCCGCCGGGGGTGCGCACCTCGACGCTGTCGCCTTCGTCCTTGCCGATCAGGGCACGGGCGATGGGCGATTTGATGTTGAGCAGGCCCTTTTCGATGTTGGCCTCATATTCGCCGACGATCTGCCAGGTCTTCTCTTCGTCGGTGTCTTCATCGACGACGGTGACTGTCGCGCCGAACTTGATCGCACCGGTCAGCTTCGAAGGGTCGATCACCTCGGCCAGCGACATCACGCTTTCGATTTCCTTGATCCGGCCTTCGATGAAGCTCTGCTTCTCGCGCGCGGAGTGGTATTCGGCGTTTTCCGACAGATCGCCGTGCTCACGTGCTTCGGCGATGGCCTTGATGATGGCCGGACGCTCAACGGACTTGAGCGTTTTCAATTCGGTTTCGAGCGCGGTGAAGCCCGCGCGGGTCATCAGTATCTTTTCCATTGAGTCTTTCCGGAACTGTCCCGAGGGCCTCTCCCCGGCCCTTTTGCGTTTGCCGTCTAAAACCATGAGTGGTCGTTTCTGGCAAGAGTGGGGATTGTCCCGGGCTTTGGCAAGGGTGCGCTGCGGCGCGGCGGGCCTGCAGGGCAGGGCGATGAGCTGCGCGAGGCTCCGCCGAGCGGACTTTGCGCCGCGCCAACTATTATTTTCCTAAGGTCGCGTCAGGCACCTTTTATGCCGCGTTTCGATTGACCTGTGCTGCACCGCCGCGCTACGCCAATGCGCAAGATAATTACAGCGAACAGCCAGCGGAGGAACCACATGGCCGAGATCGAGCGCGAGTCGATGGAATATGACGTGGTGATCGTGGGGGCGGGGCCGGCAGGCCTCTCCGCAGCGATCCGGCTCAAGCAACTCGATGCCGACCTGAATGTTGTGGTTCTCGAAAAGGGATCCGAGGTCGGCGCGCATATCCTTTCTGGTGCGGTGCTCGACCCCTGCGGTCTCGACGCGCTGATCCCCGACTGGAAGGAGAAGGGCGCGCCGCTGAACGTTCCGGTGACGCAGGACAAATTCTATCTGCTGGGTGAGGCTGGCAAGGTCACCATTCCGCATTGGCCGATGCCGAAGTTCATGTCGAACAAGGGCAATTACATCGTCTCCATGGGCAACGTCTGCCGTTGGATGGCCGAACAGGCCGAGGCGCTTGGCGTCGAGATTTTCCCCGGCATGGCCTGCTCGGAGCTGGTCTACGGCGAGAACGGCGAGATCAAGGGTGTGGTCGCGGGCGAGTTCGGCAAGAACGCCGACGGCACCCCGGGGCCGGGCTATGAGCCGGGGATGGAACTGCACGGCAAATACGTCTTCCTGTCGGAAGGCGTGCGCGGCTCGCTGTCGAAGGAAGTGATCGAGAAATACAACCTCTCGGAAGGCAAATGCCCGCAGAAGTTCGGCCTCGGCATGAAGGAGATCTGGGAGATCGACCCTGCCAAGCACCAGGAAGGCCGGGTCGAGCACACCATGGGCTGGCCGCTGGGCGGCAATGCCGGGGGCGGGGCCTTCATCTACCATCTCGACAACAATCAGGTCTACGTCGGCTTCGTGGTGCACCTGAACTACCGCAACCCGCACCTCTTCCCCTACATGGAATTCCAGCGCTTCAAGCATCACCCGCATGTGGCGGACCTGCTCGAAGGCGGCAAGCGCGTGGCCTATGGCGCGCGGGCGATCTCCGAGGGCGGCTTCCAGTCGATGCCGAAGATGGTCGCGCCCGGCGTGGCGCTGCTCGGCTGCTCGGTGGGCATGGTCAACGTGCCGCGCATCAAGGGCAACCACAATGCCATGCTCTCGGGCAAAGCCGCGGCAGAGGCGGCCTATGAGGCGATCCAGGCGGGCCGCGCTTCGGACGAGCTCACAGCCTATGAGAGCGAAGTGCGCGAAGGGGCCATCGGGCAGGACCTGTGGAAGGTGCGCAACGTCAAGCCGCTGTGGTCGAAAACCGGCCTGCTGGGCTCGCTGACGCTTGGCGGCCTCGACATGTGGACCAACAGCTTCGGCTTCTCGCTCTTCGGCACGGTCAAGCACGGCAAGAGCGATGCCGCGGCCACCGAGAGCGCGGCGGCGCATCAGCCGATCGATTACCCCAAGCCCGACGGCAAGCTGAGCTTCGACCGGCTGACCAACGTCAGCTTCTCCTTCACCAACCACGAAGAGAGCCAGCCGGCGCATCTCAAGCTGAAGGACCCGCGGGTGCCGCTGCTCGATAACCTGCCGAAATACGCAGGCCCCTCGCAGCGCTACTGCCCGGCGGGTGTCTATGAGTTCGTCGAGAAGGACGGCAAGACCGAGTTCGTGATCAACTTCCAGAACTGCGTGCACTGCAAGACCTGCGACATCAAGGATCCCTCGCAGAACATCAACTGGACCGTTCCACAGGGTGGCGACGGGCCGAACTACCCCAATATGTGAGGCCGCGGGGCGGCGTTTTCCGCCCGCGATCCCTGCCTGACCGAACGTCGAGCCCCGGTTCTGCACCGGGGCTCAATTTTTTGGCAAACCGCCTCTTGCACCCGGCCCGGACTTTCCTGTAGAGCGGTCCGCGGAGAGGTGGCCGAGTGGTCGAAGGCGCACGCCTGGAAAGTGTGTAGGCGGGGAACCGTCTCGAGGGTTCGAATCCCTTCCTCTCCGCCATTTTCTTGCTTAAGTGCATGAAAATTTTGGTAAAAACGGCTACCACCGCGAAGTCGTCTACCTAAAACACCCCAAAAACGTCCGAGCATGAAACGGCATCCGCCGATCCGAGTTTGTTGCTCGCCACCGATAGGCGGGCGCCTTCCGATAGCCGAAAGTGCCGCGATTCAGGGGGGGCGGAGTAGGACACTTCAGCGCGCGCCGCCGGATCGGCGATGTCGCTATCTCTGACCCTCGCCTTCGCGCAGCCTGCTCGGGGCCGGGTGAGCGTCAGGTCTCGCGCTCGGGCATGACGACAGGCATTGGCCCATAGCCTTCGGCCTCCCGCACCTCGTTGACGGTGAGCACGCCATGCCTGAGCGCCACATCCCACGATTTGAAGCGCGTCTCCGCGTCGCCTCGGAGGATGCCGGACAAGTCGACCTCGATGCTCATGCGCTCGATCTCGTCGTCGGAGAAAAGGGCCCGCGCCATCTCGGCCTCGAGCCGCCTTGCCCAAGTCGAAAGGGTCGATTGAGCGAAGTGGACGCGCAGATGCGCGACGTTGGTCAGGGTCGCGCCCTGCATCGAGCCGATAAGCGGCGTCGGCACCGCGAAAACGCGGGCGATCTCTTCGACCGTGAACCGGCGGGAGTCGAGCGCCTCGGCGCTTTCTGCCGATTGAAGCTCGACGCCCTCGAATTTCAAGCCTTCCTCGAGGAGCACGCCTTTGCCCTTGCCGCTCCCTCCGATCAGACCTTCGAACTGGCGCTTGAGGCGCGCCGCAGCACCCTCGGAGATGCTCTTCTCGTGCATGAGCACGTAGGCGGGCTTGGTCAGGTTCCTCCAAAGCGCTCGGCTCGTCGCGTCGACCTCGACGGCTGCTTCGGATGCCGCGCGCGCACGCGCCAGGGGCGCAACCCCGATCAAGCCGTCGTCGGTCGGGCATCGGAGGTGAAGCACCTCATGTGGCAAGAGACGCACGGTTTGGCCGCGCGGGGCGAAGAGTCCGTCGCCGGTGCACACGTAGATGATCCGCCCGGCGTCGCTCACCTCGACCGAGACGCCACGCCAAGGGATCGGCAGAAAATCGACCACGACGCCACGACCGTCGGACTCGATCTTCGCAAGCCCGTTGCCGTAAGTGAGGGCGTGCCGCACGAGCCAGCTTACGAACCCCGGAAAGGTGAGGCGCCCGCCAGCTACGCCACGCCTCGTCAGGCGCAAGAAAGGGTGGCCTGCCACCTCGACGCGCCCGGCCTCGCTTTCCTGGTAAACGCGGAAGGGGAGCGCGGACAAGCTGTCAGAGATCAGCCCGATCGCCGCCTCGGAAGCAGCGAGCGCCTCGGGCCTGTGCCTGTAGCCGTCGCCTTGCGCGAGCCACGTCGCGCCGAGGGCGGCGAGACTCACGTTCGAGCGGGTCTCAGGCGAGGTGCGGCGAAAGAGATCAGCGAAGGCCATGATATGCCTCTAGGCTCAGGATGCATTGATTTCGCGGGAACAGCATGATTCACGGCTTTGAAAACGGAGCGGTGACATGAGCGATCTCTTCTGGCTGACCGACGAGCAGATTGCACGCCTGGCCCCTTTCTTGCCCAAGCCTCATGGTAAGCCTCGGGTCGATGACAAGCGGGTTTTGAGCGGGATTATCTTCATCAA